>NZ_JAYMGA010000004.1:0-70216 GCF_035656455.1 Haloarcula sediminis | reverse complement strand
CTCCGGGTCGCTTCGCTCCCCGGTTCGCTTCGAGGAACCTCACTCCGTTCGGTTCCTCGCCTACTCCACGTCGGCCGAAAGCGAGAGCCCGTCTTGGGCCGCGTTCTGGAGCGCGTCAGATTTCCCGTGTTCGCCCGGGGCGAGCGCCACGGTGCGGACGCCGTTGCGGGCCGCCACTTCCAGTGCGGGCTTGAAATCCGTGTCCCGGGAGGCGACGACGAGCACGTCGATGCGGTCGCTGGCGACGGCCTCTGTCGCGTCGACGGCCAGCCGCACGTCCACGTCGCCGCTGGTCGTTATCACCTCGAAGCCGCGGGCCTCGCCCGCCTGGATGAGCCCCGGCGAGGCGTTCTCGTCGAGGTAGAGCCGCGTGGCGGCGAGGGGACCGTAGGACTCGCCGATGGTCCGGACCTCGTCTAAGTCGACGTCGAACTCGCTGCGCAACACGTTGGGGCCGTCGACGTACAGGCCGACGCGGGTTCGGTTGTTGTCGTCGCGAAACCGGCTGAGAAGGCTCATGTCGGCTTCTCACCGATGATTGGATTTAGCTCTGGTGTTTCGGTCCGTCGGCGCCTGTCCGCCTCGATAAATCGTATGTAGCTATACAGAACACTGCTTACGGGTCCGGGCGAGCGACAGACTCGCTCATCGAGGCGGCGTGGGTTCACTACAGGGTCGTGGGTGTGGTGGGGAGGTATGGGTCGAACTGGTACACGTCCGCCGGCCAACATTTTAGGGCGGCCTAAGATTCGAAATCGCT
The DNA here is from genome assembly GCF_035656455.1 of Haloarcula sediminis. Lineage (NCBI taxonomy): Archaea > Methanobacteriati > Methanobacteriota > Halobacteria > Halobacteriales > Haloarculaceae > Haloarcula > Haloarcula sediminis. The sequence continues at coordinate 69,456 of NZ_JAYMGA010000004.1, read as the reverse complement.
TTAACGGTTTAGGCTGCCCTAAATTATATGGCGCTCGAACTTGCCAGCAGTTGGGTATCGATGCCGGCGGAGGGTCATCGATGACAGACGGCGACGCCGGACCGACCCGGCGAGCGGCGCTGAAATACGGGGGGTCGCTGGCCGCCGGGCTCGCTATGGCCGGCTGTTCGGAGATCGCCGGCACCGGCGAGTCGGGCACGTCGGGTGGCGGGTACACGGTCTCCATGTCACCGACGAGGGACGTGTCCTTCGACGAACCGCCCGAGACCGTGTTCACGCGGCTCACCCACCACGCGGACATGGCGTTCGCGCTCGGTCGGGGCGACAGTCTCACCGCGATGCACGCGCCCGACTACTACGACGGGCTGTGGAACCAGTTCGTCGAGCGGCTCCCGGACGTGTCGCTCGACTGGACGGGCCTGTACTCCTCGTGGCAACCGAAAAAAGAGAAGCTCTACGACCTCGACAGCGACATCCACCTGGCCGACCCGGCGTGGATAACCAAACAGGACGCCTGGAGCGAATCCGACATCGACGAGATCGCCGACAAGGTGTCCCCGTGGTTCGGCAACTCGCTTTCGGACACCCACCAGGAGCCGGCCCCGGAGTACGCCGAGGGCTACGAGTACTACACCCTCTGGGAGCAGTTCGAACTGGTCGCCGAGGCGTTCCAGGAACGGAAGCGGTACGAGGAACTCGCGGCGGTCCACGACGACCTGCTGTCGACCATCGAGCCGGCGCTGCCCGAGGAGTCCGAGCGCCCCTCGGCGGTCATGATCGCTTCCCACCAGATGGACGAGATATACGCCTACACGCTGTCGAACCCGGGCTTTCTGACTTCGCATACGCGCCCGCTCGGGGCCCGTGATGCCTTCGAGGGGTCGGTCGAGTCCGCGAGCGTCGTCGACGTCGAGACGCTGTTCGACGCCGACCCGGACGTGATTCTGTTCCTCGGCGGCTTCGAACCGGAGACGAGCATCACCGAGCGGCGCGAACTGTTCCGCGAGGACCCGGTCGCCTCGGAGATCACCGCCGTACAGGAGGAACGCATCTACCCGCAGGGCGCGCGCTACCAGGGGCCGATACTCAACCTCTTCCAGCTCGAGATGACCGCGAAACAGCTCTACCCCGAGCTGTTCGGCGAGTGGCCGCGATACGAGTCCGGCCCGTACCCGGAGATGCCCGAGGACGAACAGCTGTTCGACCGCCAGCGCGTGGCCGACGCGATTAACGGGAACATCTGACATGGGACAGACGACCGCTGCGGAGCACGACTACGAGGTCGCCGTCGTCGGCGGCGGCCCGGCGGGCACGTCGGCGGGAATCTTCTGTGCGCGCGAGGGCCTGGAGACGGTCGTCTTCGACCGGGGGCGTGCCTCGCTCGCACGCTGTGCCCACCTGGAGAACTACCCCGGCTTCCCCGACGGCATCGATGTCCAGACGCTGTACGACCTGTTTCACGACCACGCCGAGCGGGCGGGCTGTACGCTCGTCCCGGACACGGTCGAGTCGCTTCGCCGCCCGGAGACGGGAGACGGGTTCGTCGTGGCACTCGGGGACGGTGCGCCGGTCACTGCTCGCCGCGTCGTCGCCGCCACGCGCTACGACGGCTCGTACATGCGGGGGCTGGGCGACGACGACGCGATGTTCGAGACGACCGAACACGACGGCGAGACGACCGAGTCCTTCGACCGGAGCTACCCGAACCACGACGGAACGACCCCGGTTCCGGACCTCTACGTGGCCTCACCCTCCGAGGAGTCACAGCAGGCCATCACTGCTGCGGGTCGTGGTGCGCGGGTAGCACGGGAAGTCATCACCGACACGCGGGTCGACGACGGCTGGTGGGACGCCGTCGCCGACACTGTCGACTGGGTCCGACGCGAGGCCGAACTCGACGGGGAGTGGACCGACCGGGGGACGTGGGTCGGGTGGTTCGACGAGCACTACGGCGAGGACGCCCCCGTCGATGTCGATTCCGAGCGGTTCGAGCGGGTTCGCGCGGCCCGAGTCGACGAGCGCCTCTCGTCGTACATCGGCCCGGACGAGCGGGAAGCCCGGGCGACGGCCGGCCAGGCCCGCTTGGCTGGCCATCTCGACCCCGAGGCGGTCGTCGCGGGCTGTGACGAGGGCGACCTGCTCGACGCGATGGACGACGACCGCATCGCGGCGTATCTGGACGGTGCGGAGGTGAGCGCCGGTGGCGAGTGAGACGCCGGGCGCGCGGCGGTCGACTCGCCGGGAGCGCTGGCTGGGCTGGTTCGACGGCCCGCTCGCGACGCTCTGTCTGGGGAGCCTGGCCGTCATCGTCGTCGGGGGGCTCGTCCAGGTGAGCTACGGCGCCTACTCGATGACAATGGCGGAGGCCTGGCGTGCGGTGTTCAACCCGAACGTCGTCTTCAGTCTCCGGGCGTGGGACGCGTTCCTCTGGGGGATGGCAGTCCCGGAGATGAGCACGGCGAGTCTCATCGTCTGGAACATCCGCCTGCCCCGCGTCTTCGTCGCCGTCCTCGTGGGGATGAACCTCTCCGTCTCGGGGGCCATCTTCCAGGCGGTCACGCGAAACGAACTCGCCAGCCCGTTCATACTGGGCGTCTCCTCGGGTGCGGGGCTGATGATTCTGCTCACGCTGGTCGTGTTCACCGGGATGGCGGCGTTCCTGCCCCTGGCCGCGGCGCTGGGGGGCGCTGTCGCCTTCCTCATCGTCTACGCCATCGCCTGGAAGAACGGCACGTCGCCGGTCAGGCTCGTGCTGGCGGGGGTCATCGTCGGGACCATCTTCCAGTCGTTCCAGACGGCGCTTTTCTTCTTCGCCGACGACATCGGCGTCGTCCAGAGCGCCATCGCCTGGACGACCGGCTCGCTGACCGGCACCGACTGGGAGCAGGTCCGGATGGCCCTGCCCTGGACGGTCGTCGCGATGGGGCTCGCACTCGTGAGTTCCCGGCAGCTGAACGTCCTCTTGCTGGGCGAGCGGACCGCGAACTCCCTGGGAATGTCCGTCGAGAAGGTCCGGTTTGCCCTCTCCGGCGTGGCCGTGCTGGCCGCCGCCGCGAGTATCGCGGTCGCCGGCATCGTCGGTTTCGTCGGCCTCATCGTCCCGCATATGGTCCGCAACATCGTCGGGAGCGACTACCGGAAACTCGTCGTCGGCTGTATCTTCGCCGGCCCGGCGCTGATGGTCGGGGCCGACGTGGGCGCGCGCCTCGGGATGAGCGTGCTCGCCGGGACGGACACGCAGATTCCGGTCGGTATCGTCACCGGCCTCGTCGGGGGGCCGTACTTCCTCTATCTGATGCGCAAACAGGACAGGATGGGTGAAATCTGATGCCGGGGAAACAGTCGGTCCACGACGACGCGGACGGGGAGCGAACCGAGCCCGCCGAGACGGCGAGCGAACTCGTCGGCGAAGACCTCGCTATCGGCTATCCGACGACCGACGAGCCGGTCGTCGAGTGCGAGCGGGTCCTCCTGCCGGCGGGCGAGGTGACCGCGCTGGTCGGCCCGAACGGGAGCGGCAAGAGCACGCTCTTGAAGACGCTGGCGAACCAGCACGAGCCCGAGACTGGACGGGTACGCCTCGACGGCGAACGCATCCATCGCCTCGGGTCGAAGGAACTCGCACGGCAGATGGGACTGCTCTCGCAGGAAAACGAGTCGCCGGGCAGTATCACAGTCGAGGACCTCGTCTACCACGGCCGCTACCCACACCGGGGCTTTTTCGAGTCGGTCACCGACGAGGACCGCGCGGCCGTCGACCGCGCCATCGACCTCGCCGGCGTCGACGACCTCCGCGACAGCGAGATGCGCAACTTGAGCGGCGGCCAGAAACAGCTCGCCTGGATAGCGATGGTGCTGGCCCAGGAGACCGACATCCTGTTGCTCGACGAGCCGACGACGTTTCTGGACCTCCACCACCAGCTCCGCGTGCTCTCGGTCGTCCGGACGCTGAACCGCGAGGCGGACGTGACCGTCGGCATCGTGCTCCACGACATCGGCCAGGCGGCCCGCTTTGCCGACAACCTCATCGCGATGCGGGACGGGTCGCTGTACGACTGGGGGCCCCCCGATGAAGTCGTGACCGAACAGCTCCTGGCCGATGTCTTCCGCGTCGACGCCTCCGTCGACAGCGAGAGCCCGACCGGGCCACACATCGCCCCGCACAGCGCGATAGAGGAGTGAACGGGCCGCGCCCGAAACAGCTCTATCACGACTGGGCGGCTGTTCGGGCCCACCGTGGTGTCGGTTCGTGCTCGTGTCGTCTCCCCCCAGCACAGCGAATACGCGCCGCAGCAATTTTTTAGGCACACCTAAAAAACGGTGTCTTTATGCAACTTTAGGCTAGCCTAAAATCATGAGTGAACGAAGGACAACACGCAGAGACACGCTGCGATTCGGCGGTGCGCTCGCCGCCGGTGGACTGCTCGCCGGCTGTTCGGACTTTGCCGGCCAGCCCGGGGAGAACGGAACCCCGACCGGAACTGGGTCCTATACGGTGAATATGGCCCCGATGGGCGAGGTCAGCTTCGACGAGGTCCCCGAGACCTGGGCCGCCTACGACGGCGGTTACGCCGACATGGCCGTCGCGCTCGGACAGGCCGACGGGCTGACCGGGGTCAGCTATGCCGACCGGTACTTCCGGTACGTCTACGACGAACTGCCCGGCGTGAGCGTCGACGAGGAGACGCTGTCGGCCCACCCCGAGGTACGGACCAAAGAGGAGTTCTACGCGCTCGACAGCGACGTCCACCTGTACGACCCACAGATGCTCGTCAACTGGTTCGACTGGTCCGAGGACGACGTCGAGGAGATACGGACCAACGTCGCCCCGTTTGTCGGGAACCTCATCTTCCGTCGCTCCGATGACTGGCACGACTACGAGTACTACACGCTGTACGAGGCCTTCGAGACGGTGGCACAGGTGTTCCAGCAGCAAGCCCGATACGAGGCGTTCCGCGACCTCCACGACGAGTTCATCGCGTCGATACGGGACCGGCTCCCGCCCGAGAGCGAGCGGCCGACCGTCTTCCTGACCTACGAGGGAACTGACGAGCCGTCGACGTTCTCGCTGTACCGACTCGACGACGCGGGGACCAGCAAGAAGCAGTGGCGGGACCTGGGCGTGACAGACGCGCTGGCCGAAACGGACATCGACCAGCTCAGTTCCACCGAGCGGTCCGAACTGGACTACGAGAACCTGCTGGAAATAGACCCCGAGGTCGTTCTGATTCGGGGCCACGAGCGGAAGTCGCCGGCGGAGTTCCGTGACACCGTCCTGGGGTACATGCAGGAGCATCCGGTCGGGAGCGAACTGACCGCCGTACAGAACGGGCGGGTGTACCGCGGTGGCTTCCTCAACCAGGGGCCGATACAGAACCTGTTCTTGACCGAGCGAGCCACACAGCAGCTGTTCCCCGACGAGTTCGGCGCGGTGACCAGCGACAGGGAGCTGTTCGACCGCCAGCGGGTCGTCGACATCGTCAACGACGATAGCTGACCGATAGCTCCCGCAGGTATCGGCCGCGCCGAGTTTCGCCTCGCTTCGAAGTGCCGTTCTCGCGGCCAGTGACTGATTTGCTATCGCGCTATACCATTTACGTGAACGGCCGAAACCACCCCCGAAGGCCAACTCGTAAGGTCCAAGGGGGCGAGCCAGTACCCATGACACTCCGACAGTCCCCGCTCGCGGGGGTGTACGATGACCCGACCCTCACCGACTTCGGCGGCTGGGAGATGCCCGTCGAGTTCGACTCGATTCGCGCCGAACACGCCGCCGTCCGTGAGGCCGCCGGGAAGTTCGACGTCTCCCACATGGGCCAGGTGACCGTATCCGGGCCGGACGCGCTCGAACTCACCCAGCGGCTGACGACCAACGACGTCGCGGCGCTGTCCCCCGGCGACGCCCAGTATTCGGGCATCACCGACGCCGACGGAATCTTGCTCGACGATACCGTCGTTTACCGGTTGCCCGAAGGGGCCGAGGACGACTACCTCTTCATCCCGAACGCGGGTCACGACGGGGAGATGGCAGAGCGGTGGGTGACCCATCGCGACGAGTGGGACCTGACGGTGACAGTGACAAACCGGACGGAAGCGTACGCCATGATAGCGCTTCAGGGGCCGGACGCCGAGGGGCTTCTCGGGGCGGAGACGGCGAGCCCCCTCGATTCGCTGGGTCGGTTCGAGGTGACGAGTGCGACCGTCGCCGGCGTCGAGAGCCTCGTCGCCCGGACCGGCTACACCGGGGAGGACGGTTTCGAGTTGCTCTGTCCGGCCGCGGAGGCGGAGCCGGTCTGGGAGGCGTTCGATTGCCAGTCCTGCGGGCTGGGCGCCCGGGACACGCTCCGCCTGGAGATGGGCTTTCTGCTCTCCGGTGAGGAGTTTCACCCGCGGGACGAGCCGCGCACGCCCTACGAGGCCGACATCGGCTGGACGGTGGCTCTGGACACCGAGTTCGTCGGCCGTGACGCGCTGGCCGCCAAGGAGCGCGACGGTGTCGCGGAGACGCTCGTCGGGCTCGAACTGCTAGAGCGGGGGGTCCCGCGTCACGGCTACGAGGTCACCAGCGCCGACGGCGAGTCCCTGGGCCACGTCACGAGCGGGACGATGAGCCCGACGCTGGGGGTCCCTATCGCGCTGGCCTACGTTCCGACCGACTTTGCCGACCCCGATACGTCGGTGAACGTCGTGATCCGGGGCGAACCGAAGGAAGCACGTACCCGGGCGACGCCATTTATCGACAGATGAGCTTCGACGTACCCGACGACCGTCGCTATCTGGAATCGCACGAGTGGGTCCGCACCGACGACGGCACCGCCCGGCTCGGCATCACCGACTTCGCACAGGACGAGCTGGGCGACGTGGTGTTCGTGGAACTGCCCGGCGAGGGCGACGAGCTGACGGCGGGCGAGGAGTTCGGCGTCGTGGAGTCAATCAAGGCTGTCTCGGACGTGTACGCGCCCGTCTCGGGGACCGTCACGGCGGTCAACGAGGCGCTGTTCGAAAAGCCCGAACTGCTCAACGAGGACCCCTTCGGCGAGGGGTGGATGCTCGAACTCGAACTGGGCGACGAGAGCGAACTCGACGGCCTGCTCGACGCCGACGCCTATCGCGACCAGATAGAGTAGGCCGCCGCTTGGCGGGGGCCGAACCGAGATAATCATATGCGGGCGGTCGCAACGGTGACTCACCAATGTTCGTCCGCGGGACGGTACGCCGATTTTCGGGACAGCTACCATGACAAGCCCCTACGCCCCCCACACAGACGCCGAGACCGAGGCGATGCTTGCTGCGGTCGGCGGCGACGACATCGAGGCGCTGTTCGACGTGCCCGACGCCGTCGCTTTCGACGGCGAGTTCGGTATCGAGGCCCGCGGCGAGCGCGAGACGCGCCGCGAGGCGGCCAGACTGCTGGGCCGGAACGACGACCTGACCGAGTTCCTCGGCCGGGGTCACTACGCCCACTACGTCCCCAGCGTGGTCGACGACCTCGCTTCCCGCTCGGAGTTTCTGACCTCCTACACGCAGTACCAGCCCGAGGTCGCCCAGGGATTTCTGCAGGCCCTCTTCGAGTACCAGTCGATACTGGTCGAGCTCACCGGGCTGGACGTGGCCAACTGCTCGATGTACGACGAGGCGACGGCGCTGGGCGAGGCGGCAACGCTCGCAAAGCGGGTCCGCTCCGTCTCCGGCGAGACGGTGCTGGTGCCCGACCACCTCCGGGAGGGCAAGCGCGCAGTGCTTGAAAATTACGCCGACGGCCCCGGTCTGTCGGTCGAGACGTATCCGATGGCCGACGGGCAAGCCGATATCGACGCGCTGGCCGAGGCCGTCGACGAGGGCGTAGCGCTGGTGTACGCCGAGACGCCGACGGTACGGGGCGTCGTTGAGGAACGTCTCGCCGACATCGGCGCCCTCGCCGACGACCACGACGCGCTGTTCTGTCTGGGCTCGGACCCCGTGGCGCTGGCGCTGCTTGAGCGACCCGCCGACGTGGGCGCTGACGTGGTGGTCGGCGACGCCGCCTCGCTGGGGACGGGCACCGCCTACGGCTTCGGGCTCGGGATGTTCGTCACGCGCGAGGAGCACCTCCGGCAGGTCCCCGGGCGGCTCGTCGGCGCCAGCGAGGACGCCGACGGGCGCCGGGCCTACACGCTCACGCTCCAGACCCGCGAACAGCACATCCGCAAGGAGCGGGCGACCTCGAACATCTGTACCAACCAGGCGTGGGTGGCCCTGCGGGCGGCGATGCACGCCGCGTGGCTCGGTCCCGACGGGCTCGTCGACCTCGCCGAGGACTGCGTGACCCGTCCGCGCGACCTCGCGACCCGGCTGGACGACGTGGTCGGTATTCAGGCGCCGGTCCACGGCGGCCACCACTTCCGGGAGTTCGCCGCCCGCACCGACCAGCCCGCCCGCGCGGTCGTCGAGGACCTCGCGGCGGCGGGGTATGCCGTCCACGCTGTCGGCGAGCACTTGATTCAGGTGTCGGCCACGGAGGTGACCGCCGAGGCCGAGGACGGTCTCGTCGACGCACTCGCGGAGGTGGCCAAATGACGACCTATGACCAAGCTAGCTGGACCGACGACGACGGCGAGCGCTACGAGCCGCTGCTCTCGGAGAAGGCAAGCAAGCGGGTCGACATCGAGGACTCGCCGCTGCCCGACGAGCTGACCCGCGACTCGCTCGAACTGCCGGACCCCGCCGAGCCGGAACTGGCCCGCCACTACACCAGACTCTCCCAGATGAACTACGGCGTCGAGAGCGGCCCCTTCCCGCTCGGTTCGTGTACGATGAAGTACAACCCCTCGTTCACCGAGGACGTGGCTGCGCTGCCGGCGGCAGCCGTCCACCCGGATAGGCCAGACCGAACGGTCCAGGGGACGCTGGCGCTCTCGTACCGACTGCAGGACTATCTGGGCCGTATCGGCGGGATGGACGCGGTAACCCTCCAGCCCCCCGCCGGCGCGGCCGGGGAGTTCACCGGCATCCAGATTGCCAAGGCCTACCACCAGCACAGCGGCGACGACCGCTCGGAGGTCGTCATCCCGGACTCGGCCCACGGGACCAACTTCGCCACGGCGGCGATGGCGGGCTACGACGTGGTCGAACTGCCAAGCGGCGACGACGGGCGCGTCGACATCGACGCCCTCGAAGCGGCCGTGAGCGAGGAGACGGCCGCCCTGATGCTCACGAACCCCAACACGCTGGGGCTGTTCGAGCGCGACATCGAGCGCATCGCCGACATCGTCCACGACGCCGGCGGGCTGCTGTACTACGACGGCGCAAACCTCAACGCGCTGCTCGGTCGGGCCCGTCCGGGCGACATGGGCTTTGACGTGATGCACTACAACGTCCACAAGACCTTCGCGACGCCCCACGGCGGCGGCGGCCCGGGCGCCGGCCCCGTCGGCGTCACCGAGGAGCTGGCACCGTTCCTCCCGGACCCACACGTCCGCGAGCGCGACGCCGGCGACTACGAGTACTACCGCCCCGATCACTCCATCGGGAAGGTCCACGGCTACTACGGCAACTGGCCGGTGCTGGTGAAGGCCTTCGCCTACATCGCTCGCCTCGGGGACGCGGGGCTGGCCGACGCCAGCGCGAAGGCCGTCCTGAACGCGAACTACCTCGCCGAACGGGTCCCCTACGAGGTGCCCTTCGGTCCGTTCCACCACGAGTTCGTCGCCAGCGCGGGCGAACAGGACGCCGCCGACGTGGCAAAGGGAATGCTCGACCACGGCGTCCACCCGCCGACGACGAAGTGGCCCGAGATCGTCGACGAGGCGCTGATGACCGAGCCAACGGAGGGCGAGAGCAAGCGGTCGCTGGACCAGCTGGCCGCCGCCTTCGAGGCCGTCCACGGCGAGGACGACGGGACGCTCGCCTCGGCGCCCCGCCGGACCGCTGCGGGTCGCATCGACCAGGTCTCGGCGGCCCGGGACCCCCGCCTCTCCTGGCAGTCGCTCGATTCTGACGACTGATAATCCCGGCCACCCATTTATATGGGTGTAGGGGACAGTTCCGATACTGACGCGTATGTCCGAACAGGTTGTCGTCCTCCACGTTCGCCCCGAACCCGCCACCGCCGGTGTCGGTTCCTTGCCCCTGGTCGAGGGGCTCGACCGGCCAGTTCGGACCGCGAACTCCCCGGAGTCGGCGCTTGATGCCGTCGCCGAGGTCGCTGTCGCCGCCGTCGTCTGTGACCACGCTCCCGCGGAGGGGCTGGACGGGTTAGCCGTCCTCGAAGCGATCCGAGCCGACCGACCCGACCTTCCGGTCGTGCTCGCGACCGCCGAACCCGACGGTCGCGTGGCCGCTGCGGCGACCCGCCTCGGGGTGACCGAGTACGCCCCCCGGAGCGAGACGGACCTCACGGAGCGGGTTCGGGCGCTGGTCGAGGACTCGGAGCCCGCGGTGCCGGAGACCCGCAAACGGGAGCTGGAGCGAAACAACGAGGCGCTCCAACGGCTGGCCGAACTGGCGGCGACCGATACGCTCTCCGACGAGGAGATACTCGACCGCGTCCTCGAACTGGGCGCCGACCGGCTCGGCCTCCCGCTGGGGTATCTCTCCCGCATCGACGGCGACGAGTACGAGGTCGTCTCGGTCGTCGGCGACCACGACGTCATCCGGGACGGCGCCGTGACCGAGCTGTCGAACACCTACTGTCGCCGCATCGTCGAGGACGACCTGGACCAGTTCGCCGTCACTGACGCGACTGCCGAGGGGTGGGACGACGACGGCGCCCACCGGCAGTCGGGCATCGAATGCTATCTCGGCGGGAAAGTCGTCGTCGACGGGGAACTGTACGGGACGCTCTGTTTCGCCGACAACGAGCCCCGGGCAGCGCCGTTCTCCGAGAACGAGCAGACGTTCACGCGGCTGCTGGCCGAGTGGACGAGCCGGGAGCTGGAGCGCCGCCAGCGCAAGGCGGACCTCGAACAGTACGAAAACGTCATCGAGGCCGTCGACGACGGTATCTACGTGCTCGACGAGGCGGGCCACTTCGAACTGGTAAACGACGCGATGACGGCACTGACCGGCTACAGCGAGTCCGAGTTGCTGGGCGCGCACACGAGCAGGATAAAGTCCGACGAGGTCGTCGAACGGGCCGAATCAATCGTCCGGGAGATGATATTCGACCGGCCGGACGATGAGGAGACGTTCGACGTGAAGTTACAGCGGGCCGACGGCTCCTCGTTCCCCGCCGAGGACCACATGACGTTACTGTGGGACGACGACGGCGAGTGGTTCGAGGGGACGGCGGGTATCGTCCGCGACATCACCGCCCAGAAGGAACGCGACCAGCGGCTCTCGGGCCTGCTTGAGACGACGCGGTCGCTGATGCAGGCCCAGACCGCCGAGGACGTGGCCGAGACGGTCGTCGCCGCCGCCGAGTCCGAGCTCGGCTTCGACCTGAACCTCGTGCGGCTCTACGACGAGGAGACCGGGACGTTGCAACCGGTCGCCGCCACCGACGGGGTGCCCGACCGACCGGTGTACGACGCCGACGAGGCGAACCCGGGCGAGGCCTATCAGCGCGGCGAGACCGTCCGAGTCGACGATTTCAGCCAGGTGACAAACTACGACGACCAGGACACAAACGCCGCGATGTACGTCCCGCTTGACGGCCACGGCGTGTTGAGCGTCGCCACCTACGGGCAGGAACAGTTCACCGACGCCGACGTCTCGGTCGCGGAGATCCTCGCCTCGAACGCGGCGGCCGCGCTGGACCGCGTCGAGCGCGAACAGGAGCTCCTGCGCTACGAGACCGTCATCGAGAACGTCCGGGACATGGTGTATGTCCTCGACGACGACGGCCTGTTCCAGCTCGTCACCGAACCGCTGGCAGACTGGCTGGGCTACGAGCGTGCCGAACTCCGGGGGAGCCACCCGCGGAACGTCCTCGACGAACAGTCCGTGACCGCCTTCGAAAAGCGCATCCGGGCGCTCCGTGAGAGCGACGACGGCGGGACGATTCGGCTGGAGACGACGCTGTACACCGCCGACGGCGAGGAGCGCCCGGTCGAGATAGAGGTGTCGCTCATCGACGAGGCCGGCTTCCGCGGCACCGCGGGCGTCGTGCGCGATCGGACGGAGCTCGAACAGACCCGCGAGGAACTGCGCGACGAGCGGGACCGGTTCTCCTACCTGTTCAACAACCTCCCGGACGCCGTCGTCGAGCTGGAGTTCGTCGACGACACCCCGCTCGTCCGCTCGGTCAACCCGGCCTTTACCGACGTGTTCGGGCTCGACCGAGGGGCCGTCGTCGACGGCTCCCTCAACGAGTACGTCCTCCCACCGAGCGACGACGCCCAGCACGAGGCCGAGCGGCTCGACCAGCGAAGCGCCGACGGCGAGACCGTCCAGGCCGAAATCCGGCGGCGGACAGCCGACGGCTTCCGGGATTTCCTCTTTCGCGGGGTCCCCTACCGCCAGGGGGACGGCCACGTCTGGAGCTTCGGTATCTACACCGACATCACCGAACAGATAGAACGCGAGCGGCGGCTGCAGGTTCTCAACCGGGTGTTGCGACACAATCTCCGCAACGACCTGACGGTCGTGCTCGGGCTCGCCGACGAGCTCTACGAGCGGACAGACGACGAGGACCACCGCTCGTTGCTCGACCGGCTCCGCCGGAAGGCCGAACAGATAGCTTCGCTCAGCGACCGCGCCCGCGAGATAGAGCGCTCGGTCGGGCGCGACGACGCCGACACGACCCCACTCGAGATCACCGAGGCCGTCGAGTCCGTCGCCACGCAGTATGCCACCCAGCACGGGCTGTCGATAGATATCTCGACGCCGGATACGCCGGTGGAGGCTGCCGACGGCCGTCTGCGCCGTGTCGTCGACGAACTCATCGAGAACACCCTCGAACACGCCGGCGATGACCCGAGAGTGACAGTCGCCGTTGACCCCACTCCCGAGACGGTGTCAGTCACCGTCACCGACGACGGCCCGGGTATCCCGGACCACGAACTGGACGTGCTAACCGGCACCGAACCCATCACCCAGTTGAGCCACGGGAGCGGGCTGGGGCTGTGGCTGGTCATCTGGGTGGTAGAGTCCTACGGCGGGACCGTGCGATTCGAGAACACCGCCGACGGCGCGTCGGTCACGCTGTTGTTGCCCCGAACCGATCTCTAGGTGGCGTCGCGTATCTTCTCGGCCAGCACGCTGTACTGCTCGGTACCGGTCCCCTTCTGGACAAAGTCGGTCACGCCGGCGTCGTCGGCCGCCGGCCTGACGTCAGCCGGCTCGCGGGCGCTAAAGAGGAGAAATGGAATCGTCCGCTCTCGCTCCCGAAGCTCCGTACACAGCTCTAGCCCGTCGAGACGGGGCATCTTGTAGTCGCTGACGACGACGTCGTACTCCCCGGTCAGCGCCATATCCAGCGCCGTCTCCGGGTCGATCTCGCTTGTCACCTCGAGGTCGTCCTCCTGTCCCAGAAACGTCTGGACGATTTCGAGTACGTCTCTGTCCTCGTCGACCAGGAGCACGTCGATGCTCATCTACCTGACCTATCCGCTTATGAAATAAAAACCCACGGTCACTGCATGGCAGCGAGGTCGACGAACGCCCCGTAGTCCGCACTCAGCCACGTCGACATCCGCGCGTCACCCGTCGCCTCGGGCGGGTAGATGGTACAGCGGTCCGGCTCGTCCGCGTAGCGGACCACGGTCAGTGACAGTTCCACGTCCGGTCGGTCGGTTGCGTCCGCGGCCGCTCCTGTCGGGTCCAGGCTCATCCTGCATCTGGGGCAACCGGGAGGAGCGGTAAAACGCCTTCTAAGACCTCTCAGTACAGCTATATATCTCTCAGGCGCTCTGTGCCGTATCGACTTCGCCGTCGATGCGGACGAACCCGTAATCACACTCCCCGCAGTGCCACTTGACTTTCCGCCCGAGATGCATCGTCGTGCTGGCGACCTTCCAGAACTCGCTGTACTCCTCGCACTTCGGGCAGTAGTGCTCCAGTTCGAGGCTCATGGCAACCGGTTGTACGCCCGCGCCATTGAAGCTCCCGGTTCTGACACGTACTGCGTCTGCCGGAGCGGTCGGGACCGGTGCTATCAGTATCCGCTCTCGGACCCGAACACGCAAACCGTCCGCCCCCCTACCAGGGGTATGACCACGGTCGAGGACGACAAGGCGCCACTGACAGCGCTGGCGGTCGACGCCGATGCACTCTCGCCCGCCGAAACGGACACCGCGACGTTCGGGATGGGCTGTTTCTGGGGGCCCGACGCCCGGTTCGGGGCGATGGAAGGCGTTGTGCGGACCCGCGCCGGCTACGCCGGCGGGACGGAGCCGGACCCGAGCTACTACTCGCTGGGCGACCACACCGAGGTGGTACAGGTCGAGTATGACCCCGACGCGGTGGGCTACGAGGAGCTGCTGGACGTTTTCTGGGCGAACCACGACCCCTTCTCGGCGCCGCACAAGCGCCAGTACCGCGGCGTCGTGCTGGTCCACGACGACGCCCAGCGGGCGGCCGCCGAGGCGTCGGCGGCAGCGCTCTCCGAGCGAACCGGCCAGTCAGTCGAGACGGCCGTCGAGTCGCTCGACGCCTTCACGCTGGCCGAGGACTACCACCAGAAGTACGAGCTGCGCTCGACGCCGGTACTGGGCGACGAGCTGGCAGACATCTACGGCCCGTCGCTGGTCGATTCGACCGTCGCGGCGCGGCTCAACGGCTTCGTCGCGGGCCACGGCGACGCCGACCAGCGGGCGGCACTGCTTGCCGACGTGGCTCTTTCGCCCGCAGCGCTGTCGGAACTCGAACGGCGGCTGTGACGCGACGGTGTCGGGTCGCCGGCGAGCATATAAGGCCATGGCAGCCCCAGCCATCGACATGACCATCTACACCGGCCGCGGCGACCAGGGCCAGACCGACCTGCGAACGATGGACCGCGTCTCCAAGGACTCCCGGCGTATCGAGGCCTACGGCACCGTCGACGAGGTCAACGCACTGGTCGGTGTCGTCCGGCCGACCGGGCACGACGACATCGACGACGACCTGCGGACCGTCCAGAACCACCTCCACATCGTCCAGGCCGACTTCGCGAACCCCAGCCCCGACGAGGACGACCCCCAGATAACCGAGGACCACGTCGAAGAGATCGAGGACATGATAGACGAGGCCGACGAGGAGCTGGACCAGCTGTCGTCGTTTATACTGCCCTCGGGGTCGGAACCGGGCGCGAAGCTCCACCACGCGCGGGCGGTCTGTCGCCGGGCGGAGCGACGCTGTGTCTCGCTGGCCGCCGAGGAGGCCGGCGTCAACGAGACGGCCATCATCTACCTCAACCGGCTCTCGGATACGCTCTTTACGCTCGCCCGGCTGGTCAACAAGCGCGAGGGCGTTCGGGAAGAGAGCCCGGAGTACTGAGCGTGTCAGCCGTCGGGGTCGGCCAACGCCGACCGCGAGTGACGACTCCGGCTCATCAGCCTTTTCCGTAGTAGGGACGCTTGCGTCGGGTGCCCAGGGTTCGATCAGCCTGCACCACAACGACTCCGACAGTTTCAGCCTTGATAATTGCAGGAAATGGTTTTTATCAATTCAGAAGTCCTATCTTGCCGATGAGTTCAATCGAACAGGGAGAGACTGATTCTGTGGAAAAAGGTGGGAGTCTGAGCGATAACCTCTGGGATTCGTACACGGACGCGGCCGACTCGGAGCTCTCTGCACAGGACGAACCCGAGCGACTCCGACACGAGCGGGACTTCTGGCGGGCCATGTTCGACCAGCTCGTCGAAAGCTTTCCCGAGGGGGTGTTGGTGACGACGGCTGACGGGACGCTCACCCACTGGAACGACGAGCTCGCCGCTCACCTGAACATCCCCTCGGCGGACGCGCTCGGCGAGAACGCGTACGACGTTATCGGCACTGAAAACAAAGACGAAACGCTCGCAGAGACGGTCGCGCGCACCGGGGACGTTATTCAGGAGGACGGCGTCCGGGAAGTCCCCACGACGGACGCGATATTCCAGACCTACGGAGTGCCGCTTCGGGGTCCCGACGGTACGGTGGTCGGCGCGTTTGAGGTCGCTCCTGACGTCTCCGAACATATCGAACAGCAGCGGCAACTCGAAACGCTTCAGGAACAGGTCAGCGGGACGGTCCGTGGCGAGCTTTCGGACCTGTCTGATGCGATCGACGACATCGTCGCGCTCACCGACAGTATCGAGACCTTCGCAAAGCAACAGACGGACCGGGTCGACCAGGTCTCGGAGGAAGTCGCTGGCCAATCGGCGGTGATAGAGGAGATCGCGTCGAGCACCCAGCAGGTCAGCCAGTCCGCAAAGCGAGCACAGTCACGGGCTCAGGAGGGCGAAGAGACCGCCGAGGCTGCCATCGACCAGATGGAAGGCGTCCGGGAGTCGGCCAGTGCCGTCGGGGACACGATCGACGATCTCACCAACCAGGCCGACGAGATGAGCGAGATCATCGACCTGATAAACGACATCGCGGACCAGACGAACATGCTCGCACTGAACGCGAGTATCGAGGCCGCGCGTGCGGGCGAAGCCGGCGAGGGGTTTTCGGTCGTCGCCGATGAGGTCAAATCGCTCGCGGAGGAGTCACAGACCCAGGCCAGCGAAATCGAGGAGATGGTCACCGAGATGGTCGACGCCACCGAACGGACCGCGGCCGAACTCAGAGAGACAACTGACGAAATCGCCGATGCAATCGACGCGGTCGAGAGGACAGTCAACTCCCTGAACGAGATACACGAGCAGGTCAACGAAACCGCAACCGCCGCAGAGGAAGTGGCCGACGCCACCGACGACCACGCCGCAAGCACCGAAGAGGTGGCTGCGACGATTGACGAGGCGGCTGACGAGCTTGCCACGCTGAAACAGCAGCTCTCCGACCTGAGCGCCGTTGCCGACGAACAGTACGAACAGGTCGAGGAAATCGAGGGCTCGGTCGACGAGCTAGTTTCCTGACTGACTCGTCCACCGGCTCTTATCGGACCCGACGGCTGGGCAACGCCCCAGCCCGCCGACCAGCCGGCAACGCACACCCGCTGTGGGGACGGAAACTTGGCCCGGTCACGTGTCTGAGGGCCTCGTGACGTGGTGCCGAGCGGCTGAGTTTTCAGCGGTCGGCTCCCAGAGCGCCCGCTCCGGGGCCGCTCAGTTCGCGGTCTCGGCCAGGACGTCCCAGTCTTCCTCGCGGATGTCAAAGCCCCGCGAGCGAAGCTCCGAGGCCAGCTTGCCGGTCTCTACCCCGCCGTAGCTGGCAGCCTGCTTCAGGCTGAGGGTTCCGCCGCGGTACAGCGTCAGCGCCGTCGTGAGGGAGGTGTATGACATCGTGTCCTCGACTGAGAGATGACGCGACTCGGTCTTAAAGTTTCTCAGACAATAGCTAGCATTCATTGGGGATTAAACGCCGTATAATTGGTTGAACATACAGAAAAACAAATCTAGACTGGAGACATTAGAATTTGGTATGGTCGTATCGCGGCTCGATACAGACGAACGCGCGGAGCCGGCCCGGTTCGCAATAGCAAAGTGACCGGCCCGGAACGGTGAGGTATGAAAGCGACCGCGAAGGCTCACCCTATCCAGGGGCTGGTGAAGTACCACGGGATGCGCGACGAGGCGCGGCGGATGCCGTACCACGACAGCATCTCCGTCAGTACGGCGCCGAGTCGGACAAAGACCACTGTCGAGTTCGACCCGTCGCTCGACGCCGACCGCTACGTCATCGACGGCGAGGCAGTCGAGGGGCGGGGCGCCGAGCGCATCGATTCGGTCGTCGACTACGTCCGGGAGCTGGCCGGTATCGACCACCGCGTGCGGTTCGAGTCGACCAACGATTTCCCGACGAACATCGGCTTTGGCTCGTCCTCGTCGGGCTTTGCCGCGGCGGCGATGGCGCTGGTCGAAGCGGCCGGCCTCGATATGACTCACCCCGAGATATCGACGGTCGCGCGCCGGGGCTCCGCGTCGGCCGCCCGCGCGGTGACGGGCGCGTTCTCCCACCTCAAGACCGGCGTCAACGACCGTGACTGTCGCAGCGAGCGAATCCAGACCGACCTCGAAGACGACCTGCGCATCGTCGCCGGGATGGTCCCCTCCTACAAGGAGACCGAGCAGGCCCACAAGGAGGCCGCCGACAGCCACATGTTTCAGGCCCGGATGGCCCACATCCAGCGCCAGATATCCGATATGCGCGATGCCCTCTACGACGCCGACTTCGGCCGCGCCTTCGAACTGGCCGAACACGACTCCCTCTCGCTTGCGGCGACGACGATGACCGGCCCCGCCGGCTGGGTGTACTGGCAGCCACGGACCATCGAGATCTTCAACACCGTCCGGGAACTCCGAAACGAGGAGGACATCCCCGTCTACTTCTCCGTCGACACCGGCGCCAGCACCTATGTCAACACCACCGAAGAGTACGTCGACCGCGTCGAAGACGCCGTGGCCGACTGCGGTGTGGACACCCGTGTCTGGGAGGTCGGCGGTCCCGCCGAAGTGCTGGACGAATCCGAGGCGCTGTTCTGAGCGGACGAAAAGACTTTTCATTCTCACGACGGCCACTCGACAGTGATGGACGCCAGACGGCGACTCCTCCTGAGCCACTTCACTCTGGGTCTCGGCGGACTCGGGGTCTTTGCCCTCACCTGGCGTCGACTCCCGACGCTCGTCGACATCCCGGTGATGACCGTCGTCGCGCTGGTGGCCGCCGGTAGCCAGTACCTCTCTGAGCGGGAGGCGTTCCCGGCGTGGCTGTACGCGGCGCGGGACTACGGCCGTGCACACCCGCTCGTGCTCGTGGCGGGCACCACCGTCGTCGTCGCCGTCGTTCTCACTCCGATGTACGTCGCCCCGTCGACGATTCGGTGGTACTACGACGCGTTCTTCGGCCTCTATCTCGGGTTCATCGGCCACCGCATCGTCTACGGGCTGGTCCTCCCGGTTCCGGAGGCGGCGCTCGACCGCGTCTGAACCGGCCGTTGGCACAGGGTTAATCGGTCTCGACGCCAAGATGACGACACAATGCGTGTCGCCGTTCTCGGAGCCGGCTACGCCGGTCTGACACTCGCCCGAACGCTCGAACGGACCCTTCCCGCCGACGCCGACCTGGTCGTCGTCGACGAGTCGACCGACCACCTCGTGCAACACGAGCTCCACCGGGCGGTCCGCCGGCCGGGACTGGCCGACGAAATCACCGTTTCGCTCACCGACGCGCTCGACTGCGAAGTCAGGCAAGCGACGGTCACCGACGTCGACGCCGACGCCGGCGTCGCGACGCTCGAAACGCCGACGGGCGGCGAGGAGACGCTGGAGTACGATGTCGGCGCGGTTTGTCTCGGCGCCCGGACCGCTTTCTACGGGCTCGATGGGGTCCGAGAGCACGCCACGCCGCTGAAACGCCTGGCGGACGCCCGCGAGATACGTCGGGACTTCCTGGAGTTGGCCGACGGCGACCGCGTGGTCGTCGGTGGCGCGGGCCTTTCGGGTGTGCAGGTCGCGGGCGAACTGGCCGCGCTGGCCGACGAGGAGGGGATGGACGTCGAGGTCTGTCTGCTCGAACAGGCCGCCGAGGTCGCCCCGGCGTTCCCCGCCGCCTTCCAGCGAGCCGTCCACGACGCCCTGCTCGACGCCGGCGTGTCGGTCCGAACCGGGACCGGCGTCTCGGGGGCCGAGGCCGAGGCCGTCACGTTCGACACCGGCGAGGCGCTCGACTACGACCAGTTCGTCTGGACCGGCGGTATCCGGGGGTCGCCGGCTCTGGACGACGAGCGGCCGGTCGTCCGCGCGGACCTCAGACTGGGCGCGTCGACCTTTGCCGTGGGCGATGCGGCCCGCGTCGTCGACAGCGACGGCGCGGCCGTCCCGGCCAGCGCGTCGGCGGCTATCCGCGAGGCGAGTGTGGCCGCCGACAACGTCGCGGCGCTGGTCGAACACCGGCGCAACGGGGGCGGCGGGTTCGAGCCCCGGCTCGCCCGATATCGGTTCAACGTGCCCGGCTGGCTCGTCTCCGTCGGCGACGACGCCGTGGCGAAAGTGGGCCCCACGGTCCTGACGGGCCGGCCGGCGCTGGCGCTGAAAACGACTGTCGGCGCAGGGTATCTGGGCAGCGTCGGCGCGATACGGGAGGCCACGGACCTCGTCCGCGAGGAACTGGGTATCGGCGGCGATGCGGTCCCGGCGGTGCCCGACGACATCGTCGACGTCTCCGCGGCGGAGTGAGCCGACTGAACCACGCGACAGCGCGGCCGCGACTCACTGCCGTCGGCGTGCGAGCAGCACCGCTCCAGCGAGGGCACCGACTGCACCGACGGCGGTGAAGCCGGGGCCGTTCCCGTCGGTCGTCGCCGTCGGCGTGGCCGTCCCGGTCGCGCTGGCGGCCGCGTCCGGCCCGAAGTACAGCTGTCGGGTCAGGTTGCGGGTCACGTGGACGACGCTGCGCGGGGCCGGCTGGTTGAGGTCGCGGACGTTGACCCGAACGGTCGCGTTCGTCTGCCCGGCCCGCGTGCTCGCGAACGGTTCCTCGCTCGCGATGCCGGCCGTGCGCTCGGTGACGACCAGCACTTCCGGGTCGAGCTGTAACACGACCTCGTCGCTGAGCTGTGGGTAGCCGGTGTGGTCGCGCGCGGCGACGTTGTCGGCGCCCACGACGTCGAACAGCTCGTCGATGAAGGTGTCGCCGCCGGCGACGTAGCCCCCGCCCAGCGAGTACAGCACTCTCGGCCGGTCCTCGATGTCGGCGGTGAGGCTCCGGACGGTGTCGACGTTCGCGTTCATCCAGGTGTTCGTCTCGGCCGCGCCCTCGCAGTTGCCCGTCAGGCGGCCGATGGTCGCCGTCTTCTCGGCGATGTCGTCGACGGTCTTGGCCTCCCGCAGGTGATACACCGTCAGGCCCGCGTTGCGGAGCCCTTCGACGTCGCCCGCGCTGGCGTTGGGCGCGAGGACGAGGTCCGGGTTCGTCCCGGCCACGCGCTCGACGCTGACGCCGAAGCTGGCCGAGACGTTCGTCCGGCGCTCGGCGCCCTCCAGGTACGAGGCGTACTGGCTGAGCCCGACGACCTGGTCGCGGCCGCCGATCTCCCACATCGTCTGGGCGGCCGAGGGGTTCGTCGTCACCACCCGGTCGGGGCGCTCGCCGAGCGTGACCTCGGTCCCGGTCGCGTCGGTCAGCGTCACCGGGAACGAACAGTTCTGGCCGGCCGTCTGCGTGCTCGCGGCCACCGGGGTCGCAAGCGACGCGAGCACGAGGAGTCCGGCAACGAGTATCGCGAATCGTCGCATCGTCTGTCCGGGGGCGGAGTAACAATAAATATTTACCTACTGCAAGTCGGTTTTCAGCCGTGCGAACCCCCGGACGAACGGCCGCGTGGTCGCTGGCCCTCGCGGGGCTGCTGGTCGCCGTCATCACGGCGAGTGCAGCCGTCGGTCCGGTGTACGTTCCGCCGGGAGACGTCGCGCGGGTGCTTCTCAACGCCGTCGCGGTGCCGACGGCCGTCGAGTTCTCGGGGGCGGCCGCCGATGTGACGACCGTCCCGCTCTTCCGGTTCGAGGTCTCGCGGCTCCAGGAACAGATAGTGCTGGGGATTCGGCTCCCGCGCGTGCTGCTTGCCGCCATCGTCGGCTTCTCGCTGGCCGCGGCCGGCACTATCATGCAGGGCATCTTCCGGAACCCGATGGCAGACCCCTCGATAATCGGCGTCTCCTCGGGCGCGGCCGTCGGGGCCGTCGGCTTCATCGTCGTCGGCGGCTCCCTGCCGTTCGGTCTGGGGCTGCGCGGGGCGGCCTTTGCCGGCGCGCTCGTCGCCGCATTCGGCGTCTACCTCATCGCGACGGAGAACGGCCGGACGCCCGTGGCGACGCTCCTGCTTGCCGGCGTCGCCGTCCAGACGTTTCTCGGGGCGGTCGTCTCCTTTCTCCTGCTCAACGCCGGCGAGAGCATCCGCCGGGCGCTGTTCTGGCTGATGGGGCACCTCAAGGGGGCGTCCTGGCCCGAGGTGTGGTCGAGCCTCCCCCTCGTCGTCGTCCCGTTCGCCCTGCTGTTGCTCTACGCCCGGGACCTGAACGTCATGCTGCTGGGCGAGGAGGACGCCGCGAGCCTCGGTATCGAGGTCGAACGGACCAAGCGGATACTGCTGGCGCTGTCGGCGCTGGCGACGGCGGCCGGCGTCGCCGTCGCGGGTATCATCGGCTTCGTCGGCCTCATCGTCCCCCACGTGATGCGGCTGCTCGTGGGACCGGACCACCGAATCCTCCTCCCGACCTCGGCGCTGGCCGGGGCCTCCTTCCTCGTCGCGACGGACACGCTGGCCCGCTCGGGCAGCGCCGAGGTGCCGGTCGGCATCGTCACCGCCGCGCTGGGTGCGCCCTTCTTCCTCTACTTGCTGCGCCAGCGGGAGGTCCACGAGCTATGAGCGACTCCGAGCCGGGCCAGGATGGAGAGCCAACACCGATGCTCAGCGCAGAGGACATCTCCGTCTCGCTGGGCGGGACAGCGATACTCTCGGACGTGTCGCTGACCGCTGAGCGTGGATCCGTCGTCGGCCTCGTCGGCCCCAATGGCGCCGGCAAGACGACGACGCTGCGGGTGCTCCGGGCGACGCTCTCGCCCGACAGCGGAACCATCCGCGTCGCGGGCGACCCCATCGCGGGCCTCTCCTCGAAGCAGGTGAGCCGGCGCGTCGCCAGCACGCCCCAGGCGACGACGCTCTCGTTCGATTTCACCGTCCGCCAGACCGTCGAGATGGGACGGACTCCCCACCTCGGCCGGTTCGAGCGGGCCGACGGCGACGACGAGGACGCCGTCGCGGCCGCCATGGAGCGGGCCGACGTGGCCCGCTTTGCCGACCGGCCCGTCACCTCGCTGTCGGGCGGCGAGCGCCAGCGCGTGCTGCTTGCGCGCGCGCTCGCCCAGGAGACGCCTGTTCTGGTACTCGACGAACCAACGTCGAGTCTGGACATCAACCACGCCGTCAACACGCTGGAGCTGGTCGCGGCCCTCGCCCGGGAGGGCAAGACCGCCGTCGCGGCCATCCACGACCTCAATCTCGCCGCGCGCTACTGCGACGAACTCGTCTTGCTGGCCGACGGCACCGTCCGGGCGGCCGGCGACCCACGCGAGGTGCTCAAGCGACCGACGCTCCGGGACGCCTTCGACGCCGAGACGCTCGTCACCGACCAGCCGGGGGCCGACGCGCCGCTCGTGACTCCCTTCGCCGACCGCGAGCCGGTCGACCGGACCGTCCACGTCGTCGGCACCGGCGGGCCGGCCGCCGCGGTCGTGGCCCGACTGGTCGCCGCCGGCGCGACCGTCTCGGTCGGCGTCGTTCCCGCCGGCGACGCGGCCGCCGAGCGGGCCCGCGAACTCGACTGCGAGGCCGTCACCGTTCCGCCGTTTGCCGGCGTCGACGATAGTTCCCGCGAGCGGGCGACCGACCTGGCCCGGGCGGCCGACGCGGCGGTCGCGGCCGGCGGTATCACCGACGCGAACCAGTCGGTCCTCGCCGCGGCCGACCGGGTCGTCGCCGTCGACGGGGCGGACCTCCCCGCTATCGGGTCACCGCGGACGACGGTGGCGACTGTCGACGCACTGCCCGAGGCCGTTGCTGTGCTCCCCTCGGGCGCCAACGCAGGCGGTGACCGCCGCGTCGAGTCGGCAGAAGGGCAAGACCGATAGCCTCCCCGGCCCAACCCCGTCCGTGGACGAGACTATCGCGTGGCTGCGCGACCGGCCCTACTACGAGGGCCAGATTGTCGACGAGCGGACGGTCCCTGGCCGGGCGGCGACGACGGCCGACTGCGACCTCGACTCGCGGCTCGCCGGGGTACTTGCCGACGAAGGTATCACCGACCTCTACGCCCACCAGACCGCGGCTATCGACGCTGTCAGGGACGGCGACAACGCCGTCCTCGCGACCGAGACCGCGAGCGGCAAGAGCCTGGCATACACCGTCCCCGCCTTCGAGCGGGCGCTGGACAGGCGGGCGACCACGCTCTACGTCGCCCCGCAGGTCGCGCTCATCAACGACCAGACCGAGACCCTCTCGGAACTGGCACAGGGACTGGGCTTTGCCTCCGGCGTCTCGATCGCCCAGTACACGGGCCGCCAGTCCAAATCGGAGAAGGAGGCCATCCGCGAGCGCCAGCCCACCGTCCTGTTGACGACGCCTGACATGCTCCACTACGGCATCCTCCCCCACGCCCACCGGCTGTGGGACTGGTTCTTCCAGCGCCTGGAGACCGTCGTCATCGACGAAGTCCACGGCTATCGGGGCATCTTCGGGAGCCACGTCTCGCTCGTGATGCGCCGCCTGCAGCGCATCGCCGAGCGGTTCGACAGCGACCCCGAGTGGGTCTGTTGCTCGGCGACCATCGGCAACCCCGTCGAACACGCCGCGACGGTGACCGGCCAGTCCGAGGACTCCTTCGCGCTGGTCGACGAGGACGCCTCCGCCAGCGGCCCGCGCCACTGGCTGCTGTGGAACCCGCCCGAGTACGACACAGGGGAGGGATGGGGCAGCGGCCGCCGCAAGTCGAGCCACGTCGAGACCAAGCGGCTGTTCGTCGACCTCGTCGAACGGGGCCTCCAGACCGTGGTCTTTGCCGGCTCCCGCCAGACCGCCGAGCGCTACGCCGGGGACAGCGCCGACGAACTCCGCTCGCGGGGCCACCACGACCTCGCCGACGGCGTGGGGGCGTATCAGGCCGCCCTCACCAACGAGAAGCGCCGCGAACTCGAATCGCGGCTCCAGTCGGGGGACCTCCGCGGGGTGTGGTCGACCAGCGCGCTGGAACTGGGCGTCGACGTGGGCGGGCTCGACGCCGTGCTCATCGACGGCTACCCCGGAACCCGGATGCGGGCCTTCCAGCAGGCCGGGCGCGCGGGCCGGGATACCGACCCCGCGCTGGTCGCGCTCGTCGGCGGCGAGGACCAGCTCGACCAGTACGTCCTGCGGAATCCCGAGACGCTGTTCGAGCGGCCCGCCGAACAGGCGGTCACGAACCCCGAGAACGACCAGCTCTTGCCCGACCACGTGCTCGCGGCGGCGGGCGAGAACTGGCTCTCCCCCGACGACGACCGCCACTTCGGCGCGACGTTCCCCGATGTGGTCGCGGACCTCGAATCGGCCGGCAAACTGGACCGCCGGACCACCGATAAGGGGGTCCGCTGGACATCGAACGGCCGGCCCCACCACGACATGAGCCTCCGGACGGTCGACGACCGCGAGGTGAAACTGGTCGCGAAGGGCGACGTCATCGCGACACTCCCCTTCGAGGACGCCCTGCGGGACGCCCATCCGGGCGCCATCTACCACCACCAGGGCCGCCGGTACGAGGTGACCGACCTCGACCTCTCGGCCGGCGTCGCACAGCTTGACCGGACCTGGGCGGACTACTACACGCGCGTCCTCCACGACAAGACCATCACGGTCGAGGCCGACTTACAGGAGCGTCCCCTCCCCACGCGCGAGGACGTGCCGGTCCGTTTCGCGTCAGTGACGATGCGCAAACAGATTACCGGCTACGAGCGCCGCGACGGCTCCTCGGGCGAGGTACTGGGACAGCGCCCCCTCGACCTCCCCGAGACGAGCCTGGAGACGAAGGCGATGTACTACACCGTCCCCGACGACCTCGAAGGCGACATCCGCGCCGGCGAGTACGGCGCGAGGGCCGACACGGCGTCGGAGGAGGCCGACGCGGCCACCGACGGCGGTTCGGACATCGGCGACTTCCCCGGCGCCATCCACGCCGCCGAACACGCCATGATATCGATGTTCCCCTTCGAGTATCTCTGTGACCGGGGCGATATCGGCGGGCTCTCGACTCCCGAACACCCCCACACCGGCGAGCCGACCATCTTCATCTACGACGGCTATCCGGGCGGTATCGGCCTCAACCGGGCGGCCTACCACGACGTGGCGCCGCTGATGGCGACGACGCTGTCGATGCTTCGCTCCTGTGACTGCGAGGCGGGCTGTCCGGCCTGCGTGCAGTCGCCCCACTGTGGCAACGCCAACGACCCGCTGGACAAGGCCGGCGCCGTCCACCTGCTTGATGGACTCTGCTCACCCTGAGGGGGACTCGTCCGTTGACGGCTCGTGGACCGTCACCTCGCCGGAGAGCTCGGTCCCCGAGTCCTCGCTGAGGTCGATACCGGCGGCCCTGCAGGCCTCGTGGACGTTCCGGATGAACGCCGCCCGGACCGCCGGCACGCGGTTCTTTCGCTCGATGGGGAGCCAGATACGTGCGACGACGAGCACCGAACTCGCCGTCAGTTCGTCGACGGCGACGGTCGGCCTGGGCCGCTCGGCGACGTGGTCGAGGTCGCGGGCGACGTTGCGGATAATCCCCTGGACCTCGTCGAGCTCCGTCTCGTAGTCGACGCCGAACTGATAGGAGATACCGACCGGGTCGGTCACGGTCTGGTTGGTCACCGCCGTCGTCGCCAGCTCCGAGTTCGGGACGATGATGCGCTCGTTGTCCAGCGTCCGCACGCGGGTCACGCGCAGGTCGATATCGACGACCGTCCCGCGCTTGCCCTCCCACTCGATGGTGTCGCCGACGTTGAGGTCGGGGTCGCTGACGATGAACGCCCCCGAGACGAAGTTCCCAAGCACGTCCTGTGCGGCCAGGCCGACGGCGACGGTGATGCCGGCTGCGACGAGCGTGGTGCCCGCGAGACTTCCGCGGAAGCCGGCCGTACTCGCGCCGACGATGACACTGGACACGACGACGAGGAGGTGGACGCCGCTGACCAGCGCGCTCTGGACAGTCCGGTTGAGCGCGGACCGTTCCAACCCCCAGCGGACGCCGGGGACGACCAGCAGGCGACCGACCGCATAGAGGAGCGCCACGACGGCGAGGAACGTGGCGCCGTCCTCGGCGAGCTGTGCGTACACGGAGACGATGTCGACACCGGAGGCGCCGGGGAACTGCATATCCGTCCTTTCGCCCCGCGCATCATGAATATCGGGCGTCCGCGACGCCGCCGTGTCGCTACGCCCCCGAGAACCGCTGGAAGACGTCCCACGAGGGGTCGCTCTCGGGGGCCGACAGCCGCTCGCCGTCGACGAAGACGCCGTCGCCGTCGGCCACCGAGCCCACCACCGCGGCGTCGGTCCCGCGGGCCCGGAGCGCCTCGACGACGCCCGCGCTCGCGTCCGGCTCGACGGCACACAGCAGCGTACCGGCGCTCGATACCGTCCAGGGGTCCACGTCGATTGCGTCACACACCGCCGCGACGCCCGGGGCCATCGGCATCCGTTCGGCGTCGATGTCGAACCGGACCCCCGCGCCGCTGGCCATCTCCACCAGCCCGCCCGCGACGCCGCCCTCCGTCGCGTCGTGCATCGCGGTGACGCCGCCGGCCTCGAAGGCGGCCCGCGCGTCCGCGACGGCCGCGATGTCGTCGACGCGCTCCTGTGCGGTCGCGACGGCCTCCGGGGACAGCCCCAGCTGTTCGGGAAAGAGCGTGGCGAGCAGTCCCGTGGCCTCCGCCCCCGGGCCGGTGGTCACGACGATGTCGTCGCCCGGTGTCGCGCCGTCCGGCCGGACGACGTCATCGTGGTCGCCCACGCCCAGCACCGTGGCCCCGCCGACCCACGAGGTGTCGATGCCGGGATACCGGGCCGTGTGACCGGAGACGATGCTCACGCCGAGGCGCTCGGCGTGGTCCGCGAAGCCGGTCCAGCACGCTTCGAGGTCGTCGTCGCTCCAGGATGGCGGCAGGGTCAGGCTGACGGCGAGATGCGTCGGGGCGACGCCGGAGACGGCCACGTCCGAGAGGACGACCTCCAGCGCGAACCGGCCGGCCCGAGCCCAGCCGAGCTCGGGCAGCATCGATATCGGGTCGGTCGCGACGACGACCGCCCGGTCGCCGATGTTCAACACGCCGAAGTCGACGCCGTGGCGCGGTCCGACCGCCACGTCCTCGCGGCCCGCGCCCAGGTTGGGGTAGATGACCTCCTCGAAGACCTCGCGGTCTATCTTCCCGAAGTCGCTCATTGTCCCATGCTCGACCGAGGCGACCTAAAGCGTCCCGACTCCGCGGAACCGCTCACAGCACCTGCGCGTCGTCCGCGTCGAACCCGAGCGTGACCTCGCCGGCCGGCGGCGCCGACGCCGTCGACTTACACTCGATGCGCCGGCCCCGCCACCGGCAGTGGACCCGGTAGGCGTCGCCGAGGAACTCGACGGTTTCGACCGTCGCGGCGAGCGTCGTGTCCGCGGACGCCGCCCCGTCGTCGATTTCAATCACCTCGGGCCGCACCGCGAGCGTCACTGACTCGCTGGGCCGCCGGTCAGACCCCGCCGGCAGCGGGAGCGCCGCCCCGTCGACGGCGACGCCCGCACCGTCGTCGGTGACGGTGCCGTCGAAGAGGTTGTTGTCACCGACGAACTCGGCGACGAAGCGCGAGGCGGGGTTCCGATAGACGCTTTCGGGGGCCGCGACCTGCTCGACCCGTCCGTCCTGCATGACGGCCACCCGGTCGCTGAGTGCCAGCGCCTCGGCCTGGTCGTGGGTGACGTAGACGGTCGTGATGTCCAGCTCCTGCTGGATGGTCTTTATCTGGACCCGGAGCCGTTTGCGAAGCCGGGCGTCGAGCGCCGACAGCGGCTCGTCGAGCAGGAGCACGTCGGGCTCGGGTGCGAGCGCGCGCGCCAGCGCGATGCGTTGCTGCTGGCCGCCCGAGAGCTGCTCGGGCGACCGGTCGGCGACGCCGGCGAGGTCGACGAGGTCGAGTAGTTCGGCCACGCGTTCGTCGTCGGTGCGGCCGTCGAGGTCGTGAAAGCGCAGGCCGTAGGCGACGTTCTCGTGGACGCTCATGTGGGGAAAGAGCGCGTAGTTCTGGAACACCATGCCGACGTTGCGCGCCTCCGGCGGGGCCGATGTCACGTCCCGGCCGTCGATGGCGACGCGCCCCTCGGCCTCGTCGGTCAGCCCGGCGATGGAGCGAAGCATCGTCGTCTTCCCGCAGCCCGACGGGCCGACGAGCGTGAAAAACTCCCCTTCGTCGATGGACAGGGACACGTCCCGCAGCGCCGTCACGCCGTCGAACTCGGCCCGCATTCCTTCGACTTCGACGCCGGGCTCGGTCACTGGTCCCACCCCCTGCCGACCCGGTCGATGAGCACGAAGCTTACGGTCGTCACCGCGAGCAAGAGGGTGCCCATCGCCGTCGCCGGCCCGAGGTTCGGGCCGAGCGAGCGGTTGCCGGTGTAGCGTTCGAGCGCGACCGGCATCGTGGCGCTGTCGACGCCCTCGGCCAGCAACACCGTGGAGTCGAACTCGCCGACGCTGATGGCGAAGGCGAAGGCCGCCCCCGCGATGAGCGCCGGCACGACGAGCGGGAGCTCGATGTCGAGCAGCGCCGTCGTGCGGTCGGCCCCGAGCGCGCGGGCGGCGTCGACGAGCCGGTCGTCGATACTCCCCAGCGCCGGCGTGACGTTCCGGGAGACGAAGGGGTAGGCCGCGACGGCGTGGGCGGCGACGACGGCGACCGGGCCGGTGACGGTGATGCGGTAGCCAAAGAGCGTCGTCCCGAAGACCAGGGTCCGGAGCATCCCCAGGCCGAGGACGATGCCGCTGACGGCCAGTGGCGCCGTCAGCAGCGCCTCCGTGAGTCGGGAACCGCGGCTGTCCCGCGTGGCGACGACGGAGACGACGACGCCCATCGGCAGGGCGAGCACAAGCGCCCCGGCGCCAAACAGCAGCGAGTTCCGTATCGCCGGCAGCGGGCGGACCGTTCCCGTCGCCGCCGAAGCCTGCTGGGCGAGCAGGAACTCGTAGTAGTCGAGCGTGAACTGGCCGCCGGGCGTCGTGACGCTCTCGACGACGAGGCTCACGAGCGGGCCCACAAAGAGCACGAGCGCGCCGCCCGCGTAGGCAAAGAGCGCCAGCCGTTTCGGGTCGACCAGCGACCGCGGGCCGGCGACGAGCGGCGCCCGCGCCCGTCCGCGTGACTCGCCGCGCGCGTTAACCTGTGTGGCCTCGAAGCGCAGGTAGACATATATCAGTCCCAGCGACAGCGCCGTCTCGATGGCCCCAAGCGTCGCCGCCTCGGCGAGGGCCAGACTCTGGACGCGGGCAAAGAGCCACACCTCGACGGTCGCGAGTTCGAGCCCGCCCAGCGCCAGCACGATGGGAAACGACATGAAAGTGAAGATGAAGGTAAGCACCGACGCGGTCAGCAGCGCCGGCAGCAGCTGTGGCAGAGTCACGTCACGGAAGGCCCGAAGCGGCGAGGCCCCGAGGGTGCGAGCGGTCTCGACGCGGGCCGGGTCGACCGACTCCCAGGCGGCCGTCACCAGCCGCGTCACCAGCGGCGCGTTGTAGAAGGCATGCGCCAGTACGATGATTTCGAGCGTGAACGTCAGCTCCACCGGCCCGAGACCGACGGCGCCGAGTACGTCGTTTACCAGTCCGGTCCGGCCGAACATCGCCAGGAAGCCGACGGCGACCATGATGGAGGGCAAAACAAAGGGGAGGATGGTCACCGAGCGGACGAACCGGCGACCGGGGAACTCGAACCGCGCGAGCAGGTAGGCGCCGGGGAGCCCGACGGCGACGCTGGCGGCCGTCGAGAGCAGCGCCTGGTAGGCGGTAAAGGCAAACAGGTCGTGATAGAACGGGTCGCCGGCCACCGAGCGCAGCGGCGCGAGCGTGAACTGCGCGCCGTCGTACACGGCCCCGACGAGAACGCTCCCGACCGGGTAGTAGAAGACGACGACCAGCGTCGCCAGCGTGGCGGCGGCGCCGACCGGCAGCAGGCGGCCGTCCCGGATAGCCATTCAGTTGCTCACTATCTCGCGGGCCCACTCCTCTATCCAGCCGTCGACGTTGCCGGCGAGTTCGTCGTAGCTGAAGGTGACTGGCTCGGGGGGCTCCAGCGCGTACTCGCCGAAGTCCCCGCCGGGTTCGACGCCCTCGACCGCGGGGAACTGGACGTTGCGCACCGCGATTTCCTTCTGGGCCTCCTCGCTGAGCACGAACGACATGAACTCCCGGGCCAGGTCGGCGTTGTCGGCATCGGCGAACTGGGCCATCCCCTCGGGGTTCGCATACCCCTGGTCGTTGAGGAAGCCGACTTGGTGGCGGGACATGTCAACGCCCTCGCCGTGGTAGTACACCTGGTCGGTGGAGTAGGAGACGACCATCGGCGCCTCCTCGTTCGTGTAAGCGTTGTACGCTGGCTCCCAGTCGGAGAGTATCTGGACCCCGTTGTCCGAGAGGTCCTGCCAGTAGTCGAGATAGCTGTCGGGGCCTTTCTCGTGGATGGTCCACAGCAGGAAGGCCCGTCCCGGGTCTGACTGCTGGGCGTTCTGGGCGATGAGGCCGTCCTCGTAGGCCGGATCCAGCAGCGCGTCGAAGGTGCCGGGGTTCTCGACTTCGCCCTCGTCGTAGACGAGGCTGATGTAGCCCGTGTCGTATGGAATCACGCGCCCGTCGGGGTCGAAGTTAAGCTCCGACTTGACCGAGTCGGCGCCATCGACGTCCGCCGTCGCGAACAGCTGGTCGTCCAGTTGCTCGTCCGCGCGGACGAGCTCGCCGGTGTTGAGCCCGACGAACAGGTCCGCCTCGATGGGCGCGCCCTCGGACTTGCGCTGGATGAACTGGCTGACGCCGTTTTCCGGCGTCGTGAACTCGACTGTCGCGTCGTGCTCGGACTCGAAGTTCGATTTGAGCCAGTTGCCCGCGCTATCCTCGCCGGTGAAAGAGGAGTACGTCGCGACCGTGAGCGTGTTGTCCGACTGACTTGGCGTCCCCGTCTGATTTACCCGGTCGGCGCTACAGCCCGCCAGTGCGATGGCCCCAACCGAGCCGGCACCGGAGAGGAACGTCCGTCGTTTCATACTCCGGTGGTTACACCAAGTAATACTTCAACCCTCGCTTTGCCGACCGGGTCAATTCCGGGCCGAACGCGCCGCCAGAAACGCCCTCTCCGTCGCTGTCACGAACCCGAGCGCTGTCTCCCTCGCTCGTCCAGAATCAGTCTCAATCGACGAATTCCGGGTCAACGAGTGGAGTCGCTGTCGCTCATCCAACTCGCTCGTCCAGAATCAGCCGAGTCTTGGTACTCACCACGTCATCTAGCTCCCGGGCCTTCGTGATGAGGTCGTTGACCGCGCCGGTATCGGCCGCGTCCACGACGACGACGATGTCCTCCTCGCCCGACACCTGCCAGACGAAATCGACCGCGGGCCACTCGGCGATGTGGTCGGTGACGGCCGCCGTGTCGACGTTGACGTCGACGCCGACCTCTATCATGGACTTGACGTTGCCGGTGCGGGTCGCCACGGTGAACCGCTCGATGATACCGTCGTCGACCATCCGGTCGACGCGGTTGCGCACCGTCCCTTCGGAGGTTCCGACTTGGTCTGCGATCTCCGTGTAGGGCGTGCGGGCGTCCCGCCGGAGTATCGACAGAATCTCCCTGTCCAGTTCGTCCATCGAGGTGTGAGCGTTTCGACCCGCTGGACTTGAGGATTACGAAAATCGTAACTCGGCTTCGAAAGCAATCCTTATGGCCGCGAATCCTGTACGCATCTCGTAATGGCTGACGCATACGTGGCACTGGAGGGTGACCGTGTCATCGAGGCACGCGCTCGCGCTCCGGGGTCGACACGCGGCGAGGTCGTGTTCACAACTGCCTACACTGGCTACGAGGAGAGCCTGACCGACCCGTCCTACGAGGAGCAGATTCTGACGTTCTCCTACCCGCTTATCGGGAACTACGGCGTCCGGGAGGAGCGCTTCGAGGACGACCGCGTCCACCCACGGGGCGTCGTCGCCCGCGAACTGACCGACGACGTGGCCGAGTGGCTCGAAAGCGAGGGCGTGCCCGCCGTCGACCACCTCGACACCCGCGACATCGTCACGGAGATCCGTGACGAGGGGGCGATGAAATGTGGTATCGCCGCCGGGCCGGACGCGACCGAACAGGACGCGCTGGACGAGCTCCACCAGTGCAAGCACATGTCCGACCACGTCGACATCGGCGCGCAGGTCTCCGTCGACGAGGTCGAGACCTACAACGAGGGCGGCGACGGCTCGACCGTCGCGCTGGTCGACTGCGGCGCCAAGGGCTCTATCATGAGCTCGCTGGTTGAGCGCGACGCCGTCGTCCACGTCTTCCCCTACGACGCCAGCGAGGCCGACATCGAGGCCGTCGACCCGGACCTCCTCTTTATCTCGAACGGGCCCGGCGACCCGGAGAACTTCGAGCAGGCCGGCGAACTCGTCGAGACCTACGTCGGCGACGTGCCGCTTGCGGGTATCTGTCTCGGACAGCAGGTCGTCGCCAACGCCCTGGGC
The DNA here is from genome assembly GCF_035656455.1 of Haloarcula sediminis. Lineage (NCBI taxonomy): Archaea > Methanobacteriati > Methanobacteriota > Halobacteria > Halobacteriales > Haloarculaceae > Haloarcula > Haloarcula sediminis. Next base: position 36,153 of record NZ_JAYMGA010000004.1, on the reverse strand, counting down.
GGCGAGACGGAGAAGATGGAGTTCGGCCACCGCGGCGTCAATCAGCCCGTCCGTGACCTCCGCACGAATCTGGTCGTGATGACGACCCAGAACCACGGCTACACCGTCGCCGACCCCGGCGACAAGCTCGACGTGACGCAGGTCAACGTCAACGACGACACCCCCGAGGGCCTGGAGAACGACGACCTGGGCATCATCACGCGCCAGTACCACCCCGAGGCCAACCCCGGCCCGCACGACTCGCTTGGCTTCTTCGACGACGTGCTGGGAATGGTAGAGGAGTAGGAGAGCCCGAGCGTAGCGAGGGGTCTCCAAATAGGCGAGCGGGGAGCGTAGCGACCCGCGAGAAGTAGTTGCGCTGAGCGCAGCGAAGCGCAACTGAACCGCCGAACGGCGAGCGTAGCGAGCCGTGAGGAGTAGGGAGACGCTGAACGAAGTGAAGCGTCTCCGACTACACGAGCGAGGCGTGACCGGAGGGAACGCCTCGGCAGCGACCGGCGCAAGCCGTGGGCAGCGAGCCGCGAGTGGTTGCGCCTCACTCCGTTCGGCGTAACTGGACCGCCGAGCGGCGGAGCCGCGAGAAAGCGACGTTTTCGACACTCGCGAGCGACGAGCCCAGCGGTCCGTGAGCGACGTTGACGTTTGGTGTGTCCCCGGACGGCCGCTCACTCGGAGTCGTCGTCGACCGGCAAACCCCGGTACATTACCGTCTGTTCCTCGTCGCTGGCGGGCGAATCGTCCCCCTCCGACTGCTGTTGCATGGGGAGGCCCCGATAGTGTACGCGGCTGTCGCTGTCCATCTCTTCGGGGATCTCCTGCTGTCGGTCCTCGATGAACGCCCTCACCGCCGCGAGTACGTCCTCGTCGGTCTTCCGGTTAACCCAGCAGTGATAGATGTTCTGTGGCGTCTTGAGTGCCAGCCGATGGGCGCGAAAGCCGGTCTTGTAGCTCGCCTCGGCGATGGACTCGTGTGGCACTTCGATAACGCGGTCGGTCGACCCCTGGCCGACGAGACAGAGCGTCCGTCGGCCGGTGACGAGTATCACTGTCTCGTACGCTCGGTTGGGGGCGACCGTGTTCCGCTTGGAGCCGAGTCCGACGCCCCGTTTGGCGTTCGAGAGCACGTAGGCGGGCGACTCCGCCGGTTCGAGATACGAGACGGGCGGCTCGTGCAACGGCGGCGTCGCGAACCGACCGTCGGCACCGGAAAGCAGCGGCGCTGTCACCGAGTCGCTGGGGGCTATCTCCGCCAGCGTCTCCGCCCGGTCGTAGGTGGCCCGGTCCGTCATCGCGCTCCAGCCCTCCCGGTAGGTCCCTGCGTTCTCACGGTCGCACGCTCTCGCCCGCTTTTAATCACATTTCTGTATGTAGTGTTATTACTCTCGAAGGGCGTTATGTGTCGAGTCGAAAAATTCGCCGGATTCGCGACCGGCTTTCGCCGGGGTCGCCCCCTCGCTATTCGCTTCCCCACTCGCGTGTCGTCTTCGGGCGCTCGCTGATCGCTTGCACGGAGAGGGGTTGGTCGGCGGAGTTGATGGCTTCCAGGGCCGCTTCGGCGCTCTCGCGGGTCGAGAAGTACGTGACCGTCTCCTCGACACAGGCCTCGAGTACCTCGCGGTCGCGGGAGGCCACGAGGTCGATATCGCCGTTCTGGATGGCCCGGATGACGGCGTCGGTGTCCTCGTAGTCGTCGAGGCTCTTGACCTCAAAGTGCTCTTCGTAGCCCAGAATAGGCAGGTCGACAAGCGCCGTGCCTTCGAGCGGGATGGGCTTGTCGACACTCATCTGTGCCTTCTGGTAGGCCTTGCCGAAGGAGCCGGCGGTCCCCATGACCTCGCCGGTCGATTTCATCTCGGGGCCCAGGCGCGGGTCCGAACCCGGCAGGCGGTCGAAGGGCAGGACGACCTCCTTGACCGAGACCTGCTCGGGAATCTGCTCCTCGATGTCCAGCTCGGCGAGGGACTCGCCGGCCATGACGCGGGCGGCGATTTTCGCGATGGGGACGCCCGTGGTCTTCGAGATAAAGGGGACCGTCCGCGACGAGCGGGGGTTCGCCTCCAGCACGTAGACCTCGTCGTCACGCACCGCGAGCTGGACGTTCAGCAGGCCAACGGTGTCAAGCGCCTCGGCGATGTCCTCGGTGACCTCGCGGATGCGGGGCATCACGTCTTTGATCTCCTGTGAGCGGGGCGGGATCATACACGCGGAGTCGCCGGAGTGAACCCCGGCAGTCTCGACGTGTTCCATCACGCCGCCGATGAGCACGTCGTCGCCATCGGCGACGGCGTCGACGTCCAGCTCGACCGCGTCGGCGAGGAACTCGTCGACCAGAATCGGTTTGTCGGGGGAGACCCGGACCGCCTCCTCGATGTACGTTTCGAGGTCGTCGTCGTTGTAAACCACGTCCATCGCGCGCCCGCCCAGCACGTAGGAGGGACGCACCAGCACGGGGTAGCCGATGTCGTGGGCCAGCTCCAGGGCCTCTTCCTTGCTCGTCGCCGTCCCGCCTTCGGCCTGTGCGATGCCGAGGTCGTCCATCAGCTTGTTGAAGCGGTCGCGGTCCTCGGCGAGGTCCATCGCCTCGACGGACGTGCCGAGAATCTCGCAGTCCAGGCCGCGACGGGCCAGTTCGTCTTCCAGCGGTTCGCCGATGTCGACCGACGTCTGCCCGCCGAACTGGACCATCACGCCGTCGGCGCCGGTCGACTCACAGACGTCGGCCACTTCCTCGGCCGTGACCGGCTCGAAGAACAGGCCGTCGGAGGTGTCGTAGTCCGTCGACACCGTCTCGGGGTTGTTGTTGACGACGTGGGCGTCGATACCCATCGCTTCGAGGGCCTGGACGGCGTGGACCGAACAGTAGTCGAACTCGACGCCCTGGCCGATGCGGATTGGGCCGCCGCCGACCACGACGACGCTCTCGACGTCGGGGTCTACGAGGAGTTCGTTGCGGTCGATGCCCGAGATCGGGTCCCGCGTCGAGTAGTAGTACGGCGTCGTCGCCTCGAACTCGCCGGCGCAGGTGTCGACGAGCTTGTAGTCCCGGTGGACGGTCTCGCTTTCGACGTCTTCTATCTGGACGCCGGAGCCGTCGGTCGCGGCCTCGATGTCGGCCTCGCCGCCGTCCTCGGCGTCCAGCCCGGCCGGGAGCCAGGAGACGTGGGTGTCGTTGAACTCCCCGCCCGCGAGCGCGGTGATTTCCTGGTCGGTGAAGCCGGCCGCGGCGGCGGTCTCGTAGTCGCCCGCGATGGCGGCCTCGGCCGCGTCTGCGACCTCCTCGAAGCGCTCGACGTACCACTCGTGGATGTCTGTCAGCTCGACTATCTCCTCGACTGTGTAGCCACGCAGGAACGCCTCGAAGATGGCGTAGGGTCGGTCGGGGGAGGGCCGGACGAGGTACTCCGCTTCGAGCTCGTCGTCGCCGACCGTCTCGAAGTCGACGGCCGGGTTGTACTCGGAGGAGCGCAGCGCCTTGAGCAGCGACTCGGGGAAGGTCCGTCCGATGGACATCGCCTCGCCCGTCGACTTCATGGCCGTCGACAGCTCGAAGTCGGTCTCGGTGAACTTGTCGATGGGCCAGCGCGGGACCTTCGTGACGACGTAGTCGATGGCGGGCTCGAAGGCGGCCGTGGTCTCGCCGGTGATCTCGTTCTCTATCTCGTGGAGGCACTTGCCCAGCGCGACCTTCGCGGTGACGCGGGCGATGGGGTAGCCAGTCGCCTTCGAGGCCAGCGCCGAGGAACGCGAGACGCGGGGGTTCACCTCGACGACGCGGTACTCGCCGCCGGGCGTGCCGTCGTCGCGCCAGGCGTGCTGGATGTTACAGCCGCCCTGAATCCCGAGTTCGCGGATGACTTTCAGCGCCGAGTCGCGCATCTGCTGGTGACCCTCGTCGGGGATGACCTGCGAGGGCGTGACGACCGTCGACTCCCCGGTGTGGATGCCCATCGGGTCGATGTTCTCCATGTTGCAGATGATGATACAGGAGTCGTCGGCGTCGCGCATGACCTCGTACTCCAGTTCGACCCACCCCTCGATGGACTCGGTGATGAGGACCTCGCTGTTGCGGGAGAGACGCAGGCCCTTGCGGACGCGCTCGACGAGCTCCTCGAAGTCGTCGACGACGCCGGAGCCGGAGCCACCCAGCGTGTAGGTTGTGCGGGCGATGACCGGGAGGCCGCCGACATCGTCGACGGCGTCCTGGATGCGCTGGCGGAAGTTTGCCTCGTCGAAGTCCGTGACCGACTCGTCCTCGTCGAGCGAGATAGTGGTCGAGCGCGGGACCGGCTCGCCGATCTTCTCCATGCGCTGGCGGAACAGGTCGCGGTCCTCGGTGGCGTAGATAGTGTCGAGCGGCGTGCCCATCACCTCGACGTCGTACTCGTCGAGGACGCCTTCCTCGGCGAGTTCGGCGGTGACGTTGAGCCCGGTCTGGCCGCCCAGGCCGGCGATGACCCCGTCCGGGTTCTCCTTCCGGATGATCTCCGTGATGGCCTCGGTGTTGATGGGTTCGAGGTACACCTTGTCGGCCATGTCCGGGTCGGTCATGATCGTCGCCGGGTTGGAGTTGACCAGTACCACGCGCGCGCCCTCCTCCTGGAGGGCCCGACAGGCCTGGGCGCCGGAGTAGTCGAATTCGGCTGCCTGGCCGATCTTGATGGGGCCGCTCCCGATGAGCAGGATCGTGCGGTCTTCCTCGGCTGTCATTACCCGAATCGAACCTACACATCGTAATAAGCCCGGCGAAACGGTACGCTTCTCGAAGCTCGATTTCGAATATCGTAATGCGAGCGGCTCACACGGGGGGACCTCACACCCCCGTAGCCCCCTACTCGCTCTCGCCGGTGACGTCGTACCGGTAGGGCTGTTCCCGGATGACCTCGACGTCGCCGGCCTGGGCCCGCCGACCCAGTACCGTGGCGACCCTGTGAGCGCTGTCGAACTCCTCGCCCTCCTCCTCCAGCAGCTCCAGAATCTCCCGGGCCGTCAGGGGGCCGTCTGCGTCGGCGTCGGCAAGCACCGACCGGATGCGCTCGAACTCGCCGTGGCGGATGGCCATACCTACGTACAATAGCCCAAAACCCATATAACACCGTCAGACTGGTGTCTGACGCCGTTTTCGGCCAAACCAACGGACGGCGGCGGGACCCGTCCTGTGGGTTGTTGTCATACGCTGTCGGCGTAAGTATCGAGCGGATGTCACTTACTTGCGACTCAGACCGCCGAATCGTGTTCGTCCTCGAAGTTCCGCTCCGCGCGGTACTGGTCGACGAACGCCTCGATGTCGAACTCCAGCATCTGGGACTCGAACTCGGCGGCCATCTCGTCGTCCTCGGCGTGGGAGACGGCGTGGTCCATCAGCTCGACGATGAGCTCGACGACGATTTCGTGGAGCCGGCGGGCGTCGAAGTCGGTCACCCAGGCCATCGAGAAGCCGACCGCGCCGTCCTCCGTCGCGTCGGCCACGGCCACCTGCTCGGGGAACTCCTCGATGACGACCCCCAGCAGGTGGGCCATCGTGAACTCGTCGTGGTCGTCGGCCGGCTCGATGGTCTCGGTGAGCACCTGCTCTAAGAACTCCGGCACGAAGCGGGCCAGCGGGTGCATGTCCAGCACGACGGCGTGGCTCGCCCCGCAGGCGCAGTCGTACTCGCGCATCCCCAGGTCGAGGTCGTCGTGGGTACTGATGACCTTCCCGCAGGGGAGTTCGAGCTCGGACTCGCGCCCGCCGGGCACGCGCGGTTCTGCCATTACTCCGCGTTGGCCACTCGGGGGGTTAAAGTCCGCGATACGACCCAGTCAGGCCGCCGACTCGCGGGCGCTCGTCCGGACCTGGAGGTATGCGTCGGTGACGACGGCGATGCCGAGCGTCTGGAACACGGCCCCGAGCACCGTCGACAGCAGGCGAGCGAGGACGGACACGGGCAGGCCCGCGACGGCGGCGTCCCCGACGACGAACCCCGTGACCAGGCTCGGGAGGCCGCCGACCAGCCCGAAGAGACCGAGCACGAGCAACAGGACCACGATGGAGACGGGCTCGTCCATGAACCGGGCGACGCTGTTCCTGACCGTTTCGCCGTAGCCGCCGTCGTTCAGGGCTATCTCCTGGCGGAGGTAGACGAGGACGGTCAGCAGCGCCAGTCCCGCGAGCGGGCCGACTATCGAACCGACGAGCGTCGTCGCCAGCCCGCCCAGCTGGCCGACCACCGGCAGCACCGACTGGAACAGCAGTACCGTCAGCGCGACGGCCCCGCCGAGGACGACCGCCATGCCCGCCCTGTCACCGAACTCGTCCGTCGCCGTCGCCGACGGGCCGGCAAACAGCCGGATGCCCCAGTACCGGACCAGTTCGCCGGCGAGCGCGACGATGACGACAAGGACTGCGGTGAGCGGGAGGCCGAGACCGAGCGCGAGGGGCGCCCCGCTTCCGACCGACTCTATGGCCGCCCGCTGTTCGGCGGTGTAGACACCGCTCTCGAAGACGAGCTCCAGCAGCTCGACCGAGAGGCTCTCGTTGGCGACGAGCGCACCGAGGTTGTACAGGAGAAACACCGCGCCGACCAGCAGGCCGGTCTCACCGGTGATGTCGTCGATACCGCTCCGGAGGGCGTCACCGATATCCAGGGACATACCGCCGGCTGCTCGTCACGGCAACATAAAACCTCCCGCTCGAAACGGGCTGTGACGGGCGCTTACGGCCAGTCGTCGCGCTGTTCGTCGCCCTCGTTTGCCGTCGCCTCGGGGGCCTCGGGCTCGCCCAGCTCCCAGTCGGCCGCCTCGGCGGCGTCCGTGACCGGGAGGAACTCCCAGCCCGCCGTCTCGGCCAGGTCGGCGTCGGCCTCGCCGGCCCCGACGAAGACGTGGCGGTCGGTGTCGAACTGCTCTTTGACGTTCTCCAGGCTCTCCTGGCGGCCCCGCGGCCCGGAGAAGAAGTCCTGTCTGATGCGGTGTTTACGCGTGAAGTTCGTCACGACGTAGGTGGGCTGTTCGGAGATGACGCCGACGTACTCGGACCACTGGCGCGCGTCGGTGAACACGCTGTCGGGGTGGGCCAGCTCCTTGAGGGCGTCGAGGTCGAACGCGAGTGTCATATCGCCGCTGCCGCCGTCCATACCGGCTACTCCGCCGTCAGTCGAAAAAAGGGCGTCGTTCCCGTTCGCGGTCGCCGGAGGTTTTAGTGATTATAGTTGGTCATGCAAACCGACTGTAAACAGCCAGAAAGCCCCGGCCAGCTAAACTCGGGGGTGGTTCGAGAGAGCAAAGCTCTCTCGTGATGCTGCAAGACCGGAGGTCTTGCACAGATCGCGAATCTTCGATTCGCTCACTCACGAAAGGCGCTGTGCGCCTTTCGGACGACAGCGAGTCGCGGGTCGCGAGGGACCGAAGGTCCCTCGTCTTGGCGAGCGGGCCTTGCGCGGCGCTACGCGCCGCGAAACCGAGGCGGTGAAACCGCCTCGCGCGGCCCGCGAGCCAAAGCTGAGAGACCGGGGGCTTTCTGGCTCTCTGAGAATTTCTTGCTGAACTAAACACTACCTAGTCGTCCAGATGGCTCGTGTCGCCGGAGAACACCAGCCGCCAGTCCCCGCCGTCCCTGACGAGGAGGGAGAGTCCACACAGCGGCGCCGCGACCCCGTCGGCCGACCCCACGAGCCCTTTGACGACGCCGCCGACGGTGAGTCCGTGGCCGACGAACAGCACCGTCCCCTCGGTTTCGGCGACGAGCCGCCGGGCCGTCTCGCCGGCCCGGTCCATCGCCTCGCTGTGGCTCTCGGGGAACTCCGGAACGACGAGCGGGTCGTGGCGCAGCTCGACGGGGTCGAACCACTCGGCCAACCGCTCGGGGGCGACGACCTCGGGCTCGGCGTCGAACCAGTCGGCGTTGCGGTGTTCGCCCAGCCCGGGTTCTAACAGCACCTCGTTGCCCGTCTCACGAGCGATTTCCTCGGCCGTCTCCGCGGTCCGGAGAAACGGCGAGGCGTAGACGGCGTCGAACTCGACGCCCGACTCGACGAACCGGCGCCCGGTCCGCCAGGCCGCCCAGCGGCCGAGGTCGGTCAGGGGCGGGTCGTGGACGCGGTCGGCGCGGGCGTCCCACTCGGGGTCGACGCTGTCCCGGCGCTGGCCGTGTCGAACGACCCAGACGGTGTCTGCCATGCGTGTTCGTGGGAACCGACGTGTACCTGACGCCAGCCGGGCTCACGTCATCGCCGGTGGCGGTCCTGTTCGTCAAGCAGCTCGGCTTTCTCCTGTATCTGGGCCATCTCGCGGGCGGCTTCGCCGCGGCCGCCGTCCGGCCCGTGGCCGTAGTTGACCGACCAGTCAAGCAGCGAGCCGGCAAACTGGCCGTCGTCGTCGTCACTGCCCTCGCCGTCACCGGATATCGCCGCCAGCAGCCGCCGGAGCAGTAGCCTGGTCACGTACAGGGGTACTGTCCAAACGCACAAAAAAGTGCCGAGCTTTCAGAAACTATCGGGTTATAGCGGGCAAAGCGCGTTTATTCGGCCGGGGCGGCCGTGTTCGCCTTCACTTCTTCTAAGTCGACGTCTTTCTCCAGGAGCAGCTCCTTCTGGTCCGCGACTTTCCGCTCCTCGCGGATGAGCTTCTTGAACGTGGACTGCTGGGAGAGGTCTCCGATGAGCACACCGCCGATGAGCTGGCCGTTCTCGAAGGCGAGTCGGCGCCACTCGCTGTCGGAGTACTTCCGTTCGGCCTCGTCGTCGCCACGCGTTGGGTGGCCAAAGGAGAGGAACGGGAAGTCAAAGTGGGTGATCGAGTACGAGGAGACCCAGCGGAACTCCTCTTCTTCGCTGTCGGCGACCATGTTCGTCCCGGCGACCGACCCCTGCTCCTTGGCCGAGCCCCACGAACCGTTCTGGGCCGGCGAGTTCAGGATGGTGTCGTAGTACCGGGTCAGGTCGCCGGCGGCGTAGATGTCTTCCACGCTGGTCTGCATGAACTCGTCGACGACGATACCGTCATCCATCTCTAGCCCGACGCCGTCGAGGAACTCGGTGTTGAAGTTGAGCCCGATGGCGACGCCGGCCCATCCGCCGTCGAACTCCTCGCCGTTGGGGTCGATGGCACCGGTGACGTGGCCGTCGTCGTCGACCGTGAAGTGGTCGACGCCAGAGTCGAAGACGGGCTCGACGCCGTTCTCGCGCAGGGCGTCGTGGATGATTTCTGCGCCGTCGCCCGAGAGGGCGTAGCGCCACCAGCGGTCCCCGCGCATCAGGTACTTCGCGTCGATGTCCTGGGCCGCACAGACGGCGGCGAAGTCGATTCCCAGCAGGCCGGCGCCGACGATGATGCCCTGCTCGGTCTCTTCGGCGTGCTCTCGGATGCCCCGGGCGTCCTGGAACGTCCAGAAGTGGTGGACGCCCTCCGCGTCGCTGTTCTCGACGGGGAGCTGTGCGGGCGTCCCGCCGGTCGCGATGAGTAGCTTGTCGTACTCGTAGGTGTCGCCCTCGTGGGTGTGAACCTCGTGGGCGACCGGTTCGATATCCGTGACGTGGGTGTTCAGCTGGAGGTCGATGTCGCGCTCGTCGTACCACTCGGGCTCGTGGATGGAGATCGGGGCCTCCGGCAGTTTCCCCTTGGCGAACTCCTTGATGAGAATCCGGTTGTAGAGGGCCTCGCCCTCGTCGGTGATGACGGTCACTGATGCGTCAGGGTCGGCCTCCCTGATGGTCTCGGCCGCGGACGCTCCCGCGATACCGTCCCCGATAATCACGTGTGACGTGCTCATGTTCGGACGCTTCGGAACGACGCCTAATGTGGATTGCTATCTGCGTATCGTTTGCGAGACGCCGATGGCGGATGTGGCAGGTGCTAGGTGAAACGCGCCTCGCTCGGGGGACTCCGTCCGGCCTGTGACCCGAGCGGCGCCCCACCCGGCGAGCCTTTCAAGACGCTCGAATCCTAACGCGGAGGCGATGAAACTCCGCCAGAACGTCAAGCACTTCGCGGCCAAACAGGCGCTGACGCTGCCGGTCCTCGGGGAGAAGGTCAACGACCGGCTCGTGGACCTGCACACGAACGTCTTCGCCGACAAGGCCGACGCCGACCGGGCCGACGAGCGCCGGGACCACTTGGACGACTTCTTCGACGCGACGATGGACACCTACGTCGCCGCGCTCGAAGCCGGGTTCCCGGAGGCCGAGGCCCGCGAAATCACCCATATCCAGGCCAACTTCGACTTCTACAACCACGGCTGGACGGAGATGATGGAGTTCCCAAGCGACGAGCTACAGGCCCACTACGACCGCTACGAGGACTTCTTCGGGAAGTACGGCATCACCATCTCGGACCCGCTTGGCGAGTTCCGTCCCCGGGGTGGCATCACCGAAGCGCCGTCGACCCCGGAGAAATTGGACGACCCCGACCACCCCCACGCGGTGGGCGGGTTCGCCGACGACGTCTACGTCGAGACGGAGGGCGGTGAACTGGTCGTCGGCGGGCAGGAGGAACCGGGGGACGTCGACCCGAGCGAAGCGCCCGGCGTCGAGTAAGGCGAGCGCACGACGAACTGCGTTTGGCAGCTACGTCCCGTCGATTCGGTCGGCCACTTCGTAGCCGGCGACGATGCCGCCGTTGAGCGACCGCTCGGGGTACTGGGCCTCGGAGGCCATCCCGGCGTAGTAGACGCCATCGGCGACCTCGGCCGAGAGGTCGTAGGGGACGACCATATCCAGGTAGCCCCGCTCGTAGATGGGCGCGGTGCGAGGGTTGCGGGCCGTCTTCACCCAGTTGACCGACTCGCGGTCGAACTCGGGAAACAGCGACTCGATGCCCGAGAGCCACGTCTCACGGACCTCGTCGTCGTCCTGCTGCCAGACGTCTTCCTCGGGGGACTGGATGTAGCGGGCGACGTACAGCAGGTGGTCGCCGTCCTCAGAACTCTCCGAGTTCTGATGTGCTCGCGAATCATCCGATTCGCGACCGCCGTAGCGCTCGCGCTCCACGAAGTTCGTGTGTTCGATGAGCGCGCCGAACGGGGCCTCGTCGGCGATGTTGAGCCAGTAGGTGTCCATGAGCGGTTCGTCCATGCTGATGACCGAACACACCGTGCCCTGGAAGTCGATGTCACAGGGGTAGCCCGTGAGGTCTTCGAGGACGTCGGGCATCGCCGCGACGACGACACTGTCGACGTCGTGGGTTGTTTCGCCGTCCCCGCTCTCGGCCGTCAGCCCCGACACCGCGCCATCGCTGGTTTTCACGTCGGTCACGCGGGTCCCCGTCTCGATGTTGTCCCGGCCGACAGCGTCCACGAGGGCGTCCAGCAGGCGGCCGAAGCCGCCGTCGAGATAGCCCAGAACCTCGCCGTTGAGGATGTCCCGCTCGCCGCGGAACTTGATGCGGCCAAGCAGCCAGGCGGCGCTGACGTCGGCCTTGCGGGAGCCGAACTTCGCGTCCAGCAGCGGCTCGAAGAAGGTCTCGTAGACGTTCTGCGTGGTGTGTTCGCGGGCGAACTGCTCGACGGGGACGTCCTCGAAGTCCTCGAGCCGCTCGTAGGTGTCGAACTTCGGAACCCCGCCCCGAACGTCGATATCGAGCGTCAGCATCCCCAGACGGAACTTATCGTAGAGGCTCCAGTGGGGAAAGGAGAGTATCTCCCAGGGCTTGTCCATCGGGTGGACGACGCCGTCGACGTAGTAGGCGTTCTCCCCGATGCGCCACTCGACGTCGTCGCCCAGCCCCAGCTCCTCGGCGAGCTCGACGATGGTCTCCTCGGATTTCGAGAGGTGGTGATAGAACTTCTCGATGGGGTCGCCGCCGGTCTCGTACACCGCGGCCAGTCCCCCAACGTCCTCGCTCGCCTCGAAGACGCGGACCTCGTGTCCGTGCTGCTGGAGCCGATACGCCGCTGCGAGGCCCGCGACGCCGCCGCCGACGACACCGATCATACCACCGGGTTTCAGTCGTCGTGGGATTTACTTTGTGTTTCGAGCCCCGGGGCGTCCGCGCTGGCGGTGCTCGGGTCGGACGCCCCGTCTGCCCGCTGGAACTCCAGGATCGCGACGGCGCCGTGGGGGTCGTTGTCCTCGTACCACACCTTCCCGCCGTAGAGGTCCATCATTACCGAGACGAAGTAGAGGCCGAAGCCGCCGGCGGTCTGGTCGTTGGAGATAGAGCGCTCGAACATCCGCGTCTTCAGCTCGTCGCTGATGCCGGGACCGTTGTCGGCGACGCGGACCTGTATCCAGTCGCCGGCATCACGCGTGTCGATCTCCACGTGGGGCCGGTCGCTGGTGTTGTGCTCGACCGCGTTCTCGATGATGCTCCCGATTACCTCCTCGGCGAGGTGGTTGGCCAGCACCCGCTCGTCGTCTATCGCCATATCGACCGTGACGTCGCTGTCCGCGACCGACGATTCGACGGCGCCCTGCATGGCGGCCGACAGAGAGATCGGCTCCAGCTGCTCGCTCTCGCTCGCGGTGACCGTCTCGTTGATGTCCTTGATTGCGTCGCTCATCTCGTTTAACCGCTCACACCACGCGGTGATGCTGTCGATGTGGTGTTCGTCGCCGCTGTCGACGCTGTCCCGGAGATAATCGGCCCGTCCCTGGACGACGAGCATCCCGTTGCGTATGGAGTGTCTGAGGACGCCGTTGAAGAACTCTATCTGGTCGTTGCGCCGCTCGACGGAGTTTCTACTCCCCCTGAGCTCGCGCTGGCGCTGGAGCTGTTCGAGGGCGACCTGCGTGGTCTGGGCGAGAATCCGGGCGTACTGGCGGTCTTCCGTGGGGTAACTGTCGTCGTCGGACGCGATGGCCAGCACGCCGCGGTCGCCCATGGGCACCATCAGCGCTCGCTCCATTGGCGCGCCACAGCCCTCACAGCCCGCGATGCGCTGCTTGCCGCTGTCGTAGGTCCGCCAGACGTTGTGGTCGGACATCGTCTCCGGGCAGATGGTCAGGTCGCTGGCGGCCCCCGCGATGACATCGCTCACCGCGGCCGGCTCGAGCCGGCCGTCGTCGGTGGCCAGGAAGACCGCGGCGGCGTTCTGATCGAGCATCCGCGTGGCAAAGCGCACGGTCAGTTCCGCTACTGTCTCGGGCTGGTCGGCCTCGACGAAATTCTGAGTGGCTGCCTGCAACGCCTCAAGACGGTCCTGGCGGCGCTGCTGGCCGGTGACCTCCCGCAGGACGACCAGCCGGCCCCGCACGCCGCCGTGCTGGTCCGTGATAGCGCTCGTCCGCGGGTCGTAGTACGACAGGGGTTCCCCGAGCGCGAACACCTCCTTGCGCTCGATGTCGTCGAGCAGCCCCTCGCTGACGTCGTCGACGGGGCGACCGCCAAGCTCCTCGGACCCCAGCAGCGACGCCGCGGCCGCGTTGTAGTCGATGATTCGGTCCTCGGTATCGAGCGCGAGCACGGGGTCGGGGAGCTCATCAACGAGCAGGTCGCCGGCCAGCGGCGTGACCGAGACGAAGTCGTATCGAAGCAGTGCGACCCCCACGAGGGCGCCGTTGAGCGCGAACGTCAGCGGCGTGATGTCGAACCCCGGGTGTGGGGTCGCCCCGAGGACGAACAGCCCGTGGGCGCCGGCGGTCAACAGTCCGGCCGTGAGGATGACAAACGTCTGCTTGCGATAGAGGTTGCGCGACCGGAGCAGGTACTCACCGAACAGGCCGTAGCCGGTCGCGATGAAGCCGACCTGTATGGCTGTCTGTGCCGCGTACACTGGGCCGGTCTCGCCGACGAACAGCGTCAGACCCGCCTCGGTGACTCGCGACACGCCGACGGTGACCAGCCCGTGGACCGGGTTCGAAAGCGCCAGCAGCCCGTACAGCGACGGCACCAGCAACAGGCCCGCGACCCGGGCGGGCGTCAGCCACGCCGGCCGGCCCGTATACGAGAGCGCGAAGACGACCCACAGCCCGACGATGAGGCCCGAGACGAGCCGCGTCAGCAGGAACACCACCCTCGCCGCCTCCGGGTCCGCGGTGGTGAGCCAGGCGATGTTCAGCAGGCACCAGCCGGCAGCAGCGACCATCAGCCAGGCAAACGGGCCCGTCCCCGGCATGGACCGGTCCCGCCACGCGCCCGCCGCCAGCACCCCACTGACGACCCCGCCCGCCGCGCTACCGGCGACGAGTATCGACACGAACTCGGCGTGCATCCTTCTACTGCCAGAATTCATCTTCGGGATTTATGGCTTTGGCTCGTGTTCTCAATACTGAGAGCGTCTCCGGCGACCCGCTACCTTTTTGACCACACTGCAAAAATTCGCAGGCATGCTAACCGTCCGGGCGCCGGCTACCAGCGCGAACCTCGGCAGCGGCTTCGATGTCTTCGGCGTCGCGCTGGAGCGTCCGGCCGACGTCGTCCGCGTCTCGAAGGCCGACCGGACGACAATCGAGGTGACCGGCGCCGGCAGCCAGTTCATCCCCGAGGACCCCGAGAAAAACACCGTCGGCGCCGTCGCCGAGGCGCTGGACGCCCCCGCACACATCCAGATAGACAAGGGGGTGCGCCCGGCCTCGGGACTCGGTTCCTCCGCCGCCAGCGCCGCCGCCGCGGCCGTCGGCCTGAACGAACTGTACGACCGCGGGTACAGCCGGGAGGAACTGGTCCCCATCGCCGCCAAGGGGGAGGCCGTCGTCTCCGGCGACGCCCACGACGACAACGTCGCGCCCTCTATCCTGGGGGGCTTTACCATCGCCACCGACGCGGGCGTCCGGCAGGTCGACGCCTCCATCCCCCTGGTCGCGTGTCTCCCCGACATCGTCGTCTCGACGCGGGACGCCCGCCGCGTCGTCCCCGAACACACCCGCGTCGAACAGCTCGTCGAGACAGTCGGCAACGCCGCCACCCTGACGACGGGGATGCACCGGGACGACCCAGGACTCGTCGGTGAGGGGATGCACGACACCGTCGTCACGCCGGCGCGGGCGGAGCTCATCGACGGCTACGAGTCCGTCCGGGAAGCCGCCCTGGAGGCCGGCGCGACGGGCGTGACGATCTCGGGCGCGGGCCCGTCGGTCATCGCGGCGTGTTACGAGGGGTCCCAGCGCGCGATCGCCAGCGCGATGCTCGACACGTTCGGCGAGCGCGGCATCGACGCGCGCGCTTACCAGAGCCGCATCGGGCAGGGTGCCCGGATTTACTGACGGCGGTCGGCCGAGCGCGGACGGGTGCTATGCCCTTCCGCCCGCGCGGTGCCGCACCACCGCGAGTGAAACGCATACAGGCCCCTGTCGGTGTCCGTCGCGGACCCGTCGAATGTCGTCCAGTGGACCAGTTGACGTGAGCGAGCCCCGCTGGCGGGAGCGGACGCCGCTTGCGGGCCGGCCGCTTCTTACCCGCCCTGGACGAACTCGTTGCGCGTCTCCACCAGCACGTCCTCGGCGTGGCCCTCGGGGTCGTAGCGGTCGGGGTCGTAGACGCGCTTGACCTCGCCGTCGGCCAGTACGAAGGTGTACCGGTCGACGCGACCGCTGCTCGTATCGAGCCCGAAGGCCTCCCCGACCTCGCCGTCGGGGTCGGCAAGCAGGTCATAGAGCACGCCCATCTCCTCGGCGAACTCGTCGTGACTCTCGACGGAGTCCATCGAGACGCCGTAGACGGCGATGCCGCCCTCGCGGAACTTCGGCATCGTCTCCTGGAAGTCCCTGGCCTCGATGGTACAGCCCTCCGTGAAGTCCTCGGGGTAGAAGTAGACGACCGTGGGCTCGGAGAAGTCGGGCGTCACCGTCTCGCCGTACTGGTTCTGTGCGCTGATCTCGGGGGCCGGGTCGCCGGGTTCGAGCATACCTGAAAGACGGGTCCGCCGGCTTTACGGATTTGGGTGGGGGTCAGACCTGCCCCGGCATCCGGCCGCGTTTGGACAACCCTTTAACCTCGCCGTCGGAAGTCGCGAATATGTCGCAGCCACGACTCCTGATTCTCGGTCCGCCGGGAGCAGGGAAAGGGACACAGAGCGCGAACATCGCCGACGAGTACGACGTGGCCCACATCACGACCGGCGACGCGCTCCGGGCGAACAAGGACATGGACATCTCCGACATGGACACGGAGTACGACACCCCGCGTGAGTACATGGAAGCGGGCGACCTCGTCCCCGACGCCGTCGTCAACGCCATCGTCGACGAGGCGCTCAATTCGGCCGATGGCTTCGTCCTTGACGGCTACCCCCGCAACCTGGAGCAGGCCGAGGAACTCGAAGGGATGACCGACCTCGACGTCATCCTCTCGCTTTCGGTCTCGCGGGAAGAACTCGTCGACCGGCTCACCGGCCGCCGGGTCTGTGACGACTGCGGCGCGAACTACCACGTCGAGTTCAACCAGCCCGAAGAGTCGGGCGTCTGTGACGACTGTGGCGGCGACCTCATCCAGCGCGACGACGACAACGAGGAGTCGGTGCGCAACCGACTCGACGTCTTCGAGGACAACACCGCCCCCGTCATCGAGCACTACGAGGACCACGACGGCTTCGTCGCTATCGACGGCGAGCAGACCCCCGACGAGGTCTGGGCGGACATTCAGTCGGCGGTCGACGAGCGGACAGAATAAAGTTCATACGTCGCGGCCGCTTTCCACACCACAATGGCACGAACCGCGCCGAAAGTAGAGCGACTCGCTGACGACGGCGAAGCACTCACCGACGCGCTGGAACGGGTGCTCGATGTCGCCGAGGAGAAGGGGACCGTCACCTGGAGCGACGTCAGCGACGACATGAGTAGCGGCGAGTGGGGGCGGCTCATCGAGTCCGGCCTGCTCGTCGACGCCGACGGCGCCGGGTTTGTCATCGAGGACCCCGAGGCCGTCCGGGACGCACTGGCGGAGACCGACGCCGACCCCGAGGAGGGCGACGACGACGGGTGGAGCCAGTGGGACAAACTGGCCGCGCTCGGCACTGTCGGGCTCTTTGCCGGCTACTCCATCAACTCCATCCGGGACGCCATCGGCGGGACCATCGACATCGCGCTCGGTCCGCTGGCCGAGGTACTCCCCTTCTACGTCCTCATCCTCGTCTTGGCCGTCTTCACCGGGGCGACCTCCTCGATTCTCCAGGACAACATGATGGACATGTCCGGGATGGGTGACCACCAGGAGAAAATGGAGAAAATAAAGGAGCGCCGCAAGGAGGCCAAAGAACGGGGCGACGACGAGGCCCTCGAACGCATCGAGGAGGAGCAGATGGAGCTGATGACCGACCAGCTGGGCATGTTCAAACAGCAGTTCCGCCCGATGGTCTGGATCATGCTCATCAACATCCCCGTGTTCCTCTGGATCTACTGGATGGTCTTCGGTCCCGGCCTGACCATCGCCTCGCCGGTCGTCACGCTGCCGATATTCGGCGAGGTCGAGACCTGGCGACAGGGGCTCGTGGGCCCGATGCAGGCCTGGATCGTCTGGTATTTCCTGTGTTCGCTCTCCTTTACCCAGGTCATCCGGAAGGCACTGGACGTCCAGACCTCGCCGACCGCCAGCTAACACAGACGCTCTCTGACTTTCTCGGACGAGCGCTCTTACTCCGCCTACTGCCTCTCTCGACAGCAAGAAAGCCCCACCCGTAGCCGGCTGGCCAAACAGCGCTGGGCGGGACTGAGCGGCGCCGACGGCTCCGCAAAGGCCGGGAGACGCGAAGCGTCTCCAGGGGCTTTCTGGCTGTACTGCGCGACCGAGACCCAAGTGAAGCCAGTAGCCAGGCCAACTCCGCCTGCAAGACACAACTCCTTTTATCCGTAGTCCCGGAGGTCCACCATGTTGATTACCGTCTCCGGCCCAGCGGGCAGCGGGAAGAGCACGCTCGCCCGGAGCCTGGCCGACGCGCTGGACTACGAGCACGTCTCCGGCGGCGACATCTTCCGCTCACTCGCCGAGGAGCGGGGGATGACGCCCCTGGAACTGAACAAGGCCGCCGAGGAGGACGCCCAGATAGACCGCGACCTCGACCGGCGCCTGCGCGACATCGCCGCCAAGCGCGACGACGTCGTCCTGGAGTCGCGCCTCGCCGGCTGGATGGCCGGCGACCACGCCGATATCAAGCTGTGGCTCACCGCGCCGCTTGACGTCCGAGCCGACCGCATCGCCCAGCGGGAGAACAAACCCTTCGAGCAGGCCCGGACCGAGACCGAGGAGCGAAGCGTCAGCGAGGCACAGCGCTACCGAGAGTACTACGACATCGACTTCGACGACCTCTCGATTTACGACCTCGCCATCAACACGGCCCGCTGGGACCCGCCGGGGACCCTGAGCATCGCGCTGCACGCCGTCGACTCCTTCGATACTGACGCCGACGAGGGGCAGGCCCCCGTCGAGGGCATCCGCTACGAGTTCTGATGGTCCGCGCCCCGCCCGACGAGCGAAGCGTCGACGACCTGCTTGCCTTCGGCGTCGTCAACCTCGACAAACCGCCCGGCCCCTCGGCCCACCAGGTCGCCGCCTGGGTCCGCGACGCCACCGGCCAGGACCGCATCGCCCACGGCGGGACCCTAGACCCCAAGGTGACCGGCTGTCTCCCCGTCCTGCTGGGCGACGCCGCCCGCGCGGCCCGCATCTTCGACGACGCCGTCAAGGAGTACGTCGCCGTCCTGGAACTGCACGACCGCGCCCCGCCGGACTTCGACGCGGTGGTCGCCGAGTTCGAGGGCGAGATCTACCAGAAGCCACCGCGCAAGAGCGCCGTGAAGCGCCAGCTCCGGACCCGTCGGATTCACGACCTCGACGTGCTGGAACAGAGCGACCGCCGCGCACTGCTGCGGGTCCGCTGTGCCTCGGGCACGTATATCCGCAAGCTCTGTCACGATATCGGGCTGGCGCTTGGTACCGGTGCCCACATGGGTGACCTGCGCCGGACCGCTACCGGCCAGTTCGACGACCGGTCGCTCGTGGCGATGCACGACCTTATCGACGCGCTGGCGTTCGCCGAGGACGGGGACGAGCGCGACCTCCGCGAGTTCGTCCAGCCGGCCGAACGCGCCCTGACTCACCTGCCACGGGTCACCATCGCGCCCAGCGCCGCCGAGGCCGTCGCCGACGGCGCACCGGTGTACGCACCGGGAGTTATCGAGGCCACGCCGGCCAAAGCGGGGGACGCCGCCCCGAAGCAGGGTCAACTCGTCGCCTGCTACACGCCCGACGGGGCAGCCGTTTCGCTTGGGACCCTGGTCGGCGATCCCGACGCCGAGTCGGGGACCGTCGTCACGCCCGAGCGGGTGTTGGTCTGACACATGGCGGTCGCGAAACGACACCCTTAATTAACGAACCCTCCTCCTCCAAATCACGGGACCGTGGGGTAGCGGTATCCTCGGCGGATGGGGTCCGTCGGACCTGAGTTCGAATCTCGGCGGTCCCACTACAACTTTTCGAGGACAGGGCTTCCTCGCGAGCCGTCGGCTCGCTGCGAGGAGAGCGTGGCGGCGTCGCTGCCACGTCGTTCAGTGGTGGGCCCGCAACCGGCCCTCGCGAAAAACGGATGGCGGCTCGGTTCGGTGCCCTGTGGAAGCTACGGAACTGCACTGTCAGAACCCGCTCTGACGGCCAAGCGCCTTTCGGAGACTTCGGTTAGCGTATGCGCTGAGTCTTCGAGGGGTCAGCGGAGCTGCACCCACCATTCGGGTCAACCGTCCAGTGCCGACCGCAGCGCCGTTTGATGAAACGCCACAGACTCGGACCGACCGTACTCCGGGTACCCGGGGTTCGTCACGCCCCCGCGTGAGTCAACGGTGCTGTCGGCGATAGCCACAACCCGGTGGACCGGGTCCACGGTCGGCACCGGCCGCACTCCCTCGTACCCGTCCCGGAACGCCGCTCGCAGCGGCGTCGGGTCGTCGACGTACCAGTCGGCGACGAGATACTCGGCCTTGGCCAGCGCGAGCGCCGGCGGGGCGGCCATCGGCTGCTCCCAGTCGAGGACGGCCGAGACGGTGCCGTCGGTTACGAGCGCGTTCCCGGGGCGGAGGTCCCACGGGAACAGCCTCGGGGTCGCGCCGTCGGCGGTCACGTCCCGGAGACGGCCCCGAAGCCGCTCCCGCAGCGGGTCGAACTCGGTGGGTAACCGCTCGATGGCCCGGCGGCCGTACTCGACGAGCCAGCGGTGGTCGTCGGTGCCCGTCGCGATGAGTGCCTCGCCACTCGGCCGGCCCGCCGGTCGCGTGAGGTCGCCACACCCGTCGAAGGTAAAGGCCGCGTGTAACTCGCCGAGATAGCGGCCGAACTGCCGCGCGATGTCGCGCCGCACGGCCGGCGGGCTGTCGGCGAACGTGGTGTGGAGCTCCGTCCCCGACCGGTACTCGCTGACGGCGTAGGCCTGCTCATCGACCGTCCCGGTCGCCAGCACCGGCGGTACCGGCACGGCTGTCCGGTCACGCACCGCGCCGACGAGGGCCGCCTCGGTCCGGACCGCGTCGATGGTCTCAGAGCGCTGGACGACGAGCGGGGGGTGGCCGTCGAACCGGACCACGGCGGTCGGTCGGGTCCCGGCCCCAACGGGGTCGACCCCGGCGACCGTCCGCTGGGGGTAGTGCCGTTCGACGACGGCGGTGACCAGCGAGCGGTTCATCGACGGCGTCACCGGAGCACCGCGGGGAGGTCGGCGAGCGATTCGAGGACGTACTCGGGGTCGTAGGGGTCGGGGCCGTCGCCGTCGTCGAGATACGCCGCGGCCAGCCCGGCGTTGTGGGCGCCGGCCACGTCGTAGCCCAGCGAGTCGCCGACATAGAGCGCGCGCTCTGCTGTCGCGTCGAGAGTCGACAGCGTCGCTTCGAAGGGTGCGGCGTGGGGCTTGCGCCGGGGCATATCGCCGGCGTAGACGACGGTGTCGACACGCGCTGCCAGCCCGACGGCGCCGACTTTCGCGGCCTGGCGGGACTGTGGTCCGTTGGTGAGCACGGCCGTCGGCGCGGTTTCGCGAGCGGCCGACAGCGCCCGCTCGGCACCCGGGCGAAGCGTCACCTGCGCGTTGTCGACGCCGTCGACGAACGCCTCCGCGAGCGCGATGGCGTCGACCCGCCGGCCGTGCTGGGCGGCGAGACGGGCGAAGCCGGCGCCGAGGTACCCCACCTCGTCGGCGGGGTCCGGCGGGCCGTCGAGCACTGCCCACAGCTCCGCCGGGGCGGCGAAGGGCTCGATGCCGACCCGCTCGAAGGTACGCTCGTACAGCGCGGCGGTGTCTTGCGTTCGCTCGATGAGTGTCCCGTCAAGGTCGAAGACGACGGCGTCGAACGTCACGATGCAGTTGTCGGACCGAGCGGCAAAACCCCTTCCGCCCGGTCGCACCCGTCGCGCGGGTTGCTGTTGTCCCCTGGCGGTATCGTCGCTCCCGGCGCCGATAGACGGCGCCGCCACGGGATGAAATGTCACCAAAGCGATGCAAACACCTTACTGACGGCCCACCGTATTTTCCGCCCATGTACGACGATGTCCTCCTCCCGTTCGACGGTAGCGACGGCGCCGCGGCTGTGCTCCACCACGCGGCCGAGCTCGCCCACTGGGGCGACGCGACGGTCCATCTCCTGTTCGTCGCGGACACGTCGCGCGACTCTGTCACTGTCGTCGAGGGCCGGACCGTCGACGCGCTGGCCCGGCAGGGCGAGGACGTCGTCGCCGAGGGCGCCGAGACCCTCCAGTCTCTGGGCGTCGACTACGAGACGGATGTCGTTCAGGGGAATCCCGCGCCGACGATAGTAGCGTACGCCGAGCGGTACGGCCACGACCTGGTCGTGATGCCGACCCACGGCCGCGACGGGGTCGCCCGCTACCTGCTGGGCAGCGTCACCGAGAAGGTGGTCCGTCTCTCGTCGGTCCCGGTACTGACTGCGCGGATGGATGACGACGAACAGTTCGCGTTTCCGTACGAGGACGTGCTCGTCCCGACGGACGGGAGCGAGGCGGCGGTCCGTGCCGCCGACTACGGCCTGTCACTCGCGTCGGCGCTTGGCGCCACCGTCCACGCGCTGTCCATCGTCGACGACACCACGCTCGGGCCCGATGTCCGGTCGACTGCGCTCAGCGAAGCGGGCGAGACGGCCGCCCAGGAGGCCCTCGACGGGCTGGAGTCACAGGCCGGCGACCACGGCCACGCGAGCGTCGTCCGCCACGTCGAACACGGCCGGCCGGTGGAGGGTATTCTGTCCTGTGTCGACGCGAACGATATCGACGCCGTCGTCATGGGGACCACCGGACGGCGCGGGACCGACCGCATTCTGCTCGGGAGCGTCGCCGAGAAGACGGTCCGGTCGGCGCCGGTTCCGGTCATCACGGTCGGGGACCCGGACTAGTATCTCCGCCCCCACAAACGCTTTTGAATGCCCCTCTCGAAGCTTCCACCGATGTCTCTCGAAGACCATGTCGAGGAACTCGCCTCCGACCTCGACGTAGACAAAGAGGAGGTCAGACGCGACCTGGAGAACCTGGTGAACTACTCGGTGCCGATGGACGAGGCCAAACAGAGCCTCCGCCGGAAGTACGGCGACGGCGGGGGGAGTTCGGGGCCGTCGAGCAAGGCCATCGGCGAGGTCACCACCGACGACTCGAACGTGACCGTCACCGCGGTGGTGCTCAGGTCGGGCCGTCGCTCCATCCAGTACAACGGCGAGGAACACGTCATCCGCGAGGGCGAACTCGCCGACGAGTCGGGGACCATCTCCTACACGGCGTGGGATGGCTTCGACGGCGACCTCGAACCCGGCCAGACCGTGCAGTTCGGAAACGCCGGCGTCCGCGAGTGGGACGGCAAGCCCGAACTCAACCTCGGGGAGAGCACCGACGCCACAGCCGTCGACGAGCGGCTCGAAATCGACGCCGAAGTCGGCGGCGAGGCCGCCCTCCGGGAGCTGGAACCCGGCGACCGGGGTATCACCGTCGAGGTGCAGGTACTGGAGTGTGAGACAAAGACCATCGACGGCCGCGACGGCGAGACCGAGATTCTCAGCGGCGTGGTGGGCGATTCGACCGGCCGGCTCCCCTTTACCGACTGGGAGCCCCACGCCGAAATCGAGGCCGGGGCCTCGGTCCGCATCGAGGAGACGTTCGTCCGTGAGTTCCGCGGCGCCCCGTCGGTGAACGTCTCGGAGTTTTCCACCGTGACGGCGCTCGCAGAGCCCGTCGCGGTCGCCGAGGACGCCCCGCGGATGTCCGTCGGTGAAGCCGTCGAGAGCGGCGGCCAGTTCGACGTGGAACTCGTCGGCAACGTCATCCAGATTCGGGACGGCTCGGGGCTCATCGAGCGCTGTCCGGAGTGTGGGCGCGTGGTCCAGAACGGCCAGTGTCGCTCCCACGGCGCCGTCGAGGGCGAGGACGACCTGCGGACCAAAGCGATTCTCGACGACGGCACCGCGACGGTGACCGTCATCCTCGACGACGAGTTGACCGAGCAGGTCTACGGCGGCGGGCTGGACGACGCCCGCGAACACGCCCGCGACGAGATGGACAAGGGCGTCGTCGCCGACCGCATCGCCGACCGCGTGGTCGGTCGCGAGTACGTCGTCCGGGGCTCGCTCTCCATCGACGAGTACGGCGCCAACCTGAACGCAAGCGAGTTCAGCGAGTCGACGGCCGACCCGGCCGAGCGTGCGAAGGCCCTGCTCGCGGAGGTGGACGCATGAGCGAATCCGAAGACAGCGGACCGGGCCGGCGCGAGGTGGCCCACCGCCTCTTCGCCACCGAGTTCGAGGACAGCGAGTTCTCCTACTCCGAGTCCGACGAGGAGCGCGCCCCGAACTACGTGGTGACGCCCACGGGCGCGCGGGTCAACCGCCTGTTCGCCGTCGGCGTCCTCACCGAACTGGAGCAGGTAAACGAGGAGGTCCTGAGAGCCCGCGTCGTCGACCCCACTGGCGCCTTCGTCGTCTACGCCGGCCAGTACCAGCCCGAGGCGCTGGCCTTCCTCGAAGCGGCGACGCCGCCGCTGTTCGTCGCGGTGACGGGCAAGGCCCGCACCTTCGAGCCGGAGGACGGCGACCGGGTGTTTACCTCCGTCCGGCCGGAGTCCATCAGCGAGGTCGACGCGGAGACGCGCGACCGCTGGGTCGTCCAGGCCGCCGAACAGACCGTCGCCCGCGTCGGCCGGACGGCGAGTGCCAGACAGTCCGGCCTGTCGGGCGACGCGCTGCAGGAGGCGCTCGTCGCGGCCGGCGTCCCCGAGAGCGACGCCGCCGGCTCGACGCTGGCGCTCGAGTACTACGACACGACCGGCGACTACCTGCAGGCGGTTCGGGACCTCTCGCTCAACGCCGCCCGCGTCGTCGCTGGCGAGCGCGACGAGGCCGGCTCGCTGTCGCTGTCGCCCGGCGACGGTTCGGACGACACGCTGGCGGCCCTGGCGACGATGGCACTCGACGCGTCCGAGGAGGCGCCGCCGGCCGAGCCGAGCGACGAGCCGGAGAAGACGGCAGAACCGGCCACCGACACCGACGCTGCCGACGAACCCGCGGTCTCCGAGACCACGGAAGCGGACAGCACGACGGACGAACCCGTGACCGAAACGGCCTCGGAACCGTCGAGCGACCCCGTCGAAACGGCTCCGTCGACGAGCGACGAGCCGACGGACGAGTCGGCCGAGCCAGCGGCGGAGGCGGCGTCCGGCTCCCCCTCGGCCGAGACTGTGTCGTCCGCGGGCGACACGACTGAGTCGCCGACGGAATCGACAGCGCCCGCGAGCGAGCCCGACAGTGGAGCCGATTCGTCGGCGACGGGCGATACCGACAGCTCGGGGTCGCTCGGCGATTTCGAGAGTTCGGGCGAGGCCGGCGGCGAGAGCGACGACGTGGGCGAGTTCGACCCCGAGTTCGAACTCGACGAGGACGAGCGCGAGGAGATAGAAGAGGAGTACGGCACCGACTTCCAGAGCGGGACGGAGGTCGGCGAGGCCGGCGAGGCCGGCATCGAGACACCCGACCCCGAGGAGCTGGCCGAAGCGGCCGAGCCTGACGCCGATGCGGCCCCGGCGACCGATGCCGGGACCGACGTGGCGACGGACGCCACTACGGGGTCGAGCGAGAGCGAGCCGGCCCCCGAGGCGGACGGCGAACCCGCAGAGGATGTCGACCTCGAAGACGCGGTGATGGACGTGATGACCGACCTGAACGACGGGAGCGGCGCGGACCGCGAGGCGGTCATCACCGAGGTCGTCGAGACCTACGGCGCGGACCGCGAGGCCGTCGAGGAGGCCGTCCAGGACGCGCTGATGGGCGGGCGCTGCTACGAGCCCGACGACGGGAAGCTCACCCCCATCTGAACGCCGAGCCGCGCCGCTTTTCTCGCGCGGTCGCCAACGGGCGAGCGATGCGTGTCGAACCCGTCCCGGGCGTCCCCGCGGCCACCGTCGACGCCGGCGGCGAGCGGCTGCTCGCGCTCGCGGACTACCACGCCGGTATCGAGGCGGGACTGCAGTACGAGGGGGTGGAACTCCGGTCGGCCGCGAGCGAGCGCCGGGAGCGGCTGCTGTCGGCGCTGGAGCGTACCGGCGCCGACCGGCTGGTCGTCGTCGGCGACCTCGGCCACGCCATCGGCTCGCCGTTCGCGAGCGAACGCGAGGAGCTTGAAGCGCTGTTCTCGACGCTTTCCGTCCCAGTTACCCTCGTGAAAGGGAACCACGATGGGGAGCTGGAGACAGTCCTCGAAGAGCTCGACGCCGGGGTGACGGTGGCGCCGAGCCACGGGACGACAATCGGGGACGTGGGTTTCGCCCACGGGCACACCTGGCCCGCCCCGGCAGTCCTCGAATCGGCCGTCGTCTGCGTGGGCCACGAACACCCGGTAGTCAGGCTGGAAGACAAGGTCGGCGGCACGCGGAAAGAACGGGTCTGGCTTCGCGGGGCACTGGCCGGGGGCCCCTTCGAGGACCACTACGACCGACCGCTCGATGCCGACGGGGACCTCGTCGTCTTCCCGGCGTTCAACGACCGGTCGGGCGGGACCTGGGTCAACGTGGCCGGACAGGACTTTCTCGCGCCGTTCCTCCCGGCGGGGCTGGCCGACGCGGAGGCGTTCCTGCTCGATGGCACGCGACTGGGCCGCTACCGGGATGTCTGAAAACGCGGGTTCGGGCTACCCGCTCAGGGCGTCTTCGAGCCGCTGGATGAGCGACTCGTTGCCGAGGAACGTCGGGGTCCGGCCGTGGACCTCGTCGGGCTCGACATCGAGCAGCGACTGGGTCCCGTCCGAGGAGGCGCCGCCGGCCGCCTCGACGAGGTAGGCGAGCGGTCCCGCCTCGAAGTGGATGCGGAGCTTCCCGCCGGAGTACTTGTTGGTCGCCGGGTAGCCAAAGAGGCCGCCGTACTCCAGTACCTGTGCCAGGTCGGCGACCGTCGCGCCGCCGTAGCGCGGTTTCAGCTCGCGGGCGAACTCCTGGGCTATCTCGTTCATCTCGTCGCTGCGCTGGCTCCACTTCCCGGCCATCCCGAGCACCGTGGGCTCCTCGGGGAGGGTGAAGGTGCCCCACCGCTCGCTGTGGCCGTCCCGGAGGAGGTACTCCTGGACCACGTCGCGGTCCTCCCGGGCGATGGTCAGCGTGGTGTAGGGGCCGTACAGCACCATCATCGACGCGGCGAGGTGGCGCCCGCTCGCGGGCAGGTCGCTGTCGTAGACCCCGACGATGGTTCCGACGGAGTTGTTCGAGGCCAGGTTCGAGGAGCCGTCCAGGGGGTCGATGGCGATGGTGTACCCCTCGCCGAGGTCGACGATCCCCTCGCGCTCCTCGCTCGCGTAGCCCCCAACGCCCTCGATGCCTGACAGCGCGTCGAAGTAGAGGTCATCGGCCCAGACGTCGCCGCCGACCTGCTCCTCCCCGCTGGGGTTTTCGCCCGCGGCGCGGTGGGCGTGGTTCGCGAGGTTGCCGCTGACGTAGTGAGACGTGTCTTTCACTTCGCGCTCGATCTCGTCGAGGGTGTTCATCGGTCCCCCTCCGTTCGGCTATGTCGGTCGTCCATGATAGTTCTACATGGCAGCGGGGAGGCCTTAAGCCTAGACGTGTGGCTTCGGCGTGAGGTCCTCGAAGGGCTGGTCGGCGAGCCACTCACAGAGCTTACAGAGGTTGGTCAGGGCCGCCTCGAACAGCTCCTCGCCGACGGCCGCGGAGGCGTCGGTCTGGTCGCCCAACACCCCGTTGTCGGTGTTGTCGATGGCGTCGTAGAAGGTCCGTGACCCGTACTTTCGACCCGCCTCGGCGTCGAACTCGACGAGCCCGCCGTCGCGTGCGGCCTCGATACGGTCCTCGTGGACCAGGTCGCCCGCGAGATACTGGATGAGCGAGGTCTCCTTGGGGCCGCCGTGGGGGCCGGGCGTCTCGAAGGCGTCCTCGATGCGCTCGGTGATGGACTCGTCCCACATCCACTCGATGGCGTACATCGTCCCGTCGTCCCGGACCCGGCGGCCGACCTCGCGGAGGTGTTCGACGTTCCCGCCGTGGGCGTTGACGAAGACGACGCGGTCGATACCGTGGTACGCGAGGTTGCGGGTCAGGCTCTCGACGTAGTCCCGGAACGCCGGGGCGTCGGCCCACATCGTCCCGTGGAACTGCCGGTGGTGGGGGCTGACGCCCACGTTGATCGTGGGCGTACAGAGATAGCCGGTCTCCTCGGCGGCGGCGCGGGCGAAGGATTCGGCGATGATGTGGTCCGTCCCCTCGGGCAGGTGGGGGCCGTGCTGTTCGGTCGAGCCCAGTGGCACCAGGGCGAGCGACTCGGATTCGAAGTACGACTCGAGGTCGGGCCAGGCCTCGTCGGCGAGGTACATACGGGGGCATGCGGAGCCAGCGCCTTGAAACCGTATGACTGTCCGGCCTATGGCTCCTCGGCGGGCCGGAGGTGTTCTTTGCCCCAGGCCGCCATTTCCTCGATGACGGGCTCCAGCGACGCTCCGCGGTCGGTCAGGGAGTACTGGACCCGGAACGGCTGTTCGCTGATGACCGCCCGGTCGACGATGCCGTGTTCCCCGAGGTCGTCCAGGCTGTCCGAGAGCACTTTCGAGGAGATGCCGTCGACGTTCTCCTTTAGCTCGTTGAACCCCGAGGGCCCGTTCTGAAGCAGTCGGTGGACGATGACCGGATGCCACTTCTTCCCAATGAGCGTCGCCGTCGTCGTGATGGGACACCACTCCTCGCCGGCACACCAGACCGACAGCGGCTCGTCCGTGTCGCTGTTCACACGTTCCCGTTCCGGTCCCCGAAACTAATAGTTACGTATCGTAACCGCGTAACTGACTGTTATCTGCGACGCTCCCGGCTAACCCGGGGGTAACTCAACAGTTAGGTGACAGGCGCTCCTCCACCCGGTATGAGCGACCCGTTTGTGGTCGTCGGCGGCGACGCCGCCGGCCTCAGCGCCGCGAGTAAGTTCACCAGAGAGAACCCCGACGGTGACGTCGTCGTCTTCGAGAAGGGCCGGTGGGTCTCGTATGCCCACTGCGGGACCCCCTACTACGTCAAGGGGGAGGTCGACCGGCTCACCGACCTGCTGTCGCTGTCGCCCGAGGAGGCGACCGAGCGCGGTATCGACCTCCGGCGGGAACACGAGGTCGTCGCCGTCGACACCGAGGCCGAGACGGTGACGGTCGAGGGCGGCGGCGAGCGCTTCGAGCAGCCCTACGGCGACCTGCTGGTGGCGACCGGGGCCCACGCCGTCACCGACCCTATCGACGGCTTCGACCGGGACATGGCCTTCACCATGCACGGGCTGGACTCGGCGGCGGCGATCAGAGCCGCGCTGGCCGACCCCGGCGAGGCGGCCGTCGACACCAGCATCGAGTACGTCGACACCGACCTCGTCGACCACTACGCGGCGATAGAGCCCCCCGAACGGGTGGCCATCGTCGGCGGCGGCTACGTCGGCGTCGAGATGGCCGAGGCCTTTCGCGCCCACGGGCTCGAAACGCACGTCTTCCAGCGGGGCGCCCATCTGCTCTCGCCTTTCGGCGACGCAGTGTGTGAACGCGTCGCCGACCACCTCCGCGAGCAGGGCGTCCACCTGCATCTGAACACGGCCGTCGAGGAACTCGCCGGCGGGGACCGCGTCGAGGCGGTGGTCCACGACGGCGGGCGCGTCTCCGTCGAACTCGCCCTTGTGGGTATCGGGGTGGCCCCGAACACCGAGCTACTGGCGGAGACGCCGGTCGAACTCGGCGAGTCGGGCGCCGTCGCCGTCGACGACTACGGCCGGACGAACGTCGACGGCGTCTACGCCGCCGGGGACTGCGCCGAAGACGACCACGCCGTCACCGGCGAGCCGGCGTGGGTCCCGCTCGGACTCACGGCCAATCGCGCTGGTCGGGCCATCGGCCAGACCGTCGCCGGGGACCCCGAGCCGGTCGGCGAGGTGGCCGGCACCGCCGTCGTCAAGGCGTTCGAACTGGAGGCCGGCCGGGTCGGGCTCATCGACCACGAGGACGCGCGCGCGGCCGGCTTCGACCCCGTGACCGAGACCGTCACCGCCGGCTCGCGGTCGGGCTACTACCCCGGCAACGAGGCGACCACGGTGAGCCTGACCGCCGACCGCGAGAGCGGCCGCGTCATCGGGGGCGCCATCGTCGGCAAGGACCGCGCGGCCGTCCGCATCGACACGCTGGCGACGGCACTGGAGTCGGACCTGACGGTCACCGAGGTCGAACGGCTCGACCTGGCCTACGCCCCGCCCTTTAGCCCGGTGTGGGACCCGATTCTCGTCGCCGCGAAGGTGTTGCGCGGGAAACTCGACTGACGTTACCACGCCGCCTCCAGCACGCCCACGATGTCCTCGCGCGTGGGGGCCAGCTCCGGCGGCGCGTTCGCCATGAACGCGTCTTCGAGGACGGCCTCGGCCACGGCGGGAAACTCGTCTCGGCCGGGGCCGTCCACGTCCCGCAGCCGGGTCGGGAGGCCGAGACTGCCGGCGACGTCGGCGACGCGGTCGACGACTGCGGTCGCGGGGTCGGCCCCAGCCTCGACACCCAGCGCCTCGGCCAGCAGGTCGCGCCGGCCGTCGACGGCCTCGAACAGGTACGAGAGGGCGTGGGGCGCGACGATCGCGTGGGCCGTGCCCTGCTGGACCCCGTACGTGCGCGTGAGCCCGTGACCGAGGGCGTGAATCAGCGACAGCGTCGTCCCGTCG
This sequence comes from Haloarcula sediminis, assembly GCF_035656455.1. NCBI lineage: Archaea > Methanobacteriati > Methanobacteriota > Halobacteria > Halobacteriales > Haloarculaceae > Haloarcula > Haloarcula sediminis. The sequence continues at coordinate 6,124 of NZ_JAYMGA010000004.1, read as the reverse complement.
GGTCGGGAGATGCCGTACTGGACCAGGAGGACGCCCCGGGTGAGTCGCTGGTACGTGCTCCCGTCGGCGTCGCCAGCGCCGAGGGTTTCCATCCCGTCTGCCAACAGCCCGAGCCCGCGCGTCGCGGTCGCGTCCGAGATAGGCGTCCGGTTGCGGGCGTACAGCGTCTCGACGCCCTTGTCGAACCCGTTCATCGCGGACCCGGCGAGCACCCTCCGCGGGGTGGTCGCCACAAGCACCGGGTCGTAGCAGGCGGCGGCGGGCATCAGCGCCGGGTCGTCGACGGCGCCGCTTGCCGGCTCGTCGACGGGGCAGGTCGACGGGTCGGCGGTGACGCCGGCCACCTGCGAGAGGTCGGCGCCGGCCAGCGTCGTCGGCACCGTGACGACCGGCGGGAGGCCCGACTCGGGAACGGAGAGGGTCCCGCGCTCGACCAGCTCCGCGCCCACCGCGGCGGCGTCCCGGTCGGTCGCTACCAGCACCGACAGCACCGTCGCCACGTCGAGGCTGCTCCCGCCGCCGACGGCGATGATACACTCCGCATCGGCCTCGCGATACAGCGACAGCGCCTCGTAGGCCGTCCCGAGGCGCTTCTGTGGCGTGGTCCCGGCGAAGACGCCGGCGAGCCGGTCGCCGAGGCCCGCGCGCACGGGGTCCATCACCGCCGGCGTCTCGCCGACGGTCGACCCCGTGACGACGAGCGCACTCTCACAGCCCAGCGCCGCCACCTCGCTCGCCAGCTGTGAGGCGCTGTCCGGGCCGTAGCTGACGGTGGCCGGGTCGTACTCGAAGCGGAACGGGTCGGCCAGCGAGTCGGTCATCGCGCGGACCTCCACACCGGCTCGACAGCGTGGGACGGGGACAGTTCTGTTACCATTGTCCCCCGTAAGTGACCGGCACTTGAGTGGCTTACTGCGCCCCTACACCTCGAAGCCGTCCAGCGCCGCGGCGAGGTCGTCGACGTCCCCCAACAGCCCGGCCAGTCGCTCGACGCTTTCTTTCCCCGTACGGTCGCCGTTGGCCAGCACGCGGACGCGCTCGGTCCCGAGCGGGACGAAGTCGAGGCCGAGTTTCGCGGCCGTCGCCCGCAGGGCCAGCCCGGCGTCGGCCTCGCCGGCCGCGACCGTCCGGGCGGGGCTCTCGGTGGCGCCCGCAGTCAGCTCGTACCCGTCGATGGCGTCGGTCACCTCGGCCGACGACACGCCGCGCTCGTCGGCCAGTCGCGCCAGCTCGGCGTCGAAGCTGTGGCACAGTCCCGACCCGCCGTCGCAGTTGACGAAGCGATAGTCGCCGTCGACCAGGTCCGACAGCGCCGACACGTCGCTCTCGGGCGCGACCGCGAGCCCCCACTCGCGCGTCCAACCACCGAGCGCCTCGCCCGGCTCGTCGTCTGCCTCCGGGCCGGCGACGACGGCCACGTCCGGCACTGACTCGCGGAGCCGGCGCCGGCCGTCGGCCGTCCCCGTCGGCAGGTACCGCGGCGCGTCGAGGCGGTCGAGCAGCCGGCTCCACAGGGGGTCGTCCTCGCCGACGCCGAACAGGGACGGGACACGCACCTCCGGCGAGAACAGCGTCACCTCGACCGACCGGCCGGCGGGCAGGAGCTCAGTCTCAGGCTCGACGGCGACGGTGCCGTCCGCGTCCACGAGACTCGTCGTCGCGCCGCTGCCCTTGTCCACCGGGTAGACGAGCGTCGACCCGTCGCCGTCCTCGACGAGCCCGACGGGCATGTAGCGGAGCCGCCCCTCCGTGTAACGCTCCTCGACCGCCATCTCGCCGGTGACGGTCGCGGTCCGGGGCTCGGGCCGACCCGCCGCCTCGCGGAGCGCGGGCGCGACGAACACGCGGAAGATGGTCAGCGCCGACACCGGGTAACCCGGTAGCCCGACGTAAGCGGCCTCGCCGATAGTGCCCACGAGCATCGGCTTGCCCGGCTTGACCGCGACACCGTGGAGGCGGAGGTCGCCCCGTTCCTCGATGACGCGGTAGACGACGTCGACGGCGCCGGCGCTGGTCGACCCGGAGGAAAGCACCAGGTCACACTCCTCGGCGGCCTCGTGAAGCAGCGACTCCAGTGCCTCGAAGTCGTCGCCGGCGTGGGGGTACAGTACCGGCTCGCCGCCGGCGTCCTCCACGGCAGCCGCCAGCGTGTAGCTGTTGACGTCGTATATCTCGCCGGCCGCGCTGTCCAGTGACTCGCCGGGTCGGATGAGTTCGTCCCCTGTCGAGACGATAGCCACGCGCGGGCGCGCCCGAACCGTAACCTCCCCGACGCCCAGCGCCGAGAGCAGGCCGATCTCCCGCGGTGTGACCCTGGTCTCCGGGCCGAGCGCCCGCGCGCCGGCGGCGATGTCCGCGCCAGCGGGCATGACGTTCTCGCCCGGGGTGACCGCGGTGCGTATCTCGACGCCGCCGTCGGTCTCCGTGGTGCGCTCGACCATCACGACGGCGTCGGCCCCCTCCGGCATGACTGCGCCGGTCGATATCTCGGCGGCCGTGCCGGGGGCGACGGTCACATCGGGTTTCTCGCCGGCGTGGACCGTCCCCGCGAGGTGGAGCGTCTCCGGTGTCGCCTCGTCGGCCCCGAACGTGTCCCGGGCCCGCACCGCGTAGCCGTCCATGCTCGCGCGGTCGAACCCCGGCACGTCGAGTTCGGCGTCGACCCGCTCTGCCAGCACGCGGTCCCTGGCGTCGGCCAGCGCGACCGTCGCCATCCCGGGGTCGATGTCGAGCGAGTCGACGACTGCCCGGGCCTCCTCGGGCGCGGCGAGGTCGCGGAACTCCCGTCGGTCGCTCATACGCACCCCTCCCACTCCTCGACCACCACGGTCTTGCCCTCGGCATACCCCTCCCGCGCCTCGGGGACGACGACCCAGCCGTCAGCCAGCGCGACGCTTGCGAGGGCCCCCGAGCCCCCGGTCCGGGTCGGCGTGGCCGTCACCCCGTCGCCGTCCTCGTCCGCCGTTAGCGCCACCCGTGCGAACGTTCGAACGCCCGGTTCGCTCGGCACTTTCCGTGTCAGGCGCGCCTCGCTCGTCGGGTGTGCGGTCGGGGACGCGTGAGCGACCGCGGCGAGTGCCGGCCGGAGGAACTGGACGGCGCCGACGATGCAGGCGACGGGAGGGCCCGGGAGCATCAGAACGGGCGTCCGGTCGACGGCACCCAGTGCGACCGAGCGACCGGGGCTGAGCGCGACGCCGTGAGCGAACACTTCGCCCATCTCTGTGACCACGTCGGGGACCACCTCGCGTCCGCCGACCGATGTGCCCCCAGTCGTAACCACGACGTCGTGGTCGAGGTCGCGCTCGATAGCCGCCCGGAGGTCGTCGGTGACGCTCTCGCGGTCCGTGGTCTGGCCGCCCCACCGCTCGACGTACTGCGTGACGGTCTGGCCGTTCGTCTCGACCGTCTCGCCGGGCCCGGGGTCGGACTGGACGATCCCCTCTCCGGTCGGGAGAACGCTCACCCGCGGGCGGTTGTACACCTCGACGGGCCCGTGGCCCGCGGCCTTCAACAGGCCCAGGTCCGACGGTCTGAGCCGGTGACCGGGCCCGAACAGCCGCTGTCCTCCGGTCACGTCTTCGCCAACAGCGCTCACGTTCCCGCCCGCCGGGACGGGCTCGAACACCGCGAGGTCTTCGCCGGTCCGATCTGTCGACGCGGCCGCCACGACGGCGTCGGCCCCCGCCGGGAGCTTGCTCCCAGTGTGGACCCGGGTCGCGGTTCCGGACCGAACGCTGTCCCCGACTCCCAGCGACGCCGGCGACCGCTCGCTCGCCCCGAACGTGTCCCTCGCTCTGACCGCGTAGCCGTCCACGGCCGCTCGCTCGTAGTGGGGCACCGGCCGGCGGGCTTCGACGGCCGTCGCGACGACCCGCCCGTCCGCTTCCCGGAGCCCGACGCGTTCGGTGCCGTCCGTCGGTGTCACCGCCGAAAGCAACTGCGCTCTGGCCGTCCCCATCCGGGCGAATTCCTCGAATCCAACCCGGTGACGGTCGCTGTCGTCCATACCTCCCGGCTCGGCCCGGTCGGACAAAAACCCCGGTAGCGGTAACAGGCTTCGCCACCAAGTGAGGGTATGACACTTCGCTGTCGGCACTGTGGCGAACCGCTCACGACCGGCCTCATCGCCACCCAGCGCCGCCACTGCTGTCTCAATGACACCCCCATCGCGGGCGCGTGCCCGAACCACGGCCCGGTCGGGCCCCACGATGCGGTCGACGACTGACCGCGTCGGCGCTTACGACACCGTCAGCGAACGGTCGAGGGCGCGCGACTGCGGTTCTCCTCGGCCGGAGCGGCGGGCGCCGGATGACTGTGTCTCATTGTCTGTGTCCAAATGCGCTGTTTAGTGGCTGTTCTACCCGATATCGGTGCGAGGGAGGCCGCTACCATCCCGGTATATATTGGTAACAAGTGGCAAGATAATACTATAACCCTTCGTCCTTTAGGCGGTACTATCCATGAAGAAGCAAGAGCTCATTCATCTTCACAGCCTTCTCGCACAGGTACAGCACCACTACGAAGCGGACACCGGCACTGAAGTCGACCACGACGAGTACGCCGAACTCGGCGTCAAGCCGACATCGATCCACAAGTCGAAGACGGACCACAAAGCCGCCGTGTTTGCGCTTGCGGACGGTCTCACCGACGACATGGTCGCCGAGAGCGAGGAACCGCTGACGCTCGCCGCCGACTGAATTTCTCCCGGTTCTCGCTGTATCACCACCGCTACAACCCCCGGTTTCGCGTTCGATTCGACTTTTGCCTCCCGGCGCCGTTGTGCGTTCGCGTATCGCTGCCCGCCACCACTCTGTGGTACGCGCTATCGTAACCCTCAAACCACTTATACGCTGTGGGCGCCTATTGCCAGTGTGAGCGAAGATACAGGGCGGCGGAACCTCCGCATGCCAAATAGCGACCAGTTGTTTGCAGTCGTAACCGAACACCTCGGTGGGAACCACGTCCGCCTACAGTGCGAGGACGGCGAGACCCGCATGGGTCGTATCCCGGGCCGGATGAAGTTCCGAACCTGGATTAACGAGGACGACATCGTCCTCGCGGAACCGTGGGACTGGCAAGACGAGAAGGCCAACGTTGAGTGGCGCTACGACGGCCAGGACGCCGACCAGCTCCGCGCCGAGGGCCACCTCGATTCGCTGACTGCCTGAACTACCTTTTATACAGTGGTGTGTGACGCGCTTTCTGACCAGTGATACCGCAGCCATCCGTACGCAGAACCACTCGGTGTGCGCGCGGCTCCGGAGCAGTATAGTCTCTCAATAGCCTCGGGAGCCGGCCACCCCCAACCGTCTCCGCAGACAGTTCATTTACGAAGAGTAACTACTTTTCGTTATTCACCATCGCTGTCGGTCGGTTCAGTGTGTGACGGAGTCACGTCACGTGTGCGCTATGTGGGGTCGACACAGGGCGGCTGCGAGACGAGTCATTTATGTATTCCCCTCCCATCGGATATGATGCGAAGGTCGCCCCGGGCGGCGTGCCCGGGCCGACGGCTCGACGACCCACCTGGGTCGGCGGGTGTTCGCTCAGAGCGGACGGCCATCGGGCTTTCCGCTCGCACCATGAGGATTCCACCCCTGCGGTCCGCCGTCAAGATGGAATCTGATGTGAGCCCACGGACCCATGCAGTAGTCAACACTGGCGTAGGAACCAGTGTGTTCTACTTCCGGGTGTAACACACTGAAGAAATTCGCATTGCGAATATCTTCACGCCTTACAGCCGGCAGTAAGTAGCTTCCGACGGAGTGCAACCACTTCCGCCGCTGATGTATATCAGCACATTCCGGTTGATCCTGCCGGAGGCCATTGCTATCGGAGTCCGATTTAGCCATGCTAGTCGCACGAACTTAGATTCGTGGCATATAGCTCAGTAACACGTGGCCAAACTACCCTACAGACCACAATAACCTCGGGAAACTGAGGCCAATGGTGGATATTACTCTCATGCTGGAGTGCAGAGAGTGAGAAACGTTCCGGCGCTGTAGGATGTGGCTGCGGCCGATTAGGTAGATGGTGGGGTAACGGCCCACCATGCCCATAATCGGTACAGGTTGTGAGAGCAAGAGCCTGGAGACGGTATCTGAGACAAGATACCGGGCCC
>NZ_JAYMGA010000003.1:0-385452 GCF_035656455.1 Haloarcula sediminis | reverse complement strand
AGCGTTCCGGCGAGTACTGGAGTGGGCGACCCTCTGGGAAACCCGGTTCGCCGCCACCATTCATTCACTTTCAGCCTCTCGAGGAGAGTCATCTCTCTTCGAGGGGCTTTTGGTATTTATACGGTACGTCTAACTACGCTGTTGCGAGGAGAGCTATCTGTGTGATGCGTACCGTCAAACTCAACGAACTGACTGAATTACTGGAGTCGGCGTCGTATCCCCTCTCGGTTGAGACGGCACAAACGGAGTTCGGCGACGTGCGCCTGCAGTATGCGGACGGCTCTGAACCGCTCGATGTGGTGTTGGGCCGGCTCGAAGACGAGCGGTTCGACTCCGCGGAGGAGGCCCAGTCGTCGATCTTCAACACTGTGCCCGTCGAGGGCGTCGGCGAACCCGGTCAGTCCGAAGGCGAGGGCTAGCGGAATTCGCTACCCTTAAGCGACCGACTCATTTACTGTAAACTGCGCCAAGGTGGCAGAGTCCGGCCTAACGCAGCGGCCTGCAGAGCCGCCCATCGCCGGTTCAAATCCGGCCCTTGGCTTGCTGTCGTAGATACTCCCGTGAGCCACAGCGATAGGCTTTCATCCGGGAGATGTGCGGCATAGAGCCCGATTCCGGTGTCGAGTCGCCGTTCGGTACCAGCGGCAAGGACGGTATGGAGCTACTTCGGCCGCGTATGGTGTTGCGATCCGCCCAGATAGGCCGCGCCGGTACGGGGACACATCCACCGTGTCCGTGTTAGACGCTTCTTTCTAATGTATATCTACTCGCTCTATCGGATATGGAGCTGTCACGCAGAGAGACAGTAGCCGCTCTCGCCGGTGTACTCGCGCTTGCGGGCTGTGGAAGACCGGAGAGCGCAGGGCGGAACGAGCAATCGACTGTCGGGGCCGACCTGGACGACCGCGCCAAACAACAGCTGGGTGACTCAAGCGGGCGGAGCGTCTCGGCGGAGGAACTCGTCGCCGGATACGAGGCGGATATTTACGTTCTCGCTCAGGGTGAACAGTTTCACGGTATCGACGAGACGGAAGAGACGCTGGTTCAGGCCGACGACCTTGGACGTGTCATCAACGAAGCGCAGGCGACACTCGGAGAGGGTCACATCCTCGTGGCCGCTGGCGGTCTGCTGGGCGTTGCAATCGAGCAGGCCAGCCAAATCACTCTCGTCGGTCTCGACGAGCGAGTGGAACTGACACCGACCGATGCGGCCGGTGAATCCGACCCGATATACCGAATCCCGGCCGAGACGACTGGGGGACAGTTCGAATCGATCAGTATCGATATGCAGTATCGGGGTGGGTCGGCTGTCTCCGCCGACGGGTATACGGAGCTGGTTCTCGACGGGATTCACATCCAGCACGTCGGGGAGCACGGTATCACGCTCGCCGACGGGGAGTCGATCGAGATACGCGACGCACGATTCGAGAGCATCAGCAAGGACGCCGTCTCGATTACTAACTGTTCGGGCGTCCAGATGGACTCGTGTGACGTGACCGAGGCAAACCATGCGGTTTACGCGGGTAGTTCGTCGAACGTCACAATCAGTGATGTCACCGCCCGAAGGGCGGAGTACAGCGCTTTCGCCATAGGGGACTACACTACGAACTGGGAGGTGACCGGGTGTCGGGCCATCGATGGGGGAAGTACACCGTTTACCGCCTCTACCGCGCTCAGCGGCGCTTTCGTCGACTGCGTGGCCGAGGGGACGACGGGGACAAACGAGGGGGGCTTCGAGATCGAGTACAACTCGGACAACGACGAACAGAACCGACGGGACCCAGTCCGTGACTGTTCTGTCGTATCGTGTACGGCTCGGGACTGTAACGTCGGTTTCTACGCTCGGGAAGACGAAAACCACGACACCGGGACACCCATTATCAGGCCGCGATTCATCGACTGCACTGCGGCCAACTGCGACACCGGGCTCTTCATCGGCAGCAACGTGGAAGAGGCGATAGTTGAGGGCTTTGACCCCGTCGACTGCGACACCGACCTCGTCGACAACGGAGTGCGGACGATAATCGACGGCAAAAGCGAGAACGAGGGCGACCCGTCGAACGAGGGACAGTGGCTCGGACACGCGGACGCGGCGGTGGCGCTCGATGTCGTTGTCGTGGATACGCTGGACGGAACCCGATACACTGCGACAGAGCAGGGTGGGTGGCAATCGCGATGACGCTCTGGCTGGTCGCGGGGTGTGGCGTACGACGCCGACACGTGCAGTCACGGCCGGACTCGGGCTGTGTTCGGGGCACTCGAAAAGTAATCATTAAACCGCGCCGCGACTGACCGTCTGGATATGCAACGACGAGCCGCGGCGGCGTACTTCCTGTTCTTCCTCGTCGCCAGTGTCGCAGCGTACTCGTACATTGGCGTCGCGGAGAGTCAGCGGCCGGAGGTGCAACTCGACGGACCGGAGCTGACAAACGACAGCACCTTCACTAGCGAGGGCCAGACCTACACCGTCTCGAATATCCACATGTCGGGCGGCGGCGGACACGGGGGTGGCGGGGACATGGTCGCAGACCTCTCGTGGACGAACAACTCCTCGCAGTACACTGCGACCATAGAAGCGGGGTCTACGACCACACTCGATAACACGACGTACAACGTCAGTGTCGACAACTCGACGAGTACGTTGACGCTCACCGCCCAGCAGAACGTCACGGCGCTGCTCCAGGACGACAGCGAGGTGTACAACTCGCTTGCGACCCGGGACGGCGAGCGGTTCGTCGTCTACCGCGCGGACAACTCAACGCAGCCGCTCGAGGAGTGGCTGCCGGAGCCGGAGACGGTGACGTATACGGTCGGTGACCAGTACTCGTATCAGGCCGACAGCGGCACGCAGATGACGACTATCACCGAGGTGACGGACGCCGGTGCGACCGTCGAGTGGACCGCGCCGCGACAGCAGACGGTCGAACTCAGCGAGGGTGGCAACGTCACGCTCGCGGACGGGCAGTACTTCGCGCACTTCCCGGACCACAGCACGGTTCAGGTTGTCAGCGTCGACCAGTACTCGCAGTACCAGGAGACGCTCGCCGACCAGGACTACTTCCACGAGCGCAAGAACGGCCTCTGGGGCATCTCAATCCTCAGCGGCATCGCGTCGGTGCTGATGCTCGGGATGGCGTACCTCCCGAACCGCGGCTGAGGGTCGCTATCACTGCAAAGCGTCCCACGACTGGCGATATCGATACGAGACTGCAAAACAGGGTCGAGGAAACGCGGCTCTTTATTCGTCGTTCCAGCTGACGTACGCGAGCGCCGCTCCGAGTATCCCCATCAGCACTGAGCCGACCACCTGCAGGGCTGCGCTGCTCATAGTTGCCTGTGTCGTCCACGGCGCGCCGAGGATGGTGCCCGCTGCAGCCAGTACGAGGAAAATGCCGCCGGCGACACCCAGTGGTTTCAGCGGGTCGTCGAGTCCGTCGGTGAGTGCGTTCATGTTCGACCACTGCGTGGTGAGGGTCCTAAATCATCCGGTCTGGCATCTCGGGCCGTATGAGCTGTCCAGGTTGGGCTGTGTGACCGACCGCGTTCACGAGTGCGACGGACGGGGTGCACCACGAAAAGGCGATGCTCTCGCCGCGGCGTTCTTGACCGACTTTTTTGTTCGATACCGCTCGCTGTCGCTCGCGGATATCTCACGGGTCGGGAGGGAGTTGAACCGGAGGGAGACGGTCGGCCTCACTTCGTTTGGCCGCTGCGACTCCCAGGGTTCAGCTCCTTCCTGCCGGTTCACTCACTCGCTCCTCACGTCCGTTCGTCACAAAAGCGGGCCGGGAGGGAGTTGAACCGGAGCCAGACGTGCTCACTACGCTGTGCGCGACTGGCAGGGTTCAACTCCCCCCTCGTTCGTTCGATACCGCTCGCTGTCGCTCGCGGATATCTCACGGGCCGGGAGGGAGTTGAACCCCCGACCATCTGGTTAAAAGCCAGACGCTCTGCCTAACTGAGCTACCGGCCCGCAATAGGGGATGGGGGAACTGGCGGCTAAGTACTTACGATCCGTCGTCGAGCGTCGATTCCAGCGACTCCGTGACGACGCTGCTGGGGTCGGTGGCGTCGAGTGCGGCGCGGCGTCGGAGCTTGCAGTAGGCGTCGGTGTCGATGTCGATAGTGAGCTCGCCGAGGCGGTATCCCTCGGCCGCGAGCGCTTCCTCGATGGTCGCACCGTTGTTGACGCCGCTGGCGACGGAGCGTATCTGGCGGACCGTCAGGTCGTGGTCCAGCGCGGCCCAGGCGAGCAGGAGGCGGGCCTCGCCAGCCAGGCGGGCGATGTGTTTCGCGGCGGTGGGGGCGATCTCCCCTTTGGCGACGTGGACGCGGATCGAGCGGGGGAGGTCGTGGACGCGGGACCACTTCCGGATGAAGGAGACGGTCGCGTCGCCGCCGGCGCGCTCCGCTGCGGCCTTGTAGGAGCCTTCGCCCCGGACGAGCGCCGCACACGCCGCCGCTCCGCGCAGCATGTAGACGTTGTCGTCGGCGCCGGCGGTGTTCTCGGAGAAGCGCCGCACAGTCTGTGCGGCGAGTTCGAGGCTGTCGGGGTCGTCGGGGTCGAACTCGACGGCCTCGTCGGCGTGTTCCCCGGCAAACGTCGGGTCACCACGGATGACTGGTTTCCCGACCGGCGACTCCCGGCCGGTCGACGGTGCGTCGTCTGGCATCAGTACGCCGTTAGCGGTCCCCGCACAAAAGTATCCCGTCCGGCCGTGCTACTGCGGTACCGGTGGTCGAATACGGGGAGTTAGTCGTCCGAAGCGCCTTCGCGTTCTTCGGACATGTGTTCCCAGATTTCGGTACAGCCACATCCGTCCTCGACGTCGTCGAGGTGGTCGGTGGTTGGTTCGTCGAGTTCAGCGTCGGCATCGTCGTGCGTTTGGTGTGCGTTCGTCATCGTTTCTGTATCGGGCGACGGGTGTCGTCGCGTGTCGCTACTCCTGCATAACGGCCCGTTTACCTTAAGGGCGCACCCTCCTGTAAGAACGACCCACACTGCGGCTTACCGGCAACTCGTGCAGCTACCTTGTACGGTTGCTGACAACTTGCGGGCGATGATACTACGACACACGCACCGCAAGAGGGCGGCCGGTTAGGTACGGCACCGGCGAAAGTTGACAGCGCCGATGCCCTCAGGTGTCTCGGACATCTAATGAGATGTAATGACGACCGACGTTCACCAGCTCGACGACGGCGCGTGGATATCCGTCAACGACTCCCGGGAGGTGAACGTCTCGGACCTGTGGCGGTTAGCGAATACGGACTTCTGTGGGTGTGAACTGACCGATTTCCTCGCCGAGGGGTTCGTGAAAGTCGGTGTCGACTACCCGAACATCGAGGCTCGCGTCGCCGGCCAGTGTATCGCCTGTGGCGAGAGCGGCGTCACGGACTGGCTGACCGTCGGCCGCGTCGTCGACCCCGATTCGGGGGAATTCTACGGTGTCGTCCACGAGAGCGTTCACTTCCCGGGCAAACACGCCCGCGACGGCGACCCGGATTAAGTGGCAAATACGTCCTGTTTCGGGTAGTTGGGGAGACGGTTGACGAGAAGGCGTACCGTATAAGTCCGGCCCGCTAGGGGTGTGACAGAACTAGCGATGCCCACAAAAGTCGAAGGATGGAAAGACGAAGTCTACGGCAACGAGATCCGCGAGCACCTCATGGAGTTCGCGGAGGAGGGATGGGAGTCCATCCCCGAAGACGAACACGACGCGTGGTTCGAGCGCTTCAAGTGGTGGGGCCTGTACCACCAGCGCTCGGGCCAGGAGTCCTATTTCATGATGCGTATCGGGACGCCAAACGGCGTCATCAAACCGGGACAGCTGGAAGTCATCGGGGAGATCGCCGACGAGTACGCCCGCGGCCCCGCCGACAACCCCGAGTTCGGACCGGCCGTCTGTGACTGGACGACCCGCCAGTCCATCCAGCTCCACTGGATAAAGCTGGAGGACGTTCCGGACATCTTCGAGAAGCTCGAATCCGTCGGTCTCTCTACCCAGCAGGCCTGTGGTGACTCCTGGCGCAACATCGTCGGCTGCCCAGTCGCCGGCAAGGACAAACACGAGCACGTCGACGCCTGGCCCGTCGCCGAGGAGCTCCACGAGACGTTCAAGGGCAACGACGACTACGCGAACCTCCCGCGCAAGTGGAAGGTCGCCATCACCGGCTGTGACGAGGGCTGTGGCCAGGGCGACATCAACGACCTCGCCTTCGAGCCGGCCGAGAAGAACGGCGAAGTCGGCTTCAACGTCCGCGTCGGCGGCGGCCTCTCCCGGAAGGAGGCCCGCCTCGCCCGCGATATCGACGTCTGGGTCCCGGCCGACAAGGCCGCCGACCTCGCCCACGGGATGTCCTCGCTGTTTCGCGAGTACGGCGACCGCGAGGACCGCTTTAACGCCCGCATCAAGTTCCTCATGGACGAGTGGGGCCCCGAGAAGATGCGCCAGGTCCTCCAGGACGAGTTCGTCGACTTCGAACTCGAAACCGCCGGCGAGGACATGCGCGACCAGTACACCTACAACTCCGGCGGCCAGACCGGTCACAACGACCACGTCGGCATCCACGAACAGCCCGACGGCAACTACTACGTCGGCCTGAACGTGCTGGTCGGCCGGATGGGCGCCGAGGACACGCTGGAACTGGCCGAACTCGCAGACGAGTACGGCTCCGGCGAGGTCCGACTCACCCAGCGACAGAACGTCATCATCATGGACGTTCCCGAGGAGGACCTGGAGGACCTCAAGAGCGAGCCCCTGCTTGAGGACTACTCGCCGAACCCCTCGCCGTTCATGCGCGGCTCCATCGCCTGTACGGGCACGGAGTACTGCTCTCTGTCCATCGTCGAGACGAAGAACCGGCAGGTACGGTACGCCCGCTGGCTCAAGGACAACGTCTCCCTGCCCGACGACCACGAGGACTTCCACATCCACCTCTCGGGCTGTACGGCCTCCTGTGCCCAGCCCCAGATCGCCGACATCTCCCTGCGGGGGATGAAGACCCGCAAGGACGGCGAGCCCGTCGAGGCGTTGGACATCGGTCTGGGCGGCGGCCTCGGCGAGGATCCCCGCTTTGCCGACTGGGTCGAGATGCGCGTCCCCGCCGACGAGGTGCCCGGCGCCATCCGGAACCTCGTGAACAGCTTCAAAGAACTCCGCGACGACAGCGAGACGTTCCGTGACTTCGTCGAGGCCCGCGACGAGGAGACGCTCGCCGAGTTGGTCGAGCCCGAGGAGACCGACTACGACGACCCGTACATGCACAACACGAAGATGACGTGGTACCCCTACGCCGAGGACGACGACATGCAGTCCTCGCCGGCCCCGACCGACGGGGACGGACAGCCGCTCCCCTCCGACGACTGAGGGCCGCGCGGTTTTCCGTCTGTTCTCGTTTCTGCTCTCTACCGTCAGCGACGGCTAGACCGGCGTGTCCGAACTCGCTTCACCCCGACACCGAGCGCAACCACTCCGACACCGGCGACACCCAGGAATACGGCCCGCAGGACATCACAGAGCGCCGCCAGACACTGGGTCTGCCAGGCCCGGACGACGTAGTACGTGCCCCGGTCACTGACGACCGTGACGCCGGCTGTATCGGTGCCGTACTCGAACGACTCGGGCCAGCGGTCCGCGCGGACCGTTATCTCCTCGCCGGCCGCCGCCTGTCCCTCCCGGAACACGCTCTGTGTCGCCGGGTCGAGTTCGTCGTACGCGTACACCGCGGCGTCGCGTTCGCTCGCGTTCGCGGCGGTGTCGGCATCGCTCGCCATGACGTGCATCCGATAGTCTTCGCCCGGAACCGCCGTGTACAGGACCAGCCCACCGACGAGCGCCAGCACGCCGCAGCCGAGGAGGAAGAGAGTTCTGCGGCTCGGACGAGAGTTCATTGCCCTCACTCATCAGACCACTGTAAAGTGCTTTCTGCAGCCGTCGGACCGGGCGCGGAGAAGCAACCTTAATCAGCGCCACTAGCCTAGGCTCGACTGGCAGCGGGAGGCCGGCCCCCGTGGCGAGAGCCATGAGGAAAGTCCCCCCACCCGTCGGACAGGTGACCGGGCACAAGCCCGGGGCGGGAGACCGTCGGCTATGGAACAGCAACGACACGTCGTCGCGGGACCGATGAGGTGTGCGAATCCCAAACGAGGTTGCACGTGCCCTCCGGGCACCACGCAACCGAAGCGAGGGAGCGTTAACCCACCGAGGGCACTTCGTGGACCGTCTTCGACTCCACGCCCGCGACGGACCGATGGAACGGCGAATCCTCACCGGTGCAAGGCCGCGTCGACAGGTAGTCCGACACCGCGCGCGAGCGCTGGACGCGGCCGCTCAGCCGAATGCCGGCCCGAACAGAAGGGGGCTTACTCCCCGCAGCCACAACCTACAATTACGCCGAGTGCCACGGGTAGCCAATGGATAGCCGACGCGCCGGCGCGCTCGCCGTCTTGCTTCTTCTGGGCGGGTTGGCCGGCTGTAGTGCGCTCGTCGAGCAGGCCGACCCGCTGACCGGGAGCGACGAACACCCCTTCGCCGGCGAGACGGTGACTGTCGCTGTCGAGGGTACCGACCGCGAGCGGGCGCTGGCCGCCGACGGGCTGGCCTACTGGACGGACAACGCCACCGAGTTCGCCGACTTCGCCGTCGATTTCCGTGTGCTGGCCCCCGGCGCGACGCCGGCGGACGAACCGGACGTGCGCCTGCGCTTCGTCGAGACCGTCGGTGGCTGCGGTGATACCGAGTTCCCGGCCGGCTGTGCGCCCCGGCTCAACGCCTCGACCGGCGTCGACCGGCCAGCGACCGTCGAGGTCCGGCGCGGGCTGGCCGACGAGGCCACGCGCCTGGTCGTCCGTCACGAGGTCGGCCACCTGCTGGGGCTCACACACACCGACCGGCCACGCGACGTGATGGCCCACGAGCGCGACCTGGCGACGCGGCCGCGCTCGAACGCGACCGAGCGGGCAAACCCCTGGAACGACACGGCGCTTGCGGTCGCACTGGCCGGCGACGACGCGACACGCGACCGCTATCGGAGCGCGCTCGACTACGCGCTGGCGTACGTTCGCGAGGGGGCCGACGGGGCTGTTCCCGCCGACGTCGCCGTTCGCGTCGTCGCGGACCCCGACGGCGCCGATGTCACCGTCCGACCCGCCACGGCGGACGGCTGCGCCGTCGAGGCGGGGTCGTGTCTGTCTCTCGAAGGGACTGACCCGGACCGCGACGGCGCCATCGAGGCCTACACGGCCGCGGAGATACGGCTCGTCGGGCTCGACGCCGACGTCGCGAGCTGGCATATCGCCTCTCAGCTCGTCGAGACGTTCCACACCGGCGACAGCCCCGACCGGCTGGACGAGGCCGGCTCCCGCGAGCGGCGCGGCGACTGGCACGGGTAGCTGGTCCGGTCCGATGGTTACAAGCCCGGGCCGGGCCCACTCGCGGGTATGACCGCCGACGACCTCATCGACGCAGTCCGGGACGACCAGCAGACCGAGCTCTCGCGGCTGGGCTCCTCGAAGACGCTGTATGCGGACACGCGCGGGGAGATGGAGCCCGACGCCATCCACGCGGCCGCGGCGGCCCGCGAGGCCGCCGCTGTCGACACCTTCGGCGCGTGGGCCGACGACGAGAGCGACGACAGCGCCGCTGACCTCTTTGCCGACGCCGCGGACGAGGCCAGCGAGCGGCTGGGCGACACCGACCCCGCCGACTGCGCGTTCCACATGCACGACGAACTCGACGGACTGGACGCGACCGTCGAACGACTGGGCGGGCTCGTCGGCTGGACGCTCGTCGACAAGAAGGTCAAAGAGCAGCTCACCGGCTTCTTCACCGGGCAGGCCGATCCCCAGACCGCGAGCACCTACCGGAGCGCGGGCAGCGAGATCGAGGCGCTCCGCGAGGACGCCGCCGACCTGCTGGACGATATCTGTGACGGCGAGGACGACTGGGACGCCGCGGAGGGCGCCGCCGTCGACGTGGTCGCGGCGGCCTACGACGACTACGTCGAGACGCTGGAGGAGCTGGGCGTGAACCCGAAAGACGTCTGCTGAGCGCCGCTTTTTTTTGGTCCGGAACCGCGAGCGAGCGCCTCAAGTTCCTCCAGCCCTTGCGTTCGTCAATGAGCGACGCAGGCGGCCCCCTCTCCATCGACCGTCCGGACGCCGACAGCGAGTTCCGCGTCGACGCGCCCTTCGACCCCGCCGGCGACCAGCCCGAGGCCATCGAGCAACTGGCCGAGGGATACCGGCAGGGGATGGACACACAGACGCTACTCGGTGTGACTGGCTCCGGGAAGACGAACACCGTCTCCTGGGTGGTAGAGGAGATACAGCAGCCGACGCTGGTCATTGCCCACAACAAGACCCTCGCCGCACAACTGTACGAGGAGTTCCGGAACCTGTTCCCGGACAACGCCGTCGAGTACTTCGTCAGCTACTACGACTACTACCAGCCGGAGGCCTACGTCGAGCAGACGGACACGTTCATCGACAAGGACGCCTCCATCAACGACGAGATAGACCGGCTGCGTCACTCCGCGACCCGCTCGCTTTTGACCCGTGACGACGTCATCGTCGTCGCCTCTGTCTCGGCTATCTACGGGCTCGGTGACCCGCGCAACTACATCGACATGTCCCTCTCTATCGAGGTGGGCCAGGAGATAGAGCGCGACGAGCTACTCGGGCAACTCGTGGACCTCAATTACGAGCGCAACGACGTGGACTTCACGCAGGGGACCTTCCGGGTTCGAGGAGATACGCTCGAAATCTACCCGATGTACGGCCGCTACGCCATCCGGGTTGAGTTCTGGGGCGACGAGATAGACCGGATGCTGAAGGTCGACCCGCTGGAGGGCGAGGTACAGAGCGAGGAGCCCGCCGCGCTCATCCACCCCGCGGAGCACTACTCTATCCCGGAGCAACGGCTCGAACGGGCCATCGAGGAGATACAGGAGCTACTCGAACAGCGGATTCGCTACTTCGACCGCAAGGGCGACGCCGTCGCCGCCCAGCGCATCGAGGAGCGGACCACCTTCGACATCGAGATGATGCAGGAGACAGGCTACTGTTCGGGTATCGAGAACTACTCGGTCCACCTCTCGGACCGCGAGAGCGGCGAGGCCCCCTACACGCTGCTGGATTACTTCCCCGAGGACTTCCTGACCGTCGTCGACGAGTCCCACCAGACGCTCCCCCAGATTCGCGGCCAGTTCGCGGGCGACAAATCGCGCAAGGAGAGCCTCGTCGAGAACGGCTTCCGGCTCCCGACGGCTTTCGACAACCGGCCGCTCACCTTCGAGGAGTTCGAGGAGAAGACCGACCGGACGCTGTACGTCTCGGCGACGCCGGGCGACTACGAGCGCGAGGAAAGCGAGCAGGTGGTCGAGCAGATCGTCCGCCCCACGCATCTGGTCGACCCCGCCGTCGAGGTCGCCCCGGCAACGGGACAGGTCGAGGACCTCATGGGTCGCATCGACGAGCGCGTCGAGCGCGACGAGCGGGTGCTGGTGACGACCCTGACAAAGCGGATGGCAGAGGACCTCACGGAGTATCTGGAGGAGGCGGGCGTCGACGTGGCGTACATGCACGACGAGACCGACACGCTGGAACGCCACGAGCTCATCCGCTCGCTGCGGCTGGGCGACATCGACGTGCTCGTGGGTATCAACCTCCTGCGGGAGGGGCTCGACATTCCGGAGGTGAGCCTCGTCGCGATTCTGGACGCCGACCAGGAGGGCTTTCTCCGCTCGGAGACCACGCTGGTCCAGACGATGGGGCGGGCGGCCCGGAACGTCAACGGCGAAGTCGTCCTCTATGCCGACGAGCGCAGTTCGGCGATGAACGACGCCATCGAGGAGACCCAGCGCCGACGGCGCATCCAGCAGCAGTACAACGAGGAGCACGGCTTCGAGCCCACCACCATCGAGAAGGCCGTCGGCGAGACGAACCTCCCCGGGAGCAAGACCGACACCGGCGGCGTCGCGGGCGAGGGGCCGGCCGACGAGGACGAAGCCACCGCCCAGATTCAGCAACTCGAAGACCGCATGGAGGAGGCCGCGAGCAATCTGGAGTTCGAACTCGCGGCGGACATCCGGGACCGCATCCGGGAGCTGCGCGAGGAGTTCGACCTCGATGGGGGCGAGGACGACGGCGGCGTGCCCGCGCCCGGACCGGAGTTTTAGGCCGCTGTGCCCGCGGCGTCGCCGTCTGTGCGCTCGTCCCGGCCACGTGGATTTATTCAGGCCGCTGTCCTTGTCCCGATATGACTGTCTACGAGACCGACGTTCCCGGCGTCGGCAAGAAGTTCGAGGTCGAGATCGGCGGCGACGAACGGCTCGTCGTCCTGTTGCACCACGACGGGAAGCGGGAGATATTCCGCAAGTCCGACCCCGACGCGGACGCAGAACGGCTGTTCACGCTTAACGGCCGGCTGGCACGCGAAGTCGGCGCTATCCTCCAGGGGGCGTACTTCCAGCCCGTCGAGACCGACGAGGTGGAGGTGCCCCTCGGCGACGCGCTCATCGAGTGGCTCGACGTGGCTGAGGATAGCGAGCTCGTCGGCCAGACGCTCGGCGACGCGAACCTCCGCCAGCGGATGGGGGTCTCGATTATCGCTATCCAGCGTGGCTCGGAACCCGTTCCCAACCCCGGTCCAGAGGAGACCATAACCGCCGGCGACACGCTCATCACGCTTGGGGCCCGCGAAGAGCTGGCCGAGTTCGAATCGCTCGTCGAACTGGACGACAGCTGAGATGGCGGAGCTGCTGCTCGAAGTCGGTATCGCGCTGACTGCCGTCGCGCTCGCTGGGACACTCGCCAACCGTGTGGGGCTGTCGGTCATTCCCGCGTACATCGCTGTCGGCGTCCTCGTCGGCCCGAACCCGCCCTCGTCGGTGCTTGGGGTCTCGCTCAACCTCGTCAGCGACAGCGAGTTCATCCAGGTGCTCGCGGAGCTGGGTATCGTCTTCCTGCTCTTTTTCCTCGGGCTGGAGTTCAGCGTCGACCAGCTGCTGCGCGACCGCGGCCGCATCAGCGCCGCCGGCGGCGTCGACTTCGTCATCAACTTCGGCCTCGGCGCGGCCATCGGCTTTGCCTTCGACTGGACGCTGCTGGAGACGCTGTTCCTGGCCGGCGTCGTCTACATCTCCTCCAGCGCCGTCATCACCAAGTCGCTCATCGAGGAGGGGTGGATCGCAAACGCCGAGAGCGGGCCCATCCTCGGGACGCTCGTCTTCGAGGACATCCTCATCGCGGTGTATCTCGCCGTCCTGGCGGCGGTCGCCGGTGGCGGCGACGTGGAGTCCGCCGCCGTCGCAGTCGGTACGGCCTTCCTCTTTCTGGGCGCTATCACCGCGGTGGCGTGGTACGGGTCGGGCTGGCTCGACCGCTTCTTCCGTACCAGCTCCGACGAGCTGTTCCTCCTGCGCGTCGTCGGCGTGACGACGCTGGTCGCCGGCGCGGCGCTGGCGCTTGGCGTCAGCGAGGCTGTCGCCGCTTTCTTCCTCGGGACCGGTATCAGTCAGACCGGCCACGTCGAGCGCATCGAACACATCGTCGCGCCCGCCCGCGACATCTTCGCGGCCGTGTTCTTTTTCAGCATCGGCCTGGCGACCGACGTGACCCTCATCGCCGGCGTCGCCGCGTTGCTTGCGGTCGCGGTCGTCGTGACCACGCTCGGCAAGTTCGTCAGCGGCACGCTCTCGGGGCGGTTCTACGACCTCGACCGCCGCCGGTCGTTGCGCGTGGGGCTGGGTCTGATTCCCCGCGGGGAGTTCTCGCTGGTCATCGCCACGCTGGCGGCCGGCGTCGGAACCGGTCGGCTGGCTTCGGTACTCCCGGCCTTTACCGTCGGTTACGTCCTCGTGATGAGCGTTCTCGGGTCGGTGCTGATTCAACAGGCCGACACTGTCACCGCGGCGCTGGCGCCATCGTCCGGGTAGTCCCCGCGGTCGGACCCTGTCGATCAAGGTGTGGTAACGCTTCTCATCACCGGTAGTTCTATATGGTGGTGTGACATACCATAGCATGTATGGCGAGCGCACCGAGATCCGACGAGATGTTCGACGAGTTCCTTTCGCAGCGCGGTCACGAGGTCGACGACGTTGGATGGGAAGAAAACTATAACAAAAAGCAGTGTCCCGACTGTGGCGGACTTCACGGCTCGGCCGCGAGCGAGTGCTCGGTGTGTGGCTGGACACCCGTAAACTGAACCGCAACCCTCGCAACGCTTTTTTCGCCCGTGTGGCCCCTGAGCCACGGCTTTCGGGTACCGGCCTGTCCTATACCTATCGGCGCGTCCCGACGTGACGCCGTGGAGCAAAACCCGGGCCGGCCGGGGTCAGGAGCCGACCCGGAGATAGAGAGAGACGTGAGATGTCACACCGCGTCGAGCGACGCGTGCAGGAACATCCCGATGACGAAGTGCCTGTAAGCCGCGTCCTCGATCCGTGACGCCGCCGTTTCGGCGTCGTCGATCGAGTACTGTTTGGTCTGCACCAGTTCGTGAACGGTGAGTGTGTCCTCCGCTTCGAGGTCGTGCAGACGCGGATACACCGTCCCCGGACTCAACTGCGCGTCGAACAGACGCGACAGCGCCTCCATGAGCCCTGTTCCGTGGGTCTCATCCTCCGACAACGCGATCATCGCGAGCAGGATTTCGTCCAGACTCTGGGTTACGAGCCCGTCGTCGACGGCGATGTCGCCGTCGGCGATGTCGTCGATGACCGAAGCCAACAGCGACTCCGGGATGGCGTCACGATCGGCGCTACCATGGGTGGTTGGGTCGGTCGCCCCGACGAGGGGGGTCAGTCGCTCGTCGGGTTGGTCACCCATCGTCTTGCCCGTCGTCACGCGACGGAGGTTGTCTCCGGACATCGTTTATCTGGACGGAATCCGCACCAGAGTGTACCGGCGGCGTCATGATATAAACCCTCCAGCGTTTTCGGAGCGTGAAATAACCTCCCCGCTGGTAAACGTTTATATGAAACGGGGAGTACGAATGGATAGTGCCAGAGGACAAGAGCATCGAGGAGGTCCTCGATACAATAGGCGACCAGCACGCCCGACGCGTGCTGGCCGCCATCAGCCGGGAGGCCCACTCTGCGAAAGAACTCGCCGAGCAGTGTGACCTCTCGCTACCGACCGTCTACCGTCGTATCGAACTCCTAGACGAGTACGACCTGGTGAAAGACCACACCCTCGTCGCGGAGGACGGCAACCACTACAAGGTGTATGAGTCCAACTTCGAGTCGACGGTCATCTCGCTGGAAGACGAGGAGTACAAGGTGCGTATCTACCGCGAGGAGAACCTCCCCGACCGCTTTAGCCAGCTGTGGGACGAGCTAAACCCCGAGTAACCATGGGTAGCTAACCGATGCAAAGCGGGGTCGCCATCGCGCGCGGGGCGCTCGTGTTGATGCGGATGGTCGTGTTCGGGCTCACCCTCGGCATCACGCTCATCAGCTTTCAGGCCTACCGGAAACGCCCCTCAGAACGGCTACAGTATGCCTTCGTCGGCTTTGCCTTCATCAGTATGGGCGTCGCCGTCACCAGCGTCATCACTCAGCTCTCTACGGGCCGGACGGGCCCCCTCGCCGGCGTGTTCTTCCAGATGGCCGAGACCATTCCTTTCATCATCGGCTTTGCCATGCTGTATGTCTCACTGTACCGGTAGCCTCTCTGACATTCCATAGCTATATGTTCGTTGACATCAACCTCCCGGTAGATACTGTCCGCCACCGAGACAGTATCGGAGAGAGGATGCCAGAGTGCCAGAACTGTGGGTCCTTCGTCACGAAGGACTACGTCCGTGTGTTCACGCCGTCCGACACCGATGGCCCCCGGGTCTGTCCCGCCTGCGAGGACATGATTCGTGACGGGGCGGAGGTGCGGGAGGCGCGTTCGCCACGGCAGCCGTAGCATCGCCATCTAACCACACCCTGTCGCTCGGACGAGCGTCAGTGGTGTGGGGCGTCCGAGAACGACCGATAGTCGGGTGCTTCTCCAAAACACGTTGTTTATTGGGGCGGCCCCCTAGTATGTGTGCAATGACTGATTCGACCACCGAGGTTGTCCGCCTGTTCGGTGGGCCGGGAAGCGGGAAGACGACTGCCCTGCTTGACCGCGTCGAGGAGCTGCTCGAAGACGAGACCGTCGACTTCCGTGACGTACTGGTGGTCTCGTACACGCGTGCGGCGGCCGCCGAGATACGCGAACGGCTGGCCGAACGGCTCGACGTGACTCCGCGTGCCCTCCAGGGGAACGTCTGTACGATGCACGCGAAAGCGTACGAACTGCTCGACCTCTCTCGGGGCGACGTGGTCGGCGAGAGCGACAAGGAGGAGTTTTGCGACCAGTTCGGTATCGAGTTCGAGGACGAGTACGAGGGCTCGCGGCGACGGTCGGCCCGCTCGACGACGCTCGGCAACAAGATTATCGCGACGAGCCAGTGGCTCCAGCGCACCCGCCGCGACGTGGCCGACTGGTACGACGTGCCCTTCAAGTGGGACGACGAGGAGGTCCGACTCCCACCCGAGATCGACGACAACGCCCAGACCGGCAACAAGTACACGCCGACGTGGCCTACCGGGGACGACCGCATCGACGTGCCCGAGGCCATTCGGGGCTGGCGGACCTACAAGGGCGACAACGACGTCATCGGCTTCGCCGACATGCTCGAACGGGTCGCCCAGCGGTCCCTGCTCCCGAACGTCGACTACCTCGTCATCGACGAGTTCCAGGACATCACGACGCTGCAGTACGACGTCTATGACGAGTGGAAACCCCACATGGAGCGGGTGCTCATCGCCGGGGACGACGACCAGGTCGTCTACGCCTGGCAGGGCGCCGACCCCGACCTCCTGCTCGAAGAAGACGTGACACAGGACGAGATTCTCCCCAACTCCTACCGGCTCCCCTCCCGCATCCTGAACGTCGTCAACCGCGAGGTGCGCCACATCGAGAAGCGCCAGGAGAAAGACCTCAACCCCCGAAAGGAGGGCGGCCGCGTCGAGGCGGTCCGGAACCCCTCGATGTTCGACCTCGCCCGCAACGTCATCGGCACCGTCGACCAGTCCGACGAGACCGTGATGGTCCTGTTCCGGGCGCGCTACCAGATGTTCCAGTTCATCGACGAGTTCATCGACGAGGGGATTCCCTTCTCCTGTCTGACCGACCAGCGGATGTGGACCGACCGGCTGCGACAGTACGTCGCCGGCGTCGAGGCCGTCGAGAACGACGAGCCCCTCTCCGTGCTGGAGGCCCGCCGGCTGGCCGACATGCTCGCCGATTCGGCCTTCGGCACCGGCGAACGCGACGACCTCTTCGATACGCTGGAAGACATCGAAGACGAACACGAGGCCGACGATATCGCCGAAATCGAGATCGAACCCGACGTCGTCACCGACCACGTCCCCTTCGCTCCCGACCCCGCCTCCGCGAGCGACATGCTCCGGAAGGTCACCAACTTCCAGGAGCGCTCCGTGGGCGCGTACTTCGCCGGCGAGTACCAGGGGATGGAGCCCGACCGCGTCCGCCTGGGCACCATCCACTCCGCGAAGGGTCGCGAGGCCGACCACGTCTTCGTCGGCACCGACCTCACCGAGAAAGTCGTCGAGCAGATGGCCGCCACGGTCGAGCAAAACGGCATCGAGGTCCCCGAGGTCGAGGAGTTTACCAAACACACTACCCCCGTCCCCACGCTGACCGACAACGAACGGCGGGTCTTCTACGTCGGGATGTCACGCGCCCGGGAACGGCTCGTCCTCATGGAGAATCTCGTCGACGGCGCGCCAACGCTCCCCATCGACGTGTTGCTCGAAAACAAGCCAAGCGACCGCTCCATCGACGAACTGCTCGACGAGGCCGGCGAGGCCATCACCGCCGACTGATCACTCGCCGTTTGTCGTCTCGGTCTCCGTGTCCTCGGTCTCGGCGACTTTTCCGACAGTTTTCTCCGCGACCATCCCCGGCACGTCCGTCGGCGTCGTGAGGTACTGCTCGACGACCACCAGCCCGACGGCGATACCGACGTACAACGCCCCGGCGAGTAGCTCCCCGCGAACCAGATGTTCGGCGCCAAACAGCGCTATCGGGATCGCTAGTACGAGGGTGGCCGCCAGTCCGATTGTCTCGAGGATTCCCCGTGCCATAGTAGGGGCTGGTGACTCCGGAGTAAAAGAATCGCGGTCGCAGCTAGCAGCCGTCGGCAACGGGGGACGACGACGCGAACGCCACGTGGCGGCCGTCGGCGGCGGGGCGGGCCCGCCGGCTGTCGGCAGTTCCAGTCTCCCACTCACGACCGGGGAGTACGTTCTTGTTCTCGGACACAGAACATCGACTCATGCTGGTCGGTATCGTCTCGGACACGCACGACAACGGCGAACAGGTCGAGGCAGCGGTCGAGACGTTCGAAGCGCTCGGGGTCGAGACGGTCGTCCACTGTGGCGACTTCGTCGCGCCCTTTTCGGTGACGCCGTTCGACGGCGACTGGGAGTTCTACGCCGTTCGCGGGAACAACGACGGCGAGTGGGCCCTCGAGGCCACTGTCACGGAGTTTGGCACGTATCTCGGCGAGATGGGCGAGCTGGCCCTCGACGGGCAGGAGGTCGCCGTCTATCACGGCACCAGCGGGGCCATCGTCGACGCCCTGGTCGAGTGTGGCAGGTACGACTACGTCTTCCACGGCCATACCCACGAGGCCGGGACCGAGACACACGAGGGGACGGTGCGGGTCAACCCCGGTGGCATCTCGATTCCGCCGGCGCCGGACGCGTTCTCCGTGGCGACGCTGGACACCGACAGCGGAGAGCTAACGTTTCACGAACTGGGGTAGCGATGCGGTCGGTCGCCGAGCCGTCTCAGTCTCTGAGAACAAACGAACAACTTAGTGTGTGATTCCACTAGCGTCCAACTAGATGCAGGTCCCCACCTCGGAACGTGGCGTCACGCCTGTCGTCTCGAACCTCCTCCTCGTCGCTATCGTCGTGATACTCGCCGCGGTTGTCTCGGTGTTCGCGCTCGGCGTCGCCGAGGACACCAACGAGGCCGGGCCGGTGGTGTCCGAGTCGAGCGGAGAGTTCGTCGCGGGTGGCAACAGAACCGACCAGGTGGTGCGGATATCACACGTGGCGGGCGACGACGTTCCCGTCGAGTCTATCGAAATCGTCGTCCGAGCGCCGGACTGTGACACAGAGGCCAGATTAGTTGACTTACCCAGTTCCGGGGATGACAACACTATCGACAGCAGTCACATCGAGGGCGACACGTCGCTCATTGACAAAGGGCCGGGACAGGCGGGAGACCTGATCGGCAGTGAGACGAACAACGTGTTCACTGCGGGGGAGACAATCGAGTTCCGGGTCGCCATCGGCGGGTGCGATTTTAGGGTGGCCGGGAACGACTCGCTGACCGTGCTGGTCGTTCACACCCGGTCGGATTCGATACTCATCGAGAAAGAACTGCGAGCGTGAAGCACGATACTGTGGGACGTTCGTGTGAAGTCATACGTTGGGAAGAGTCTGTAATCTGTTGTCTGGCACCCTGACTGTTTTTGTTCTTGGAACTAAGA
Source organism: Haloarcula sediminis (assembly GCF_035656455.1). Taxonomy (NCBI): domain Archaea; kingdom Methanobacteriati; phylum Methanobacteriota; class Halobacteria; order Halobacteriales; family Haloarculaceae; genus Haloarcula; species Haloarcula sediminis. The sequence goes on along the minus strand of NZ_JAYMGA010000003.1, from coordinate 365,890 downwards.
CAGCAACCGAATGGTAAATGAAACTGTAGCCCTATTTATCCCTCTCTTGTTGGCTGTTGTGACCGGATTATCTTCCTTTCTCAGGGAAAGTGTTGATTTAGAATCTGCTGTGAATCAGAGACGGGCCTCTTTCCCGGGTTTTTTGTCATTCCTTCCGCCACTCGGGAGATTTCCGGCGATTCATCTGGCCAATATTCTTCTCCTTTTAATCGGTATCAGACTTATAAAAGACACCGCCACAGATAGTCAAACCGCAATTATTGGTGCGATTATTCTGGGCGTCTTTCTGCTGATTCTACCGATAATCGAGATACGCTCTCTTGACCGAATTCTGGATGAAAGGGGTTCTCAGTGGTTCTATCCGAGGTCTTACTATTATCATTGTATAGCCGTATTTTTCCTCTCTCTATCTTTCTTCGGCTTCGTGGAACTGCAGGTAATAATCATCAATTCCCTCATATTTCGAGGTATCAGCGTTGGTGGGACCCTGATTTGGCTCCTCAATCGAATTTTGGAGATTATGCTAATCCCTTCAGTAGTGATAGGACTGCTGTCTCTCTATTGGTCACTGGTCTGTTTAAATACTGAAATCCGGCAGATTAACCCCAAGAACTAGAATCCTCCCAGACTCTACTACGAGTGAACCAACGGATGGCGACGACCCACCGATATGCTGTGTATGGCTACAAAATCGACGGCCAACAGAGACTCCTGCTCACAGGCGGGAACGGGAACTCCGTAACAGACTGAGAAAAGGTCTAAAGGGCCGCTTATACCCCTCAAACGTCCGGTTCGACGACCCGCTCGTCGCCCTCGAAGTGCGCGGAGTTGTCCTGCGGGCGGTAGTTCAGGGCCTCCTTGGCGCGCTGGATGGAGTAGTACTTGCGGTCGTTGTCCGAAATTCCGTAGACGGTCTCGTACTCGTAGTCTGCCTCCAGGGCGCACTGGTGGATGTGGGCGCAGTCGGGGTAGGAGAGCCACATCGCCTGGCCGCGCTCGTAGTCGATGGGCGGGTGGCCCCGGGTCAGGTTGCCGATGCGGATGTTACACACCTTGATATCGTACTTGTCGTGGTAGTACCGACCCAGCACCTCACCCGTCGCCTTGGAGACGCCATAGAGGTTCCCGGGGCGGGGGAACTCCGTCCCGTCGAGGCGGAAGTCGTCCTCCGGGCGGTACATGTCGGGCTTGCGGTCCTCGGTCTCGAAGGAGCCGACGGCGTGGTTCGAGGAGGCGAAGACGAACCGCTCGACGCCCTCCTCGACGGCGGCCTCGTATATCTTCTGTGTGCCGTCGATGTTGTTCGACAACACCGAGTCCCACGGGGCCTCGGGCCGCGGGTCGCCCGCGAGGTGGATGACCGCGCCGACACCCGAGACGGCCTCCCGGACGTCGTCCGGGTTGTCGACGTCGCCGATGAGATACTCGTGGTCGGGCTGCTCCGCGGGCGGATTGTGGAACATGAGTTTCCAGTAGTACTCCTCTTCGAGGCCCTCGAGGATGGCCTCCCCGACCGCGCCGCCCGCACCTGTGAGTAGAACCGGGTCGTCCATTCGTATTGAGTGGATAGTTATGACACAATAGGTAGCTTGCGGTTCGGGTATGTTCGACCGCGCCGGCGGTCGGCTCCGGGAACCGGGCTTTCTTATCGCGGGACTGCACAGAGTTCCAGTATGGACCCCACGGCCCCGCAGGTCGCCTGCTTCGAGGCGGGTATCAAGTTCGGCTCGCTCTACCACCAGTTCGCCGGGACGCCGGTGAGTCCCGACAGCGCCGACTCGCTGGCACGGGCGATAGAGGAGGCAATCGAGAACCAGCCCCACTGCGAGTCGGTGACCGTCGAGATTCGCGAGGAACCGCTCCGGGCGGCTATCGCGGAGGCGGGCGCCGACTACACCGAGTTGACCGGCCGCTTTCTGGACGTGACGATGACTATCGACTACGAGGGGTGTGTCGTCGAGACGAGCATGGCCATGGAGGAGGGCTATCCGCTGATGCAGGTCGATTCGGTTGGGGTCCAATAGTACGAAAATTTTACACGTGCCCGCTGTGCAGTTCCGGTAATGTCCCTCCACGCGATAGACGATATCGGCGACGCGATAGACGCGACGAAGTCGCTCCTGTTACCCTTTGCCGCCCGAACCTGGCTCAAACTGGCAGTCGTCGTCTTCTTCATCGGCGGCGGTGGCGGCGGGTTCAACGGGCTCCAGAACGCCGGCAACTTCGGCGGACAGGACCAGCCGACCGACGGCGGGGCCGGCCAACCGGTCTTCGACGGCGGAGCCCCCACGACGGTCGACGGACTGATGAGCGCGATCAGTCCCGAGATTCTCGTCATCCTCGGTATCGCACTCCTGCTCGTGCTGGCTTTCGGGCTCCTGAGTAACTTCATGGAGTTCGTCTTCATCGAGTCGCTCGTCTCCCGCGAGGTCCACATCCGCCGGTACCTCCGTGAGAACGTCGGCAACGCCGTCCGGCTGTTCGGGTTCCGGCTGGTCGTCTCCCTGGTCTCGCTCCTGCTCGTCGTCGGGTTCCTCTACACCGTCTTCGTCACCGCCTTCGGCGGAAATCTCGACAACGTCACGACCACCGCGCTGTTCAATATCCTCCCCGCCGCTATCGTCTTCTTCGTCGTCTTCGGCGTCCTCCAGGGGCTCATCACCGGCTTCACCACCGTCTTCGTCGTTCCGATGATGCTCACGGGCGACCGGGGCGTCGTCGGGAGCTGGAAGCGCCTCCTGGGGTCGATGCGGCGAAACGTCAAGCAGTATCTGGCCTATTTGGCTTTCTCCATCGTCCTGGGCATCGGCGTCGGTATCATCAGCAGTATCGCGAGCGTCATCGCCACGTTGCTCCTTGCCATTCCGTTCGTCGTGCTGGGTGCCGTCGCCTGGTTCGGGCTGGGCGGTGGCCACATCGCGCTCGCGCTGGTCGCCGTTCTCGTCGTGCTGTTTGCCCTCGTCTTGCTGCTTGCGACGACTCTCATTCAGGTACCGCTGCAGGCGTTCCTGCGCTACTACGCGATGCTCGTGCTGGGCGACATCGACGAGCCACTGGACCCGATTCCCGAGGTCCGCGCGGATATCCGCCCGGACGAGTCAGACGGGCCGGTGTCCGAGTCCCTCTGATTCGGGTCGTTTTCGGTTTCTCGAATACACCCCCGGTCACGTCACGCGGTTTTACTTTCACTTTCAGGCGGGCTTTTAACCCCTTCCCACGTCAAGTGGTACCTATGAGCCAGACAAGTCTGGACGACGACGAGCTGTTCGGCGAGGCCGCAACCGAGATGCGAAGCGACGTCGAGGCGTCGCTGGCCGGGGCCCGCGACGCGCTCCCCGACGGCGACGCGGTGTGGGACGTCGAGGCCGACAACACGCTCGGCGTGCTCAACTCGCTCAAGACAGCACTGGACGTGGGCGACGCCGAGGACCACCTCCGGGACGCGAAGAAGTGGTACACGATGGGCGAACGGGCCGACGCCTTCGAGGACGCCGAGGACCTCGCCGAGGAGATAGAGACCATCGCCGACCTCATCGAGGACGTCGAGGCCGCCCGCGAGCAGGTCGGCGACCTCACTTCCACCATCCCGCAGCTGCGCAGTACGCTGGAGGGGTTCGAGGACGCTCCCGACGCGGAAGCCGACGCGGACCCCGAAGAGGCCGAAGCGTAGTCACCGCTCGGCCACGCGGTCGAGCAGCGCCACCAGCGCCGCCGTCGCCTCGTCCAGCAGCGCCTCGCCCCGCTCGGCGCTCCCCTCGCCCGGGTCGCCGACACAGCCGTTCTCGCTGAACTCGCTACTGTCGTAGGCCAGGTTCACGCCGCTTACCCACTCGCCCCAGCCGTCGGCTCCCCCGGCGGCGGCCTCGTCGAGGCGGTCCTCGCGGACCAGGTCGGGACGTGTCGCCTGGAGGAGACTCGTCTCGACGGGCCCGCCGTGGCCCATATCTGGCGCGTCGACGGCGTCGAACCACGTAAAGGCCCAGGCGTCGGCCTCGTCGTGGCGGGTGATTCGGGCACAGACCTCCCGCAGCGGGTCGACGTTGCCGCCGTGGCCGTTGACGACCACCACGCGGGTCCAGCCGTGGTGGGCGAGGCTGTCGACGGTCTCGCGGACGTAGTCCCGGAACGTGTCCTCGCTGACCCACAGGGTCCCGGCAAAGTCGCGGTGTTCCTCCGCGACCCCGACATCGATCGGCGGGGCGACGACGACCTCGTCGTCGCAGGCGGCTTCGGCGGCGTCGGCGACCGCCTGTGCGGTCAGCGAGTCGGTACCCAGAGGGGCGTGGGGCCCGTGCTGTTCGGTACTGCCGACCGGGAGTACGGCGAGGTCGGTCTCCGTGGCCTCGGCTTCGGGCCACGTGGCGTCGCGTAAGTGCATACGCCGACGTGGGCGTGAGGACACACAAACGTGGGGGTCCCGGTGCGAACCGATAGCGTCAGACCGGCCTCGGCGTAGTCAACCACGCTCACCGCCCGTCGGAACATCTGGAACGGTGAACGGTCGCGGTAATTATCACCGAAAATCACTCGGGGGCGAGTAATAATGTAGCAATTGTTGCCGGAAGAAATTTACTTCGGGTGGCCATACTACGGGTATGTCACAGCGGCCGACAGTACCCGACGACGGCGACGACTGGATAGCCCGCCACGCCCGCTGTCGCTCCGACGGGGAGCGACCGTCGGTCGTCGTCGACGAGCTCGACGACGACTGGGCGCGCCGGCACGCGGAGACGCGGCGGTCCCGCTCCGGCTGAGCCGGTCGTCACCGACCGCCGTGTGGAAATACGCTGTGCCGTTCTGTCACAGCTCTACGCGTAGTTTCGCAGCGCTTCGACGCCGGCGAGCTCGTCGCCGGTGAGCGCTCGGATATACGCGCCGCCGGCGATGGAGACGTGGTCGAAGGAGTCTTCGCTCATCCCGTACATCGTGATGGCCCGCGAGGTGTCACCGCCGCCGACGACGGAGAAGCAGTCCGTCTCGGCGATGGCTCGCAGGACGCTGACGGTCCCGGTCGAGAACTTCTCGTCCTCGAAGACGCCAAGCGCCCCCTTCACGAAAACGGCGTCCGAGTCACGGGCGATGTCGGCGTAGTGTTCGGCGGTGTCGGTACCGACGTCCATGACGCCCAGCCCCTTCTCCTCGACGTCCTCGACGTCGGCCTCGACGCGCTCGCCGTCCTCGGCGTAGGCCACGTCGGTGGCGACGGTGATCTGGTCGCCCCGCTCTTCGAGAATCTCCTCGATTATCTCGTGGTTTTCCTCCCACTGCGTGGTGTAGAGGTCCATGTCACCGACGTCGTAGCCGATGGGGTAGCCCTTCGCCCGGAGGAACAGCTGGCCGGCGATACCGCCCAGCAGGAAGTCGTCTATCTTGTCGCCGATGTGGTCGATGACGCCGATGACGTCCGTGGCTTTCGTCCCGCCCATGGCCATCGTCACCTGGCCGTCGAACTCCTTCTCGGCGATGGCGGTGTTTGCCTCGTACTCGGTCTCCATGACGCGGCCGGCGTAGGCGTCCATCACGACCGGGAAGCCAACCAGGGAGGCGTGTGAACGGTGGGCGGCCGAGTAGGCGTCGTTGATGTAAGCGTCGAACTCGGGTGCGAGCGTCTGGACGAACTCCGTCTCGGCTTTGACCTCGGGCTCCTCCTCGGGCAGCTCGCCGTCGGCCATCCGCGTGTTCTCCAGGACGAGCACGTCGCCGCCCGTCAGGTCGTCGATGGCGTCCAGCGCCTCCTCGCCGAAGGTGTCCGCGACGTGGTCCACGTCCGAGTCGACGTGGTCGGAAAGAATCTCGGCGTGCTGGTCGAGTGAGAGGAAGTCGTCGTCACCGGGGCGGCCCTGATGGGCCATGACGGCGACGGCGAAATCGCGGTCTATCAGCTCGCTGAGCGTCGCCGCGTGTCGGCCAAAGCGGCGGTTGTCCTGTACCTCCCCGTCCTCGACCGGCGAGTTCAGGTCGAAGCGGACGAGGACGCGCTGTCCGTCGTCGAGGTCGTCGAGCGTCTGGAACGTCATACGCGAGACCTCTCCCGCCGCCGGTAAAACGGTTTCCGAGTCGACTCCTGTGACACGATAAAACACGACAGTCGCGACTCAGCAATCGAAAAAACACCGGGACCAGGGGTATCGGAGTTACGCTTCGGTGATGTACTGGGCGACATCAAGCATCCGGCACGAGAAGCCGTACTCGTTGTCGTACCAGGTGAGGATCTTCGTCTGGCCGTTGACGATGTTGGTCTGTCCGAGGTCGACCTGCGTGGAGTAGGGGTCACCGAGGATGTCCGTCGAGACGATCTCCTCGTTCGTGACACCCATGACACCCTCCAGCTCGCCGGTCGCGGCGTCCTCGAAGGCGGCGTTGACCTCGTCTTCGGTCACGTCCTCGTCGAGGTCGACGACCAGCTCGGTGATGGAGCCGTTCGGGACCGGAACGCGGATGGCCATCCCGTCGAGCTTGCCCTCAAGCTGGGGGAGGACCTCGGTGGTCGCCTGTGCGGCGCCCGTCGAGGTCGGGATGATGTTCTCCGCGGCGGCGCGGCGCCGGCGGGGCTTGCTGTTGGGGCCGTCCATCAGGTTCTGGGAGCCGGTGTAGGCGTGGACGGTCGTCAGCTGGCCGGTCTCGATGCCGAACTCGTCGTCCAGCACTTTCACGACCGGCGTGATGGAGTTGGTGGTACAGGAGGCGTTCGAGACGACGTCCTCGCCGTCGTACTCGTCGTGGTTGACGCCGTAGACAATCTGTTTGACCTCCTTCTCGCCTTTCGGCGGTGCGGAGATGAGCACCTTGTCGGCGCCCGCCTCGAGGTGCTGGCTGGCGTCGTCGTACGTGCGGAAGATGCCCGTACACTCCAGGGCGACATCGACGTCGAGGTCGTCCCACGGGAGCTGTGTCGGGTCCGTCTCATGGAAGACGCCCGCCTCGAAGTCGGTGCCCTCGACGGTCAGGACGCCGTCCTCGACGCCGGCACCGGGCAGCTCGCCCATGACGGTGTCGTACTTGGCGAAGTAGTCGATCTCGTCGTCGTCCATCACGTCGTTGATCCCGACGATCTCGATGTCGTCGTTCTCCAGCGAGGCGCGCATCACGTTTCGGCCGATACGGCCGAAGCCGTTCAGGCCGACACGAATTGAGTCACTCATTCCTCTAGAGATGTGCCGCTTTGGAGTAAAGTGTTTTCGGAGTTAACTCGACTCCGAATTAGTATTTTCAGCCGTCTGTGACGGCCTCACGCTATCGATCCGCCGTCCGTTGACTAACCCGTTTATCGACCGTATCCGTCAGAAGGCTTTTGAGACCGTCGCACATACCACCCGCTACTGATGAGACGGGACGACGACGACCCTTTCGACGAGTTCTTCCGGGAGATAGAGCGGATGATGGACGAGATGATGGGCTCGGAGGGGGACGTCCACATCGACCGCGACGGGTCCACCGACGGCGGTGACCTCCACGTCGACGTACACGAGACCGGCGAGGAGATCCGCGTCGTCGCCGACATCCCCGGCGTCGAGAAGGACGGCATCGACCTGAAATGCGACGGCAGCGTCCTCACCATCGACGCCGGCACGCACAACCGCGAGTACCACGAGCGACTTACCCTCCCCAGCCGGGTCGACGAACACTCCGCCTCGGCTACCTACAACAACGGCGTCCTGGAAGTCACCTTCGACCGCGAGGACGAGTCCGCCGACATCGAGCTGTAGTCCCGCCGCAGTTACGTGTTTTCGGTCGCAGTCTCCCGTATCAGCGCCGCCAAATCCGCCCAGAACCCGTCCTCGTACTTCGTCGCGTCGTCGATGGTGGGCCGGGCGTTGGTCTCGTTGACGACCGCCCGCCCGTCGGTCACGAGCAGGTCCACGCCCAGGTAGTCGATATCGAGGGCGTCGGCGGTCCGCTCGGCCAGCCGCCGGTGGTCGGCGGGCAGGTCAACCCCCTCGGCGACCGCGCCGCGGTGGACGTTGTGCTTCCAGCGCCCGCGCTCGCGGGCCCCGTCGGGCAGGCGCCGCTCGACCGCGCCGACGTACGCCCCGTCGACGACCATCGCCCGGTAGTCGCGGGCGTCGGGGAGGTACTCCTGGACGAGAAAGGACCGGTCGCCGGTCGCACGGTAGTCGTGGACCAGATCGAGGTAGTCGCCGATACCCAGGAAGGAATCCAGGTCGTGAGCGGTCGTCACGCCGACGCCGCGGGTCGTGGAGTTGGGCTTGACTACGACCGGCGGGTCAACGGCCTCGTAGGCCGCGACCAGTTCGGACTCGTCAGTCGGGTTCGACACCATGACGCTCTCGGGGACCGGTACGTCCGCCCGGCCCAGGCGAGCCAGCACGTCGGCCTTGTTTCGCGACCGGAGGACGGCCTCGCGACCGTTGACCCACGGGATATCGAGGAACGCGTCCGCGACGCCGCCCTCCATCATCCGCGAGGGGTAGACAAAGCCCACGTCGTAGTCGTCGTAGGGGTTCTCCCCGAGGGGTATCGCCCGCTCGCTCGTGGCGACGTGGCCGACCTCGATGCCCCGGTCGGCCAGGGGCTCGCGCATGCGCTCGTAGGTCTCGCTGTTCGTGGCGACCGCGAGGCGTAGCATTCGCTTTCCCTTGGCACCGTTACCGCATCAAATGCGGTGGTCGCGGGGTCGCTACTCCTCGCCGTTACCGCGTCCCGATGCCAGCACCCACAGAAGGATGGCGACCCCCTCGAGACGCGCGGCGGTGTACACCCAGGGCCGCAGTTCCACGTCCGGGTCCGTCGTCGCCAGCCCCATCCAGAAGTCGACGACTTTCCGCGGCGCGAGCAGTTCCGCGAGGCCGACGACCACCAGCAGTATTCTGAGTGCCATACTGTCGCTACGCCCTGGCAGTTGAATATCATTTCGCCGGGACGGGCCAGCTGTCGTAGCCGTACGTGCCTCGGTGTGTTCCGAGCGACGCACACCCGCCCGAAAGCCCTCACCCGCTCGCGCCCGCGAGCGACAGGTGCCCTGCGTACTGGTGGCGGTTGCTGTGGCCGGGAGCGCGTTTCATCGCGCGACGACGGGGAAGGGTAGGCCTGCTGTAAGAGAATACACGTCAGTCAGCAAGAAGCATCCGGCGGCTTCGCCACCGGTTCTGCCGCGGCGCGCGGACTGAGCGTGCCGAAGGCACGCGAACGGAGCACGCCGCGATTTTTCTGCGCGTTTTTGCCGTGGAGGCGTGTCGAGCGCGGACGCGCTCGACCGCCGGAACGTGCAAAAAGAGCTAGGAGATAAGGAGCTCTTCGCCCTTCTCGACCTTGATGCGGCAGGACGGCGTGATCTTGTTGTACGCGCGCCGGAACGCCTCCTTGACGTGTTCGGCGTCCTCGACGTTGCAGTAGGCGGTAAACAGCTGCTCGCCGGCGTTCATCCGGGCGGCGGTGCCGACGATTTTCCCGAAGGCGGCCCGCATCCCGTCGGAGACACGGTCGGCGCCGGCGCCGGTCGCCTGCTTGTTCTCCCGGAGAACCTGGTGGGGGAACTTCCGCAGCGTCATGCGGTAGTCGCCCTCTTCGCCGATGGTCTTGATGAGGTGGCGGTTCGCCGAGAGGCGCGAAGCCTCCAGCGAGCCGTGACGGAGCTGGACCTCTTCCTCAACGATGAGGCTGATCTGGACGGGGTACTCGCCCTTGTCTTTGGTCTTGCGACCCATCTCGTGCTGTGCGATCTTCGAGCCGGGGATGCCCGTGATGTACTCGCGCCGGGTGTAGGACGGCTTGTCGATGTCCCGGTACATCGAGGCTGGTTTGTCGGACATAGGTACTCTTGGTGGAGACGTGGCCGAGCGTCGGGATAAGAGCTTCGAAGGGCCGTCGCACGGGTGTGTCGGGGTGACACGGGCCGCGATCGGGCGTATCGGCCGGTAACGCGCGTGTAACCTCGCTTGGGTGTTTATGCCGGTCGGGCGCCAAGGAAGGGTACCATGAACATGCTCGTCGACGGCGAATGGCGGACAGATGCCTACAAAACCACGAACGAGGACGGGGAGTTCGACCGACAGGAGACGAGCTTCCGAAACCGGATCAGGGACGACCCCGACGCCCGGTTCCAGCCCGAGGCCGGCCGCTATCACCTCTACGTCTCGAAGGCCTGTCCGTGGGCCCACCGGACGCTCCTCGTTCGGGCGCTGAAAGGGCTCGAAGACGCCATCAGCGTCGACGTGGTCGACCCGTTCCGCGACGAGGGCGGCTGGCAGTTTACGTCCGACAAGGACGGTTGCACCGAGGACTCGCTGTACGGCTCGGAGTATCTCCGCGAGCTGTACGTCGAGGCCGACCCCGACATGACCGGCCGCGTGACGGTCCCCGTTCTCTGGGACAAACAGGAAGAGACCATCGTCAACAACGAGTCAAAGGAGATTCTCCGGATGCTCGACACCGCGTTCGACGACGTGGCCAGCCACGACGTGGACCTCTATCCGGAGGGCTACCGTGAGGAGATCGACCGCATCATCGAGGACATCTACGAGCCCATCAACAACGGCGTCTACCGCTCGGGCTTTGCCGACACGCAGCAGGCGTACGACAACGCCGTTTCGGAGCTGTTTGACGCGCTGGACCACTGGGACCAGGTTCTCGAAGACCAGCGCTATCTCGCCGGGGACCGGCTGACGGAGGCGGACATCTGCATGTTCACCACGCTGGTTCGGTTCGACGAGGTGTACCACACGCACTTCATGTGCAACCACAAGCTCATCCGCGAGTACGACAACCTCTGGCCGTACCTGCGTGACCTCTACCAGACGCCCGGTGTCGCCGAGACGGTGAACATGGACCACATCAAAGAGCACTACTACACCACGCACCCGGACGTGAGCCCGAAGCGCATCGTCCCGACGGGGCCCGACCCGGACTTCGAGGCGGCCCACGACCGCGACGAGCTGCCCGGGGACCGTCCCGAGGACCTGCTGGCGACGGCCACGTAACGGCACCGCTTACCGCTCCAGTTTCTCCGCGACTCCCTCTCTGTCGGCCGGCTCGTTGACGTTGTGACACCACCCCGCCAGCTCGACGGTCTCGACACGGTGGCCCCGCCCCAGCAGGTCGTCGATGGCGTCGGTGATCTCGTACTCGCCCCGCGTCGAGGGGTCGATGCGGGAAAGCGCCGGGCCGATTTCGCCGCCGACCACGTAGAACCCCCGGCTGACGAGCGTCGACGGCGGCTCGTCGGGTTTCTCGACCAGCCCCGTCACGCGGCCGTCGCCGTCGGTCTTGACGACGCCCGTCGTTCTGGCCTCTTCGCGAGAGACGGACTCGACCAGCAGCGTCGCCGCGGCGCCGGTTTCGCGGTGGCGTTCGACCACGCTGTCCAGGTTCGCCCGGCAGACGTTGTCGCCGTGTACCACCACAAACGGGGCCTCGACGAGCGGTAACGCCTGCCTGAGCGCGTGACCGGTCCCCAGTTGCTCGGCCTGCTCGACGTACTCGATGGGCGCCCCGCGGTAGCCGTCGCCGTAGCGGTCGACGATGTCGCCGCCGCGGTAGCCGACGACGACCACGAGGCGGTCAGCCCCGACCGACAGCAGGGCGTCGAAGGCGTGGGAAAGCAGCGGCTGGCCGGCGACCGTGACGAGCGCTTTCGGCTGGTCGGCCGTCAGCGGGCGCATTCGCGTCCCCTCGCCGGCGGCCAGGACGACGCCGTCCATAGGTGTGGCGTCGGTCCCCACCCTCAAAACGGGCACGACCGGGTCAGGTTTTTGCGCCCGGGACACCCATACAGGACGATGGTCGAGGACCGCTACGTTGGCCTGGCGTTCCGGGACGAGTCGTGGCTGGCGGTGTCGTTCACCGAGGCCGGCTACGAGGAGACAGCCGTCTTCGACGGTATCGGGGACTGCTGGGCGGCATACGAGGAGGAGGCCCGCCTGATTCTGGTCGACGTTCCAATCGGGCTCGTCGGGTCGGGCGACCCCGTCCGCCGGTGTGACGCGCTCGCCCGCGAGCTGTTGGGTCCACGCAGCGCGGCCGTCGTCGACCCGCCGGTCCGGGAAGCCACCCGCAAGCGGCGCTACTCGACCGCCAATCGGGTCCACGAGCGCAAGGCCGGCGCGTCGCTCTCGGAGGCGGCCTTCGCGCGAAGCGACGCCGTCGCGATGTGTGACGAACTGCTCACGGAGGTCCCCGAGGCCGCCGCGGTCGTCCGCAGCGCCCACCCGGAACTCTGCTTTCGGGCCTTCGCGGGCGAGCCGCTGGACCACGACGGGACGACCGCCGGAGGCTACGCCGAGCGGATGCGAACGCTTGCCGGGCGGGACCGCGACGCGCCGCCGGTCGTCCAGAAGGTGGCCGAGGCGACCGCCGGACACGGCGTGCCCGTGGCCGCGGTGCTTGACGCCGTGGTCCTCGCGTATACGGCTGTGCCCGGCGGCGGCGAGCTACGGACGCTGCCCGCGCAGGTGCCGACCGACGGCAGCGGGCTCCCGATGGAACTGGTCTACCGGGCGGCCGCGCCGCTGGTCGAGTCGTGAACGACCGCCGCGACGACGCCGCCGCTTGCGGTCAGTGATAATAGTACGGGACTGCAGACAGCCTTACAGTCGCTCGAGGTTCGTCGCGCGCGGACCCTTGTCCGCCTGCTCGATGTCGAACTCGACTTCCTGCCCCTCTTCGAGGTCAGGGCCGCCGACATCTTCCATGTGGAAGAAGACGTCCTCGTCTTCCTCGTCGGTGTCGATGAAGCCGTAGCCGCCGGTGTCGTTGAAGAAATCGACTTTGCCTTTCGCCATCGTTAGAGCCGCTCCAGGTTGGTCGCTCGCGGACCCTTGTCCGCCTGCTCGATGTCGAACTCGACTTCCTGCCCTTCTTCGAGGTCCGGACCGCCGACGTCTTCCATGTGGAAGAAGACGTCTTCGTCCGCGTCCTCAGTGTCGATGAAGCCGTAGCCGCCGGTGTCGTTGAAGAAATCGACTTTGCCTTTCGCCATCGTTAGAGACGCTCCAGGTTGGTCGCTCGTGGACCCTTGTCCGCCTGCTCGATGTCGAACTCGACTTCCTGCCCCTCTTCGAGGTCAGGGCCGCCGACATCCTCCATGTGGAAGAAGACGTCCTCGTCTTCCTCGTCGGTGTCGATGAAGCCGTAGCCGCCGGTGTCGTTGAAGAAATCGACTTTGCCTTTCGCCATCGTTAGAGCCGCTCCACGTTGTTGGCGCGCGGACCCTTGTCCGCCTGCTCGATGTCGAATTCGAGCTCCTGTCCTTCCTCGAGGTCCGGGCCGCCGATGTCTTCCATGTGGAAGAAGACGTCCTCGTCCGCGTCCTCAGTATCGATGAAACCGTAACCGCCAGTGTCGTTGAAGAAATCAACCGTTCCTTTCGCCATTGCAACTAAAGAGAGGCCGGGCCAACGGATAACAGTGTCGGTACGGTATTCCCCCCGAAACCACGATAACCGCAAGACTACAGCCGTGTGGCGAGTGATACGCACCCCCACGGCCCACTCCCGGATCCCCACCGTTCTTGGGACTCGGGGGTGACACTGTCCGTATGTTGCATCGACTGCGCGAGAACGGTCCAGTCGTGCTCGTCCCGCTGGCGTGGACCTTCGCGACCGCCGCACACCTCGACCTGCTCGCTCTCCGGACCGTGCTCATCGCTCACCTGGTGATGGACGCTATCATCGCGGCCTTTACCGTCCTCTCCTGGGGGGAGATGCGCGACGGCGTCCTGCTGGTGTGGCGGCGCGTCCTGGTGGTCGGACTCGGTATCACGCTCGTCGGAACCGCCGCCTTGCTGGCCAAACCGCCGGTCGACCTGCTCCTGTCGGCGACCGTCGTCGGGTGGATGCTCGTCCCCGCGGCCGGCCTCGTCGCGACCGGCCGGCGGATCGACCGCCGCCCGCGGGCTTACACGGGTGGCGGCGCGCTGAGCGCCGTCGGGGCTGTCATCTACGTCGGCGGGGTGTTGGGACCCACCTCGGCGCTTGTCCTCGTTGGACTGACTGTCACAAACGTCGGACAGACGGCCGGTATCGTCGCTGCCGTCTACGATTACTAGCCGCGCGACTCAGAACGAGGACAGGCCCTGCTTGAACTTCCGGATGATGTCTTTCTGCTGGAGGTAGCTCGCGGCCGCGAGCATCGTCGGTGCCCAGAGCCCGACGAAGATGCCGGTCTGTTTCTCGCCCCTGATGTAGAAGTTATACCAGGAGAATAGCACCGAGGCGGCGGCGGCGGCCGCGATGGGGTCGCCCGCGGACATCGGAGCCGAATCCGCCACCTCGTCTATCTTCGCTTTCGCGTTCGAGTCGTCCTGTTGGAGTGATGACATTGCGTTCGCACAACGCGGAGGAAATGCCTGCCCGTGGTGCCTGCAGGTGCAGGCGGGTTTAGTGCTCGTTCACCACCGACCGGCGGTTCCGTCCCGGACCGACCGTTTGCTGTGGCGCTGAGCCCGGTCACGCTCCGGCGCCGGCGAGGCGGGCTCTCGCCGGCCTGCCACGCCATGGTGCCGGTGGCGGTAACCTCTGGCTTCGGCAGGAACCGACCTCTATCCGGTCGTTTCGGAACCGTTACCGACACCCGAGAGTCCGCGACGGCGGGTCGGGTGCGGATACGGTCGCCTTTCTCTCAGTGACAGGTCGATAACAAAGTCGATGTTCGCACAGGTCCGACTCGATGACAGACGAGACAACACGCAGACGGGTCATTCAGGGTGCGGGCATCGTCGGTATCACAGGTATCGTCGGCGGCGCTGGCGCAGCACAGGAATCACCGACTCCCACGGAAGGCGCGACGGCGCTGCGGGTCGCCCACGCGTCGCCGGACGCGCCGCCGGTGAGCGTACGCCTCGACGACGAGACCATCGTCGAGAGCCTCGAATTCGGCACCGTCACCGACTACCAGACCGTGGCGCCGGACGCCTACCGGCTCCGAGTCGTCGCGGCCGAGGGCGGCGGCGGATTCCTCGGTGGGCTACTGGACGGCGTCCTCGATTCGAACCAGGACGGCGGGACGGTCCTCTACGACGCTGAGATAACCGTCGAGGAGGGGACGACATACACCGCCGCCGCCTACGGCGAGGTCGGACAGGGGGCTGGCGAAACACCGACCGACAGCACCCCAACGGCGGAAGTCAGTGCCACACCCGACGGCAATATGACGCCGATTACGCCGGCAGGGACGGCCACGCCCCAGCAACCCCAGATGGGCACCGATCAGACCGACCCGCTCGTTCAGGGGCTGGCATTCGGCGAGAGCGCGACCGCGACCGTTCCCGAGGGCGACTACCGCCTCCTGATTCGTCCGGTGGACGAGGAGCCGACGCCCGGGAGCGATATGACGCCGACCCCCGAGGACGGCGCGACGCCGACTCCCGAGGGCGGTTCGACGCCGGCAGAACCGGGCACGCCCGCGGACACCGGCACGCTCCAGGTCACGCTCCTCGAAGACGACCCCGCCAGCCCGCCCGAGGGCGAGGCTCGACTCAGCGTGTTCCACGCGGTGCCGGACATCGGACCGGTGAACATCGTCGCCATGCCACAGGACAGCAGTCAGGACGACGGACAGGGCCGGAACGGCAGTCAGCCACAGGCGCCGCCCCTCAGTGCGGATGTCACGCTGGAGGCGGGGACCGTCTACAGCGCCTTCGCGGTCGGCTACGCGGACCCGGAGGCCGCGGCCGAGGCGACGCCGACCGATGGCTCGACCCCGGGCACCCCGACGGACGGCTCGCCGACGGGGACGCCGGCTACTGGGGAGCCCCCGGGGTTTGACCTGCTCGTCGCCGAGACGGCGACCGACGGCGAGCGCGTCCAGGGCGGCAGCTGAGATGCCAAGCGGGACCGAAGCGGCGGTCCGGCAGCCGTCCTCACCGGTCGAACAGCGACGGCGTGTCGAGAACCGCCAGCCGGTCGACTTCGACGGTGACGGCGCCCTCGCTGCGGGCGACGGCCACGTCGTTTCCCGTGAACAGGTCGGTCGTGTCGACGACCGGGCGGAGGTCGACCCTGCAGGGGTCGGCGGCGAAGTTGACGACGACGACCCGCTTTTCCTCGCCGGCGTCGCGGCCGAAGACGAGCACGTCCTCGGGCCGTTCGGTCCGGTGGGCCGCGCGGACGAGGTCGGCCGACGGCCCGAGGACGGGCGAGTCGTGGTACAAGGTCACGAGCGCCCGGTAGAAGTCGAGGTGTTCCTCGGGGTACTCGTCCCAGTTGACGAACGCGCGCTTGTAGGGGTCCCGTTCGATATCGTCGGCTTTCCCGGGGTCGTCGGCGTAGGGGAACGCGCGGCGCTCGCCGTACTCGGTGATGCGCCGCTCCTGGCCGTAGTACAGCATCGGGACGCCGGGGAGGGTAAACGCGGCCGCGGCCGCCGCCCGCGCGACCGCCGCCGGTTCCTCGCGGTGGCCGACTGCGGCTTCGTGGGCCAGACGCGCCTCGTCGTGGTTCTCCGTGGCGTTCAGCAGCCGCGTGTAGCGGGGAAACCCGTCGCGGTCGCGGGCCTCGACGGCGTCGAGCAGGTCGCTTGGCGGGCGCTCGCCGCGGGCGACGGCGTGGGCCGTCTCGGTGAACCCGGTCGTGTCGAAGTGGCAGTCGAACTCCGAGGCGGCGAAGGCGGGCGTCCGAGGGATGGCCTCGTCGAGCAGGAGAAACTCGGAGTCTATGGCCCGCACGCGCTCGCGGACCTCCGACCAGAAGCTGTGGGGCACTCCCCAGGCGATGTCACAGCGGAAGCCGTCGACCCGCTCGGCCCAGAACTCGACGGCGGCAAGCAGGTGCTCCCGCAGGGCGACGTTGCCGTGGTTGAGGTTCGGCTGGAACCGCACGCCGAAAAAGCCCGTCTGGGCCGGCGCAGCGTCGTGGCGGCTCGCACCGAGTTGGCGGTCGAACCAGTCGAAGTACTCCGAAGACAGGTCCCAGGACTCGATGGCCGGGAACTGATAGGGGTCCTCGGGCTCGGGTCCGAGTTCGGCGACGGTGTCCTGGAAGAACGGGTGGGTCCAGCCACAGTGGTTGGCGACGAGGTCGAAACACACGCGGATGTCGCGGTCGTGACACGCCTCGACGAACGCCTCGAAGTCGGCGAGCGTGCCGAGGTCCGGGGCCACGTCGAAGTAGTCCGCCGTGCTGTAGCCGTGTGGCCCGCCCGGGGCCGTCTCGACGGTGGGGCTCCAGGCAGGCACGACGGGTGTCAACCACACCACGTCGACGCCCAGGTCGTCGAGATAGCCGACGCGGTCGATGAGTGTCTCGAAGGTGGTCCCGCCGGGCTCGCCCGCGAACGAGCGTGTGAATATCTCGTAGACGACGGCGTCGTCGAGCCAGTCGGGTGGCCGGTTGGGCAGGGAGACAGTCTCGGAATCGGGGTCCAGTACGATCTCGTCGCGCACGCCGACGCGCCGCCCGTCGAAGGGGGCTCCGTAGAGGCTCGTCGGGCCGTCAAGCGCGGCAGTGGGCACCCGGGCTGTCGTCCCCTCGACCGTGATGTCGCCCGCGTCGAGGCCGCTTGCGTCGTGGGGGAGATACTCCACGGCCAGGTCGGCGTCGACGGCGTGGCTGTCGGACGCGAGCTCGGGGTTCGACTCGACGACGAACTCGTCGGTAGCCCCATCGTACCACCCGTCGAGTTCGATACGGGGCGGCCCCCCGCCGTCGGCCTGTCCGGCGGCGCCGATGCCGTCGGCCGGCGCCGTGTCGCTCTCGTCCCCGCCGAACGCACGAACCGTTAGCTCGTGGGTCCCGTCGGGAGCGTCGAGTTCCAGGACGTAGGTTCCGGGCGCGTCGGGCTCGAACTCGACGGTGTTGTCGAGCCCGTGGTCGTACCGGTCGCGGTCGTCGTGGGGCGTCGGCGCGTACTGGACTGTCGCCTCACTCCCGGCCGGCCGGGCGACAATCGACCACGAGAACGCGTCGCCGGCGTAGTTCTCCGGGTCGTGCTCGGGTTCGCCCGCTATCGTGGGCGCGAGGTTGTCCCGGTCGAACCCGTGGTCGGCGTCGACGAAGACCGGGTCGACGATGCGCTGGCCGACCTGCAGAAACCGGGGCGGCCCGGGGTGGTGGCCGTCGCGTGGCGTGGGAGACATCGTGGCGTGTAGCGATATCTGGGCGTAGGAATCGCATAACAATACCGCCGATCGCAGTAGATCGGCCGATGTCACACGCGGACTGGGCGGTACAGGACGGCGCCGTCGTCGAGCAGCCCCGCGATATCCAGCGGCACCCGCTGCTGGCGGCGATTTACGACCGACATGACGCGCTCATCACGGACCACCTGCCCGGGGGCGAGACGCTCGAACTCGCTTTCGGCCAGCATCTCCACCCGCAGGCCGACGTCGGAACGGAGGCGTGGCGGTCCAACGCCGTCGGCGTCGAGCGGCCGGCCGTGCTCGGGGACGCCCGATCGTTGCCCTTCGACGACGGCGTGTTCGAGGCCGTCATCGGCCGCCGGTTCCTCCATCACGTCCCCGAGGCCGACCGGCCCGACATTCTGCGGGAGGCCAACCGGGTGCTGAAACCAGGCGGGCGGGTCATCCTCGTGGAGGGGACGCCGGGGCTGTACCGACGGCTGACGAAGCGGACGGCCTTTCGCCTGGGACTGCTGGAGGCGGACAACGACCGCTACGGCCACCTGTCGGAGACGGCGGTCACCGACCTCGTCCGAGACACGTTCGACGTGGTTACCAAACGGACGCTCGGCTCGCCGCTCATGCTCGCAAGCATCGCCCGGAGCCCCCTCGCCGCGTCGCTGTTCCCGCTGTACCGGCGGACACAGTGTGTCAAGTGGTGGACGTTCATCGTCGGTCGGAAGCCCGAACCTGAGACACCTCCCCGGGGACGCTGACGGCGACTTAGTCGTTTGCCACCCCGACGTCCTCGACGAGGAGCCGGATGTCGTTGTCGCTGCTCTCCTCGGGCGCGAAGGGGATTCCGGTCGCCTGTGCGCAGTCGCCTTCGCCGACGTTTTCGGCGGTGAACCCGCCAAACAGCGTCGTCAGCTTCGCCGTCCCGGTCCCGTCGTCGATGACGACCTCGCTGTCCCCGATAGACTGGATCTCGCCCGTGATGCTCGCGCTCTCTCTGTCTTCCGTCGAGGCCTCCGCCGCGGTCGAGGTCGCCTCGCTCGCGTCGACCTCCTCGGCTAGCGTCCCGATCTCGTCTTCACCCGGCCCACAGCCGCCACCGAGTATGCCGCTACACCCCGCGACCGATGCGCTGACACCCGCAGCACCCACGACTTTCAGTGTCTGCCGTCGCTTCATTACGACGTAGCAGTCTCAACTCCAGTGAATAAATTTTCCCATCGGAACGATACAGAAACGAACCCAGCCATCGGTAGCTCCCCACTGCCCGGGCCGACACGCCGTTCGACCCCTGTCCAGTGACTACACTTAACCCCGGCGTGGACACAACGGGACTGTATGAGCGACGAGTCGCCCGACTATAAGCAAAGCCGTCTGTTCACCACCGACGACGGCGACTTCGACGAAGCCCGGGCGAAAGACGATGCCCTCCCCGTCGAGGACGGCGAGGTCGTCGACACCGGCGAGCTGGCGGACCACCAGCGCTACGTCGAGTACCGCGGTATCTACGACGAACGCAACCGGGTCAACGACCTCACCGGCCGGGAGTGGAAGTTTGCGACCAAGTCCGTCATCCCCGAGCAGTTCCCCCCGGCTTTCCAGCACGACCTGCGGAGCGAACACGGCGGTCAGAAGCCACCCCGGCTCTGTCTCGCCCTCGTCCAGCGGTTCAGCAAGGCCGGCGACCTCGTGCTCGACCCCTTCGCCGGCGTCGGCGGCACCCTGCTCGGGGCCTCACTCGCCGCGTACGAGGGGACCGGTCACCGCGACGCCATCGGCTTCGAGCGCAACGACCGCTGGATAGATATCTACGAGACGGTCCTCGAACGGGAGAACACCGAGCGCGCGGCCCGCGGTGAGGGGCCCCTGGCCGCCCAGGAGCTTCGCCACGGGGACTGTACCGACCTCGTCGAGGACGTCGAGACCGACGCTGTCGATTTCCTGCTGACCGACGTGCCCTACTGGGACATGGACAAGGTCGAACAGACCCGCAACGAAGCCGCGACACGGGACAGCAAACTCGACGACTTCGACGGCGACGACCGCCAGACGAAAGCCGACTGGCTCGACGGGATGGAAGCCAAATTCGCGCAGTTTCGCCGCGTCGTCCGCGAGGGCGGCTACGTCGCGGTCTTCATCGGCGATATGTACCGCGAGCAGTCCTACAACATGCTCTCGGCCGACCTCGCCGACCGAATCGAGGCCGCCGGCTACACGCTGAAGGCCAATCTCGTCTGGTACGACCCCTCGAAGGACCTCCACGTCTACGGCTACCCCTTCTCTTTTGTCCCCTCGATGGTCCACCAGAACATCCTCGTCTTCCGAAACGAGTGATTACTACGTCCTGCGGACACCCCACCGCGACGGGGTGTCGATATCGGCAACTGACTGGCACACCCGCTTCGCTCGGCGATTGTGGTTCGGAGAAATGCCGCCTCCCGGATTTGAACCGGGGACAGCTCGATCTTCAGTCGAGTGCTCTCCCAGTCTGAGCTAAGGCGGCGCATATCGAGCGAGGACGACGGTAGAAAAAAGGATTTCGATACCCGCCTGCCCTAGGGGAGAAAGAGGTCCGAACTGTCGAAGGCCGCCCCGCAGTCGTCACAGGTGTACTCCGTCCCGTTCTCCGTTGAGACGCGTCCGTTACAGCGGGGGCACGTCGACCCGTCTATCATGGGTGTTGGTACCGCGACTCCGGGTAAGTGCCTTTCGGCGGGCCGGTGGAGTCGAACCACTCGGGGAGGGGAGTCACCGTTCGCGGGAGAAGAATGGGTCCGGGCGGATTCGAACCACGGTCACTCCGCTTCGCTTCGTTCCCTGATTCGAATCCGCCCAGAGGATAGATTCACCGCTCACGTTTCGTTCGCGGGAGAAGAATGGGTCCGGGCGGATTCGAACCACCGACCTCGGCCTTGTAAAGGCCACGTCATAACCGACTAGACCACGGACCCGCAGTACCGAGTTTTCGACCGGCAGGAATAACCCTTTCTCTCTGGGGCGGAACGCTTAGGCATCGCCTGGCCCACGAGACACGTATGGCACGTCGTGGAGTCGTCGCGCTCGTCGGGGTCGTCGTCGCACTCGCCGTCGCCGTCCTCGCCCTCCAGACCGGGCTGTGGGTCGATATCGTCGGCGTCGGCGAGTACGAACAGGGGACGGTGACCGTCACCGACAGCAACACCACGACGCCGTGTACCGCGCCGCCGAACCGGACCGCGGTCGCGGCGTGTGACGGCCCGCGGACGCTGGGAACGGTAGACGTACGAATCTCGGATACCGTCGAACAGCGCAGACTCGGCCTCAGCGACACCGAGTCGCTCGGCCCCGACGAGGGGATGCTGTTCGTCCACGGCGAGGAGGCCGTACAGACCTACGTGATGCGGGATATGGACTTCGCGCTGGACATCATCTACATCGACGCCAACAGGACGATTACGACAATCCACCACGCGCCCCCGCCGCCCGAGGGCGAGAGCTACAGCGAGCGCTACTCCGGACGCGCCAAGTACGTCCTCGAAGTGAACCGCGGCTGGACCAACCGGACCGGCGTGAGCGTCGGCGACACCGTGGAGCTGCCTGCTGGGGTCGACTGAACGACTGCTGGGGGTAGCGCGCAACACAGGACCGCAAACAGCCAGAAAGCCCCGGCCTGCTACACTCGGGAGGCTCGTTGCGCCCCTCGTCACTCACTGCGTTCGTTCCTGCGGTGCTTACGTCGCCTGCCTTCGTGTAGCAAGCGAGGTCGGCTGCGCCGACCTCGGAAAACGTGGCGGCAAAGCCGCCACGCGCCCGCCCTTTTGGTCCCACCCATGCCGGCTGGTCAAACAGCGCTGGGTGGGACTGAAAGGGGCCGGACGCTCGGCGTTCGAGGCGAAGCAAGCACGCGTAGCGCGCGCAGCGAGCCGCAGTAGCCGAGCGTCCGGGGGCTTTCTGGCTGTCCACATCGTCACTCGCTGAACACCAGACGACGACTGCAGTAGCAGCCCCCCGACGCGTATTTGAGTCTCGACCCGCTACCTCAGTTAATGGATATCGAGGCGGCGTCCGACGAGGACGCCTTCGAGGACGCCCGCGAGCGGGTCGATCGACCGATGTGGCGACTGTTCACGGAGTACGGGGGCGGCCAACGGCTCGCCTTCGTCGTCGGGCTCATAAGCTCTGTTTTCGCCCGGATGCTGGACCTGCTGCCGCCGCTGTTGCTGGCGCTGGCCATCGACGCCGTCATCGAGGGGAACACGAGTTACAACCTCCTTTTCGTCCCCGACGCGTGGATTCCCGGCGGGACGACCGGCCAGCTCTGGCTGACGGCGGGGCTCATCGCGGCCTCCTTTGGCTTCGGTGCCGTCTTTCACTACACGCGAAACTGGGGGTGGAACAAGTTCGCCCAGCACGTCCAGCACGCGGTGCGAACGGACACCTACGGGACGATGCAGCGGTTGAACATGGAGTTCTTCGCCGACAAGCAGACCGGCGAGATGATGTCGGTGCTGTCCAACGACGTCAACCGGCTGGAGAAGTTCCTCAACGACGGGTTGAACTCCTCCTCGCGGCTGATTATCATGGTGCTGGGTATCGCCGCCTACCTCTTTTACATCAACTGGCAGCTCGCCCTGGTGGCGCTGTTGCCGGTGCCGATTATCGCCGTGTTCACGAAGTGGTTCATCGAGACTATCCAGCCGAAATACGCCGACGTTCGGGCCTCCGTGGGCTCGCTGAACTCCCGGCTGGAGAACAACCTGAGCGGCATCCAGATAATCAAGACCGCAAACACGGAGTCCTACGAGGCCGACCGCGTCGAGGACAGCTCACAGGACTACCTCGACGCCAACTGGGACGCAATCGAGACCCGCATCACCTTCTTCCCGGGACTGCGGCTGGTCTCCGGGCTCGGCTTCGTCGTCACGTTCGTACTGGGCGGGCTCATCGTCATCGGGCAGGCGCCCGGCTTCTTCACGCTGGAACTGACGACGGGCGGGTTCGTCGCGTTCATCATCTACACCCAGCGGTTCGTCTGGCCGATGGCGCAGTTCGGCCAGGTCATCAACATGTACCAGCGGGCCTACGCCTCCGCCGAGCGGGTGTTCGGGCTGATGGAGACGCCCGGACGACTCGACGAGGTCGACGAGGCCCCGCCCCTGTCGGTCACCGACGGCGCGGTCGCGTACGACGACGTGACCTTCGGCTACGGCGAGGACGAACCGGTGCTGGACGACGTCTCCTTCGAGGTCGAGGGCGGCGACACCGTCGCCTTGGTCGGCCCCACCGGCGCGGGCAAGTCGACGGTGATGAAGCTACTCCTGCGGATGTACGACCCCGACGAGGGCGCGGTCCGCATCGACGACCAGGACCTCCGGGACGTACAGATACCCTCCGTCCGGCGTGCTATCGGCTACGTCAGCCAGGAGACGTTCCTGTTTTACGGGACGGTGCGTGAGAACATCGCCTACGGTACCTTCGACGCCACCGACGACGAGATCCGCGCCGCCGCCGAGGCCGCGGAGGCCCACCAGTTCATCCGGAACCTGCCGGAGGGCTACGAGACGATGGTCGGCGAGCGCGGCGTCAAACTGTCGGGCGGGCAGCGCCAGCGCATCGCCATCGCCCGCGCGATGCTGAAAGACCCCGAGGTCCTCGTACTCGACGAGGCCACCAGCGATGTCGACACGGAGACGGAGATGCTCATCCAGCGCTCGCTCGACGAGCTGACCGCCGACCGGACGACCTTCGCCATCGCCCACCGCCTCTCGACTGTCAGGGACGCCGACACCATCCTCGTGCTGGAGGACGGTCGCATCGTCGAGCGGGGGAGCCACGACGAACTGCTCTCGGCGGACGGCCTCTATGCCAACCTCTGGGCGGTCCAGGCCGGCGAAATCGACGAACTGCCCGAGGAGTTCGTCCAGCGGGCGATGCGGCGCCGAGCGCAGACGGATGCTGACGATTAACTGACGAGGGCCGCTGTGGCTCTCCGAGGCGTCCCTCGTCCCCAGTAGCGGCCCTGCCTGTGGCCTGTTTTAAGCCACTGGAGTCCAATCTACGGGTATGCGAGTCCTCGTCACCGGTGCCTCCGGGTTCGTCGGGAGCCACCTCGTCCCCGAGCTCGTCGACCGGGGCCACGACGTCGTCGCGCTGACGCGCGAGCCGGCGAGCTACGCCGCACCCGCCGGTGTCGAGGTGGTCGAGGGCGACGTGCTCGACCCCGAGCTGTCGCTTCCCGCGGCCGACGCGGCCTACTATCTCGTCCACTCGATGGAGGCCGGCGCGGACTTCGAGGAGCGGGACCGACGGGCAGCCCGGAACTTCCGCGAGGCGGTCGACGCAGCGGGCATCGAGCGCATCGTCTATCTCGGCGGGCTGGGCAGCGAGGACGAGGGACTCTCCGAGCATCTCCGGTCCCGCCGGGAGGTCGAGCGGCTGCTCGGCGATGGCGAGGCCGACCTGACCGCCCTGCGGGCCGCTATCGTCATCGGCGAGGGGTCGGCCAGTTTCCAGATCATCCGCCAGCTCGCCGCCCGACTGCCGGTGATGGTGACCCCGTCGTGGGTCCGCACCGAGTGCCAGCCCATCTACGTCGACGACGTGGTGGCGTATCTCGTGGGCGTCCTCGAAACGCCCGAGACGGCCGGCGAGACCTACGACGTCGGCGGCCCGGACGTGTTGACCTACCAGGAGATACTGTCGGAGACGGCCCGGATTCTGGTCGGCCGGCGGCCGCTCATCATCCCCGTCCCCGTCCTCTCGCCGGGACTGTCGGCCCGCTGGCTCGGGCTGGTGACCGACGTGCCAGTCAGCGTCGCCGTGCCCCTGGTCGACGGGCTCAGCAACCGGGTCGTCGTCACCGACGACAGCATCGACCAGCACGTCCGGCCCGACCTGACCGGCTTCGAGGAGAGTGTGCGACTCGCGCTCGGGACGGACGCAGCCGTCGAACCGAACGCCGTTGAGGCCTGACTCGGGCCGGTTTGTCCGAACTGTCGCTGGTGGCGCCCGGAGTTAGCTCCCTCACCGCCGGAGAGCCAAACCCCTATGGCCGGCAGTTCCTAACGAGGGGTATGTTCACCGGTATCGTCGAGGCGACGGGCGAGGTACTGGCAGTGACGGACGACGAGGGCGGCCGGCGCATCCGCGTGGGGGCGCCGTTCGCGGACCTCGAACACGGGCAGTCGATAAGCCTCAGCGGGGCCTGCCTGACCGTCGAGGAGTTCTCGGACGGCGAGTGGATGGAGTTCTTCCTGGCCCGGGAGACGCTCGACCGGACCTTCTTCGACGCCCTCGACGTGGGCGGCCGGGTCAACCTGGAGCGGGCGATGCCCGCCGATAGCCGTTTCGACGGCCACATCGTCCAGGGCCACGTCGACGCGACGGCCGAGGTGGTCGGTATCGAGCAAGAAGGGGACGACTGGACGTTCACGTTCGCACTGCCAGACAGCCAGCGCGACTACCTCGTCGAGAAAGGCTCCATCACGGTCGACGGCATCAGCCTCACCGTCGCGGCCCGACACGACGACCGGTTCGACGTGGCCATCATCCCGACGACCTACGAGGAGACGACCCTCTCGGAGAAATCGGTCGGCGACCCCGTCCACCTGGAGGTCGACGTGGTGGCGAAGTACGTCGAACAGCTCTGCTAGGACTCGAAATCGGGGACGCCGGGCTCGCTATTTGGCTTCTCACCGGCCTGTGCCTGGTTGTACGCCTGGCGGTAGGCGTCGAGTTTCCGCAACAGGACCAGTATGAAGACGCCGTCGTAGACCACGACGAACCCGATGAACGCGACGAACTGGTTGACGCCGTACACCGCCGACAGAACCCCGGTGACGGGGCCCGAAAGCGTGTTGTACCCCGCGTGGATGA
Organism: Haloarcula sediminis; assembly: GCF_035656455.1. Classification (NCBI taxonomy): domain Archaea; kingdom Methanobacteriati; phylum Methanobacteriota; class Halobacteria; order Halobacteriales; family Haloarculaceae; genus Haloarcula; species Haloarcula sediminis. Next base: position 340,011 of record NZ_JAYMGA010000003.1, on the reverse strand, counting down.
CCGCCGCGATGAGCAGCCCCTTCAACACGATGGGGCCGGCGTCGTCGGGGTTGAACTTCGCCAGCCCGAGGTAATAGCCCGCAAAGGCCGAGTAGATGACGTGGCCCGGCCCGGCCAGCGCCCGCACCGCCGCGATGCCGCTCCCCTCGCTGATGGCCTGGAAGGTCCCGGTGACCATCTCGGTGTTCTGGACGATGTAGAGAGCGTTCTCGATGGTGGCAAAGCCCAGCCCGGCCATCGCACCGTAGACGGCGCCGTCGATGACGGCGTCGAACCGGTCGTCGCGGAACGCGTACAGCCGCACCGCGAGCAGCTTGACACTCTCCTCTACGGGCCCGACGATGAGGAAGAAGAAGGCGATCTGCCCCAGGAACGGCACCAGTCCGAAGCCGGAGCCGAGGAACTGGACGGGGCCCCGCAACACCGTGTTCAGGATGGCAGCGAAGCCGGCAAACAGCACACCGAGCATGAAGGTTCCGACCAGCAGCGTCAGCGGCTCCTGGGTCGTCACGTCGGCGTAGTAGATGTACCCCGCAAGCACTAGCGCCGGGAGGGCAGATAGCGCCGCGAGCGCGGCAAACAGCGGCTGTGCCCCGAGCGCGCCGAGGCTCCCGAAGGCGATCTGGACGCCCAGGATGGCGAGGGCCAACAGGATGACCAGCCCGCGCAGCGCCCACTGACCGGCGTAGTACAGGAAATACACCAGTCGGTCGAACACCGACCGGATCTCCCAGTCGGCGATCTCGTAGAGGTCCGCCGACCGGTCGGCGTCTCGCTTCACCGGGTCCCGCGGTCGTTCGGCCATACCGTGACGGTCGGGGCCCCGCCACCTAACGGTTTGGCCACACTCCCGCCCGGCTGTGACAATATTTCGCCGAGGCGAGAGTGTTTTGGGGGACACGGACGTAGCGGAAGTATGAGTATACGGGCGGGTGTCCTCGCCGTACAGGGCGATGTCTCCGAACACGCGAGGGCAATCGAGCGGGCCGCGGCGGCCCACGACGAGTCGGCCGAGGTCGTCGAGATCCGCGAGTCGGGCCTCGTTCCAGACTGTGACGTACTGCTACTGCCCGGCGGCGAGTCGACGACCATCTCCCGGCTCATCCAGCGGGAGGGCATCGCGGGCGAGATAGAGGCACACGTCGCCGACGGCAACCCCGTTCTGGCGACGTGTGCCGGGCTCATCGTCGCCGCCAGCGACGCCCACGACGACCGCGTCGACACGCTGAACGTCGTCGACGCCACCGTCGAGCGCAACGCCTTCGGCCGCCAGAAGGACAGTTTCGAGGCGCCCCTCGATGTCGCTGGCCTCGATGAGTCTTTCCCGGCTGTGTTCATCCGCGCGCCGGTCATCGACTACGTCGGCCCCGACGTCGAGGTGCTGGCCACCTGGGACGACCGTCCCGTCGCAGTCCGGGACGGCCCCGTCGTCGGCACCGCCTTCCACCCCGAACTGACCGAGGACCCACGCATCCACGACCTGGCCTTCTTCGACAGCGTGGAGTCGTAGCCGCCAGCGTAGCGACGCGCTGAAGGGCGGCGGCGCCGATCTCGGAGTATGGACGACACCGACGACGTTATCGACGACGTGTTCGCGGTCATCGAGGACCGCAAGGAGACCCTCCCCGAGGACTCCTACACCGCCTCGCTGTTCACCCACGAGAAAGGCGAGAACGCCGTCCTGGAGAAACTGGGCGAGGAGACGACGGAGCTGATTCTGGCCGCCAAAGACGACGACCGCGAGGAGCTGGCCCACGAGTCCGCCGACATCGTCTACCACCTGCTCGTCTTGCTCTCGATGAAGGAGATGGACCTGGGGGACCTGCGGGCGGAACTGAAAGAACGCCGATAAAACGGCTGTAGAGCTACCTTACTCCTCGTCGCGACTCTCGCTCATGTGTTCCCAGATTTCGGTACAGCCACAGCCGTCCTCGACGTCCTGCAGGTGCGCTCTCTCCTCGTCGTCCGCCTTCGATTTCGTCTCGGACTGCCGGGTCATCTGCTCCATTCCAGTTACTAGACGTAACCGCCGCGTATAACCCTTCCCTGAGAGGGCGAGACACGGATGGGACGCCCACGCTCATCGCCCGTACTCGCTTCGAGCACGCGGTGCCGTCGTGTGGATTTATTACCTTCGACAGTTGTTACCACGCTCATGAGCACGACAACGGTACGTGGTACGATAGCGGGGCTGGGACAGCGCGCGAACCCGGCCTTTGCCGTCGGCGTCGTCGCCGTCGCGCTGGCGGCCCTGGCCTACGCGACGACGATGGCGTCGATACGACACCACACCTACGTCCACGTCATGTCAGGCGTCCTCTGGACCGGGACCGACCTCTTTATCGGCGCCATCCTGGGGCCGGTCATCGGCGGGTTAGACGAGGACGAAAGCGCCGCGGTGTTCGAGCGTCTCACCCCCAAGACCGCCTTCTTCCTGCCGTCGATGGCGTTTTTGACCATCGCGTCGGGCATCCCGCTGGCCCTGCGGCTGGGCGTGTTCCCGAACGCCGGCCCGTGGCTCGCGCTGTTTACCTTCTTCAACGTCGTCCCCATTCTCCTCCTGCTGGGCTGGCGGCTCGACGCCTTCGGGGACTGGCGCTGGCAGCTCCCGTTCGCCGTCGGCACCGTCGGCTCGCTGGCCTGGGTCGCCACCACTATTGGCGCATTCCGGATGACCGAACCCGCCCTCGTCGTCGCGCTCGCGCTGGTGACCGTGCTGTCGGTCCAGGGCTTTGGCTTCCTGATGCCCGGCGAGATACGCATCTACAAACAGATGGTCTCGGCCGCGCCCGACGCCGGTGTCATCTCCGCTATTGGCCAGCAAAACGCCAAGCTCGGCGGCCTGCAGGGGCTCGTCCAGCTCGTCCTGATCGCCGATATGGTGTACCTCCGCTACGGCGGCTTCTGAACCGAGCCAGCCATCGGGCCGACAACCTGTTTCCCCGTTGGTGGCTGTCTCCGCTGGCACTGCCTGACTTCTGAGTGGCCGCCCCCGACGGGGACCGCCGGACACGCTGGACTCGGCCACCGTCGACCGCTCCGCCGACGGTCGAACGGCTCCGCGAGCCGGGGCCACCGTCCGAGAGACCGGAGCCGAGGCCTGCGCGCACCTCGACGTGGAGTGGAGAGCCCCGAGGGCAACGGGTCCTGCGGACGAGTATCCGTAGCGTCGCCTACTCGCTTACGGGCCGGAATCTGTGTCGCACTACGTCGCTATCGTCGTCCCACTCGAACTCGTCGTGGACTGCAGCGAGTCGCTCGCGGTACGCGTCGAGGTCTTCGGACCCTTCCCGCTTTGCGTCCTCGTCGGTGAGGTCGCCCAGCGTCCGGTGGGTCACGTCGGTCACCTCGAAGGTCTCGCCGTCGATGTCGAAGGTGTCGCCCTCGTCGGCGTACTCGTGGCCCCGGTGCATCTGCGTAATTTCGCCCTCGGCGGCCATCTGCTGGACGTGGCCGTTGGGGAGAATCTCGTCGGCGTCGATGTGTGCCATACGATGTCTGGGGACGCAACGGGCAAAAGCGTGGCCCGGGGACCCGCTCCGAGAATATGCCCCGCGAATTCCGATTGAACGACCTTTTACCCGGTGACGGTCAACAACGAGGCAATGAGCCATCCCTTCGAGAATCTCCCGACCACGCCCCGGGCCGAGGAGATACTGGACAAAGCGTTTTCGCGGGCGACGCGGGCCTCCGGTTCCAAGACCGGCATCGAGGCCCAGCAGTCGATGCTGATGACCGCCTCGAACATCATCTCCGACAACCTCGAAAACGTCGCGACGCAGTGGCCGACAATCGACGAGCTGGACCCATTCTACGTGGAGCTGGCCGGTGCCGTCATCAGCGAGACCGCCCCGGCCGACGACGACCCCGGCGTCGACGCGCTGAAACAGCACCTCTCGAACATCTCCTGGGCCGGCCGGAAAGCCAAGGAGATACGCCAGGAGTACGAGGGCCGCGTGGTCCGAAGCGACATCGACACGTCCCGCAAACTGCGCAAGCAGGCCTTCGCCCGCATGGCCGACATCACCGAGCAGGTCGCTGAGGACCTCGAAGCGGTCTCGAAGGCCCGCGACGCGCTGAAGGGGCTGCCCGACATCCGCCCGGACGAGCCCGTCATCGTCGTCGCCGGCTACCCCAACGTCGGGAAGTCCTCGTTCGTCAACACGGTGACCCGCGCCGACAACGAGATCGCCTCCTACCCCTTCACGACGACACAGATTCGCGTCGGCCACGTCGAGGCCGACCGCATCCGCTACCAGCTCGTCGACACCCCCGGACTGCTCGACCGGCCGCCGGAGGAGCGCAACGATATCGAATCACAGGCCATCAGCGCGCTGGAACACCTCGCCGACGCCGTGCTGGTACTTGTCGACCCCAGCGGCGAGTGTGGCTACCCGCTGGCACAGCAACTCGAACTCCGCGACGACATCGAGTCGCTGTTCGACGCGCCGGTGTTGACCATCGGCAACAAGAGCGACCGTTCGACCGACGTCGAGGCCGACCACTTCATGAGCGTCACCGAGGGCGACAACGTCGAGGAAGTGTTGCAGGCGGCTATCGAGGCCGTCGACTGGGAGATAGAGCTTCCGTTTGACGAGGAATAGGGCGGTCTCCGGCGTCGTTGATGCAGCAAGACACGGCCGTTTGTTCCCCGCCGCGTTACGCTAACTCGTAGGTGACCTGCACGCTCACCTCGACGGTGACCGGTTCCGGTGAGACGTCCGTCTCGCCGCCGGCGTCAGCGGCCGCGGACTCCGCCCGGACCACCGGCTGACCGCCGTCGCTCGTCTGTATGGTCACTGCGTCTCCGACACTCCGGTCCTCCGAAGCCGCGAGCGTGGTCGCGTCGCCGCGGGCCTGTTCCATCGCCGTCGTCAGGGCTTCCTCGCGAGCCCCGGCCCGCGTGTCGCCGCTGAGGCTGTAGCTGATACCCTCGACGCGGTCGGCGCCGTTGTCGACGGCGGTGTCGACGAGCGACCCCACCGAGTCGACGGCGCCCGTCTCGGCCTCGACGGTGTGGACGGCGACGTAGCCGACCAGTTCGCGGCCGCTCTCACTGTATTCGTACTCCGGGCTGACGGTGAAGCGCGCGGACGTGACGGTCGCGCCTTCGCCTTCGAGTGCGTCCCTGATGGCGTCTGCGTCACCGCTCAGGTTGTTCCGGGCCGCGGCCGCCGTCTCGCCCCGGCCGACGGCAGCGACGGTCACCGTCGCCTCGTCGGGTGCCCGCTCGACCGTCGCGTCGGCGCTGACGCTGACAGTGGCGTTCGTCGCCGTCGGTCGGTCGGGTGACTCCGCCGCTGTGCCGCCGGTGTCCGCGAGAACGAAGCCGACCCCGCCGGCCAGCACGAGCGCCGCGACGCCGATGACTGCGAGTGGTTGTGTGTCCATACGGGCCGGACGCACCCAGAGGTATTTACCGCATCGGACGGTCAAATCCGGGTTTGAGCGTGTTATCCCCGCTCGACGGTGATGTAGCGGACGGAGGTTTCGACGTCCTGCCCGGCCGCGTCGTCGACCACGTCGTCTAGCTGGCTCGCCAGCCCGGGCGGGTCGGCCCTCGGCGGGATACCGACGGTGACGATGACGTGGCGGGGCTCCTGGAAGATGACGGCGTTGCTGTGTTGGACCTCGACGCTTATGACCTGTCCCGGCGGCTCGACGGCTCCCTCGACGCGTTCCTGTATCGCCTCCTCTGTGGTCGCTCGCTGGTAGGTGTCCAGGGTCACGCCCCCGAGAAACGCCGAGAGGACGAGGATGGAGACGGCCAGGACGCCGATGCGTTTCAGCGTCGCCGCGCGGGCGTCGCTCTCGCGGAACCAGTACTCCGGCCGGTAGCCCTGGTACCACAGCCCGACAAGCACGGCGAGGTTGATAGAGAGGATGTTCACCAGCACCAGGACGCCCGAGCCCAGCGAGACCAGCGGCTGGCCCCACGCGATGCCGATACCGACCGCCGCCGCCGGCGGGATGAGTGCGACGGCGATCATCACGCCCACCAGCGCCGTCGAGACCCCGGAGGTGAGGCTCAACACGCCGGCCGCACCGGCACCCAGTGCCACCACGAGCGAGAGGAAGTCGGGCGCGACCCGCTCGCGGACCTGCTGGACGCTCGTCACGTCCGCGATCGGCGGGACGACGTTTGCCGTCCGCACCAGGAAGGCGAAGACGGTCGCGCTCGCGATGGCAAGCAGGAGGCCAAAGGCCTGGAGCTTGACGCCCCGGACGAACAGCTCGTGGTCGTCGACGACGGTGCCGACGTTGGCCGTCATCGCCGGGCCGATAAGCGGCGCGATAACCATCGACCCGACCACGACCGCCGGCGAGTTGAGCAGCAGTCCCGCCGTCGCGATGACCGCGCTGATGACGGTCATGAGAGCGTACGTCTGCAGCGACGGGGCGAGGTCCTCGGCCTTCGAGGTCAGCTCCTCCCGGGCGATGCGGTCCTCGTCTTTCTCCTCGGCGTATCGGTCCTCAAGCGACTCGAACTTACTGGAGAGGACGGTGTTGGCCTCGGTGATGACCGTGTACGTGTCGTCGTTCAGCCCCACGTCGCGCAGCGACTCCAGCACCGGCTCGACGGCGTTCGTCGGCAGGGGAAACGTCACGATGGCCCCGATGTCTCGCCCGCTCGACTCCTCGCTTACGACGTAGTCGATGCTCTCCTCGTCGAGGACGCCCAGTACCGTCTCGACCTTGCCCTCGGGGACCGAAATCTGTACGAGCCGCACGGCTACCGGTGTGGCGTCTGTGGATAAAAACCCGGGTGGTCGGACGGACGAACCGCTGTATCTGTGTCCCGCCACTGCCGGCCAGTGGCGGTGCCGGTACGAGCGACTCCGTCTCAGCCGGAAACTGACGCGCTTTTCCCCGTCGACGCTGTATCGCGGCTATGTTCGAGTCTCGCCCGAACCGGAGCGCCGAAGTCGTCCTCGTCGGCCGCTCCAACGTCGGGAAATCCACGCTGATGCGGGAGCTGACCGGTCACACCTTCGACACCGGGCAACGCCCCGGCGTCACCCGCAGCCCGAACCACTACGACTGGACCGGCCCCGACTTCGTGCTGACCGACCTGCCCGGCTTCGGCTTCATGAAAGGCGTCCCCGACGAGGTACGCGAGCAGATAAAGACCGACGTGGTCCGCTACGTCGAGGACAACGCCGAGAAGATACTGGTGGGCATCCTCGTCGTCGACGGGAAAAGCGTCATCGACATCATCGACCGCCACTCGGGCCCCGACGAGATCCCCCACGACGTGGAGATGTTTCACTTCCTCCGGGACGTGGGCGTCGAGCCCGTCGTCGCCGTCAACAAGATGGACAAGGTCGACGACCGCGACGAGCGGCTGAACGACCTCTGTGACCGCCTCGGGCTGTACCCGCCCTGGGAGCAGTGGCAAGAGACTATCGCTCCCATCAGCGCCAAGCGGGGCAACATCGACGCCCTGAACGAGGCCGTCCGCCACCACCTGCACGAGGCCGAACGGGACGACCTGTTTCAGTTCTTCTAAAGAACCTTTTTCTGCGTCGGGTTCGCGCGGAGCGCGAACCACTCCTTGAAAAACGTTCATGAAAAAGGCCGGAATCTCGGCCTCGGGCCTCGATTCCGGTGAAACGGCGCGCGAGGCGCGCCGTATGCTCTTCCGGAGTGCCTGCCTTTCCCCGTCCGCGCTCGGGCGCGAGTAGCCATCGCGCCACTCGCGCCCGGCCGCCGCGATCGGCTAGTTCGTCGTCGGGCTACTGGTCGTCGCTATCCTGGGCCCGTATCTCTGAGCGGGCGACAATCGGCGCTGTCGCCACTCACCGAGGGTGAAACAGCCGGAGAAACGACGGGCGGTCAGGCGACGTTGAAGCCTTTGTCGCGCAGGAAGTCCTCGACGCGACCGGTGTGGTTCCCCTGGAGCTCTATCTGGCCGTCCTCGACGGTCCCCCCGCAGGCGAACTTGGACTTTAAGTCCGACGACAGCGAGTCCATGTCCACGTCTTTCGGGTCGAACCCCTCGATAATCGTTACCTCCTTGCCGTACCGGCGCTCGTCGATGCGGATGTTGATCTCCTGGGACTCCTTTGCGACGTCCTCGCAGACGCAGAGCTCCTCAGGTAGCCCGCACGTAGAGCAGACCTCAGACACGGTTCTCCCGGACCGTTCCCACAGTTGGTTCACCGCTGGCGCTTCGGGTATCCGGATTCACTGGCGCGTGTGAGGCGCAGGCTTCATTCGACATTACCTAGTCGCCTGTATCAGCTACAGGGGTAAATAATCTTTCTCCCGAGCGACCGCTACCGCTCGGCGACGACGGCGTCGGCGATGTCGATGGCCTCCGCCGCCGCTTCGGCCGACGCCGACCCGCCGTACCGGAGTCGCTCGCGCAGTTCGGCCAGCCGCCGAACGTCCTCGTCGGCATCGACGGCGTCGAGATACGCCCGGACCGTCTCGCCCGACCGGCGCTCGCGGTGGCGCTCGCCCAGCACGTACATCGCCCGCTGGAAGGCCGTCTCGATGTCTTCCTCGGGGCGCTGTGGCGACTGGTAGCGCAGCCACAGCGCCCGCGAGACCCGCTCGGGGACGCCGGCGTGGCGGAGCCCGGCCGCGGTGCCAAGCAGGGCGATAACACCCAGCGCCGCCTCCTCGCGGGAGGGGAGGCCCGGCAACTGCTGCTTGTCGTCCTCGCTCGCCGTCCGCGTCGCCGTGGCCCCGGGGGTCCGCCTCTCCACGGGTGGGCGCGTCCGGGTCGGTGTCGGGGGCGCTGTCGCGGTGCGGCCCGGCTCCGGCGTCTCGGTTGGCGTCGGCGTCGGTGTCGCCGCGGTCTCGGTGGGCGTCGCCTCGGCCTCGTCGGTGTCGCCGTCATCGTCGAGTTGCTGCTGTTCCGCCGCCTGCCGAGGACCCGCCGGCGTCGGGTCGAACTGGACCCACCCCCACTCCTCGACGTACACCTCGACCCACGCGTGGGAGTGTAGCCCGCGGACCTCCCACCGGTTCGAGCCGACCGACTCACCCGGCGTGTAGCCGACGGCCATCCTCGCGGGGATGTCCTGCGTGCGCAACATGACGGCCATCGTCGTCGCGAAGTAGGTGCAGTACCCCTCGCTCATCGCGTGGAGGAACCGGTCGGCGACGTTGCGCCGGGGCCGGGAGACCTCAAGCGAGTAGCCGCGGTTTCGCTTGAGCCACCGTTCTACGACCAGCGCGGTCTGGTAGGGCGTCTCGGCGTTCTCGGTCAGCGTCGCGGTCGTCTCGGCGACCCGGTCGGGCGTACTCTCCGGGAGCTGGACGTACGTCCCCGCGATGTCCTCGGGATAGTCGTCGCCGGCGGCCCGAAGCGCCGCCTCGCTCGCCTGGACGACCTCGCTTTCGACCCGGTAGCTGTCGCCGCTTTCCAGCCCCGACTCGGGCTGGAGCCCGTCCTGTCTGGTCACCTGTACGTCCGCGTCGCCCTCGTATCGCCTCGGCTTCCAGGCGGCGGGGACCGTCCCGATGGCCGATTCGACCTCGTACGTCTGGACGAGCTCGCGCGTTCGGTCCGCCGGCTGGCCGTCGAGGCGGTCTCCGTCGTCGTATGCTGTGGGGCTGCCCGTCCGGACCCACCCGTCGCCGGTGTAGCGGTCGTAGGCCCCGACGCGCCAGTATCTGGGCTCGTCGGCCTCGACGGTGAACCGGTGGGTCGGACTCAGCGACAGCGACCCCTGGACTGTCAGCGAGTTGCCGGCGTCGACTAGGCTCCCCTCGACGGTCCCGCCAGACCCGCGCAGCAGCGACACCGCTGTCCCCCGGACGCCGGGGATGCGCGAGACGACCGTCGGCACGACGATGACGGCCGCGAGCTGGGCCAGCACCGACCGCCGACCGGCGTCGATGCCGTCGTCGGTGTCGGTGACCGTCGGTGCGGACGCTCCGTCGGTCGCTGTCCCTGCTTGCCCGCTCGTGACCGAATCGAGCGTCCCGAACCCGACTGCGGCGACGGCTCCGACCACGCCCAGCAGGGTGGTGACGACGCTGGCGTCGGTCGTCAACACGAAAAACGAGAGCGTCACGCTGGCGACGGCGACCGCCGTCACGTACCACCGCCGGAGCGCGAAGTAGGTCGTCAGAAACACCGGCGCGGCGACGAAGGAGGTGACCCACAGCCGGACGTTCGCTATCTGTAGCAGCCGGCGCCCGGTCAGCAGTTCGAGGGTGTCGGCGACTAACACGCCAAACGGGGGGTCCGTCGTGAGGTTCGTGACGTACCAGAACAGGCCGGCACCAAAGAGGGCCACGCCGAGGACGAGAGCCAGTACCGGGTGGAGCAGCCGGGCCAGCACCGCCCCCGCCGCCAGCGCGACGCCCGCGACGAGCAGGAACTGCGTCGGCGAGCCGACCACGTCGACGAGGTGGTACATCGTCCGCAGGGGCGCACCCAGCGCCAGCGCGACCGCGAGCAGAGCGAGGGCGCGTGGCTGGGACCACGGGAGCCGCCCGGCGAGCCGGCTCATGCCGTCACCCCCGAGACCAGCGGGTTCTCCTGCCCCACGGTCAGGTCGTCGAACGCCTCGGTCCGGTCGCCGACGTGGACGACGACGCCGCCGTCGGTGGCGCTGATGAGTACGTCGGCCGCCTCCTCGCGGCCGCTCTGTCCCGCCCCGGCCCGGGCCAGCGCCTCCAGCAGCCGTATCTGCTGGCGCTCACCGAACCCCGCCGGCACGGCCCCGTCGGGCGTCGCCAGCCCGACGCTGAAGCCGCTCTGCAGCGCCCCGACGGCGACGGTGGCCGCGGCGGCCGCCATCGCATCGGCGTGTCCCGCTTTCGCCCGCGCGGCGACGAGCAGCTCCCGGTCCTCGCTGTCGTCGTCGAACTCCGTCACCAGCAGGTCGTCGCGCTTGGCGCTTGACTTCCAATGGATGTCCCGCAGGGCGTCTCCCGGGGTGTACTCCCGCAGCCGGTCGAACGCCCCCCGCTCCTCGGCGTCGGGGGTAAAAGTCCGAACGAACGCATCGGGCCCGCCCAGCCGGGACACCGGCGGGAAGACGAGCACCTCGTCGGTCGCGCCGACGGTGCCACCGGCGACCACAAGCCCCAGCGGGTCGGTGACCGCCACCTCGACGGGGCCCAGTTCGTGCTCGCCCCGGCGCTCGTAGGGCACCTCGAAGGAGAGCGTCGCCGGCAGCGAACACCGCGCCGTCGCCGTCCCGCCGACTGCCTCGGCCCGGTGGTCGGTGACTCGCGCGATGCCGCTGCCCGAGAGTGTGAGCGCAAGCGTCCGGTACTCCCCCTGGAACCCACGCCGGAGTGTCGACCGCTCGACGGCCGGGAGCCCGGCCGCGTACACCTGCACTGTCGCGCCCAGCAGGGCGACAAACAGGGGCGCGGCGATGGCGGCCAGCCCCGGCTGGCCGAACTGCGCGCTGACGACGGTCGCTCCGACGGCGACCACCAGCACGCCGGCGCCCCGCAGCGTCGGGCGCATCTCACTCGACGGCGACCCGCTCTAAGGCCGCCGCGACGAGTTCCTCGGCAGTCCGGTCGCTGCTGTCGGTCCGGATGCGATGGGGGAGCACGACCGGCGCTTCGGCCTGGAGGTCGTCCGGGACCACGTAGTCCCGGCCCGAAAGCACCGCCCGCGCCTGGCTGGCCCGCAACAGGTTGATGCTCCCGCGCGGACTCACGCCCAGCCTGGCGTGTTCGCGGGTGTAGGCGGCCAGCCGGGTCGCGTAGGCCCGAACCGGTTCCTCGACGGTGACCCCCGCCACGGCCTCGCGGGCCGCCCGCAGCTCGTCGAGCGTGGCGACGGGCTCCAGGCGCTCGATGGGGTGGTTCCCGACGACAGCGCCCAGCATCGCCGTCTCCTCGTCGGCCTCGGGATAGCCCAGTTGCAGCTTCGTCATGAACCGGTCGAGCTCGGCCATCGGCAGGTCGTAGGCCTTGTGCTGTTCGACCGTGTTCTGGGTGGCGATGACGGTAAAGGGCTGGGGGAGCTCGCGCGTCGTGCCGTCGGCCGAGACCTGTCCCTCCTCCATCGCCTCCAGCAGCGCCGACTGGGTCTTGGGCGGCGCCCGGTTTATCTCGTCGCCCAGCACGACGTTGGCGAAGATTGGGCCGGGGCGGAACTCGAACTCCCCCGTCTTCTGGTTGTAGACGTTGACGCCGGTCACGTCCGTCGGCAGCAGGTCCGGCGTGAACTGCACGCGCTTGAACTCCCCGTCGACGCTCGCGGCGACCGACCGGGCCAGCATCGTCTTGCCGACCCCGGGGACATCCTCAAGCAGCACGTGGCCCCGGCCAAGCAGCGCCGTGACGATGTGTTCGACCGCCTCGTGGTGGCCGACGATGACCTCCTCTACGTTCTCGATGACCCCGGCCGCGAGGCGGCTCGCCGCCCGGAGGGGGCTGTCCGACTCCTGGCTGACTGTCGTGTCTGTCATGGGTAGTAACTCTCGGGGTCGGGACCCCCGACCGTTCAGGGCGCCGTGGTTCTAGTTACCTCTCTGTTCGGAACGGGAATATGTAACTCTGCTGGAGGGCTAGCTGAAACGGAACGTAGCGCTCCCCTGGGAAACGTAGTCGCGCCTCAGGCCCGCTCCCAGTCCTTGCAATCGATACAGACCAGTCGCCCGGCTTGCTGCCAGCGGCGCTTGACGGACTCGCCACACTCCTCGCAGGCCACCCCCTCGCCCGACCAGGCGTACGTCGCCGTCGCCGGCTCGATGTCGGCTGTCGGTCCGTCCGTCGCATCCGCCGGTGTCGCCGCGTCCGTCGCCTCGGCGCCGTCCGCTGACGCCGCGTCCTCTCCCGCCCCGGACTGTTCGCCCGACTCGCCGCCGAGGAAATCGTCCAGCGAGGCGTCTTCGCTCATGGCCGTCCCTGCGTCCGCACGCGTGAAATAGCTGTCTGCCCGCTGCGCCCGGTGTGGTCCGTTCCGCCGTCGGGCTGTTCGTTTCCCTGTCCCGGACCGACCCGCGTCGCTAGCGGAAACACAAAGTAGGACCGCTCCAAAGCGGCGGGTATGCAAAGTCTCCCCATGCAGTTCGTCCAGAGCGTCCTCGACATGCCCGGGAAGTTCGTCGACATCGCGTTGGCCGACCCTCTCTCCGCGGTTCTCATCCTCATCGGCGCGGTCCTGGTCGGCGGCGCCTCGGCCGTCTTCGGCTATCTCACCCTCGGCGCCGCGGCCTCGCTTTTCATTCGGCCGGGGAGCGGTCGGTCGCCGCCCCGAGAAGCCCAATAGCGTCCTCGATATCCGGGCCCAGCGGCGAGGCGAAGACGACGCTGTCGGCGTGGTCCCGCAGCGCCTCGGTCCGCTCGGCCACGTCCTCGGGCGTCCCGGCGATACAGAACGCATCGAGCATCGGCTCCGTGACCAGCCCGAAGGCGTCCTCGAACTCACCCGCCGAGATAGCGTCGCTGATGTCGCTCGCGACGCCGTGGTCGATGCCGTGGCGGTCGAGTACGGGCGGGGGCGAGCCGGCGGCGACGAAGGCCACGGGCGGCCGGGCGGCCTCGCGGGCGGCGTCGGCGTCCTCGGCGACTGAGACGCTGGCGTAGGCCGCGAGGTCGAACTCCGAATCCGCGACGCGGTCGTCGAGCATCGAGTCGACCTGGTCGCGGGCCCACGCGAGGTCTTTCGGATGCGACCCGTTGTACAGCGCCCCGTCGGCGTGCTTTGCGGCCATCTTCGTCATGTGTGGCCCCTGGGCGCCGACGTAGACCGGAACCGACCCGACCTCGTAGTTCAGCCCGGCGTCGTCGGCCCGGAAGGTGCCGTCGTGGTCGACGCGCTCGCCGTCCCACAACTGCTGGGCGACTTTGAACGTCTCCAGGACTCGCCGCAGGGCGTCGTCGTGGTCGAAACCGAGGTTGCGAATCGTCGATTTGTCGCCCGGCCCGACGCCGAAGACGGCGCGACCATCGCTCAGCTCCGAGAGCGTCGCGACCCGCGAGGCCAGCGTCACGGGGTGGGTCTCGTAGGGGTTGGCGATGCCCGGCCCAAGTTGGACCTCGTCGGTCGCCTGTGCCATCGAGGCCAGTGCCATGAACTGGTCGCGGTTGTTGTAGTGATGGCTCGCAAAGACCGCGTCGAAGCCTGCGTCCTCGGCGGTGACGGCGAAGTCGGTGAGCTGTGCCACTGGGTGTTCCGGTGTGATTTCAATCGCGTACATGAGACCACTCTCTGAGTGCGTCGCGGACAACGTCTTTGTCGTTCGGGCGGTAGAGTTCGTCACTGCCCGCGTGGTCGCCGAAGTCGAAGTCCCGGATGACGGCGACCGGCGTGCCGCCCGCCCCCTCGCCGGTGACGAGGTTTCCGGCGGCGGCCAGTTCGTCGACGACCGCCTGTACCGTCGCGCCGAGTTCCCGCCCCTCGCGGTCTACCTCTCCGCGCCAGTCGCGCGCCGCCGGTATCCCCGCCCAGCCAAGCGCGACGCCGCGCTGTCCGAGGCGGAAGGGCCGTCCGGAGGTGTCGGTGACGACGACCGCCACGTCTACGCCGGCGTGGTCGCGCAGTCCCGCCCGAACGCGTTCGGCGCAGTCGGTCGGGTCCTCGGGGAGGAGCAACAGGTCGTCGCCGGGCACGTTCGAGCGGTCGATGCCCGCGTTGACCGTGATGTGGCCAAAGCGGGTGACCGCGAGGATAAAGGGTGCCTCGGTCAGTATCTCCTCGCTCTCCTCGATGACGGCCTGGGCGAATCGGGGGTCTTTCTCCTCCCCCGCGATGTCGGCGATCCCGTCGGCGATGCGCTCGGCGCGTTCGCTCGCCGGAAACTCCGCGAGGTCGGCCCCCCGGCCCGCGGCCTTCGAGACGATGGTACTGGCCACACAGACCACGTCGCCATCCCGCAGGTCCGACCGCTCGGCGACCAGCTCGGCGACATCGTCGCCGCGGCGAACCTCCGGCAGCCCCTCGACCGCGAAGACCTCCATACCCTCCCTGCGGGTTCCGCGGGAAAAAGGACGCCGTTAGTCGCAAGGCCCGCAAACAGTGGCAACAGCTGCCGGTGTCAACGACGCCCGGGGGCGTCTAGGCCTCGTGGACCGCCACCTCGAACTCGCCGTCCCGTGCCGTCGCCGTCATCATCGTCGGCCGGTCGGCCGGCGCCGCCCCCGTCGCGCTTCCGGGATTCAGCAACCGAACACCGCCGTGAGTCGCGTCCATGACCTCGTGGGTGTGGCCGGCCACGCCGACGGCGTCGGCGCCCGCCTCCTCGCGGACGATGTTCGCGACGCGGTCCTCGTACCCCCGCTTTGACCCGGTACCGTGCGTGACGACGACGGTGACACCGCCGAGTTCGACCGTCGCGCGCTCGGCCAGCCCGATTCGTGGGTCCGTGTTCCCGCTGACGGCGGTGAGCCGGGCGGCCATCGCGCGGACGTTCGACAGCGCGCCCTCGCTGTCGAAATCGCCCGCGTGGATGACGTGGTCGGCCGCCTCGATACGCTCGCGGAACGGGTCGGGAATCCGGCTCGCCCGCGAGGGGATGTGCGTGTCGCTGATGAGCGCGACGTTCATGGCGGACGTTCTCGCCCGCGGGTCAAAACAGTTCGTCGGTCATACTGTCGGCTGTAACATTACAGGGGAATTCGACACTCCGCGTGCTTACAGCCAACAGTCTCACTCGGCCGCTTCGGCGGCCGGGATCGACGCCTCGATCTCTTCGAGCCGCTCGACGAGGCGGTCGAGGCCGCCGTTGATGTCGGCTACGCGCTCGGCGATGCCGTCGGCGGGTATCGCACCCTGGGGCGTCGGCTCGACTAGCCCGTCGTCTTCCAGCATCCGCAGCGAGTACCGCACCTTGTGTTCCGGAATCCCGGTCTCCTCGGCCAGCCGTACGATACCGATTGGACCGTCGTCGATGACGGCCTCCAGTATCGACAGGTCCCGACTCTCCTTTTCGACCTGGTCGCGTAATCTCTCCATGCCCATTCGTATCAATCGCTATCGGATGTGGATATATAAACGCGGCCCTCTGGCGGGAGCGGGAGTCGTGCCCCTCGCTATTCCTCTACGGGCGTCCGCCGCAGCTCGTCGAGCTGGTCGCGCAGCTTCGACAGCTCGGTTTCCAGCTCCTCGCGGCGGTCGATGAGCGTCGACAGCTCCTCGGTGTTGACCGAGAAGTCGTTCTCCAGCGCGACATCCAAGGCGTCGGTGGTCGCGGCCGCCAGGTCCGTCGAGACGCGCAACACCTCGCTTGGGGTGCCACGGGACTCGTACAGCTCCTGGTCGCCCGACAGCGGGCTGTAGGTTATCATCGGCGACTCGACGCTGTGGTGGTAGGTGACGGTGTAGCTCGTGTCCGTGACGGGGTTCAGCCGGTCCTCGGCGCGCTCGGTGCGGACGATGTTGAACGGCCCCGCCAGCGACGGGTAGGTCTCGGCGAGGTCCCGCAGCCGGTCGGCGGCGGTCACGTCGAGCTGGGCCTCCACGTCGCCGAAGAACTGCCGCGAGTTGGTGAGCGAAAAGGCCACCGTGTAAAAGACCGACTCGTCGCTGTCGGCGAGGTTGCGGAGCCGCTCGCGGACCTCGGCGTGGCGCCCCTCGATGGTCAGCTTCTCCAACTCCTCCAGCAGCGCCCGGACCCCCTCCTCCCGTTCGAGGTACGCCTCGACGATGGCGCCCGGCATCTCCTCGCCCTCGATATCGTCCATGCCTGTCCAAGCACGCCGCGAGTAAACAGTCTGTCGGCGGGGACAAAACCTATGCCGGGCTAGTGTCTGCGTTCCTCTGTCCGCCACCCGAGGTGGACCTATGACAGGGTAGGGGGACCACCCCCTTTGGTGCTGGTGTGATTTGTGTGCTACCGCTCGGCGACGAGACGCCTCGCTGGGGAGCGAGCAATCGCTATGCGATTGCGAGTGTCGAGAGACGCGAGGCGTCTCTCGGAAGTTGCGTTAGAGAGAAAGCGCCCGGAGCGGGATTTGAACCCGGGCAAACGCTCGCTACCGCTCGCGTTTGCGTGATTCAAATCCCTTCGCCTGCGTTTCGACGCTCACGGTAACGAGCACACGCTACGCGGTGCTCGCCGATTTGTTCGCAGTAGAAGACGCCCGGAGCGGGATTTGAACCCGCGTCACGACCGTGACAGGGTCGTATGATGGGCCACTACACCATCCGGGCACGCTGCCTCGCTGCACTCAATCGTATCCCGGTCGTAGTATTAAGGCTTTCCAAAGGACGGCGCCCTGGCATGGGTCCACTTGACGGGACCCAAACGCCTATATCTTGCCTGACCGAACGCCGTGGTAACGCAAGTCCGTCGCCCTCGCAGTGGGGCGGGGGTCCAGTAGCTACTGCAGGCCAAGTTGGTAAGTGTTATTAGGGTCCCGACTATAGCGACCTGTAGTATCTCGTGACAGCCACCTTCTCCAGCCACAGGCCCCACGCACGCACATACACATGGTAGATGTAAGTCAACACGACCTCGTCCCCGACCACAGCGTCGTCGACGAGGCCGACCTCGAAGCAGTGCTCGAAGAGTACGACATCAAAAAGACCGACCTCCCGAAGATCAAACGCGCCGACCCCGGACTCCCGGACGAGGCGGAGGTCGGCGATGTCATCCGTATCGAACGCGACTCGCGAACAACCGACACGGCAGTCGTCTATCGACTGGTGGTCGAATAATGGACACACAGGACCGACGCGCTATATCGCGTGAGTATTTCGCCAAGGAACGGCTCGCCGAACACCACTTCCGCTCGTTCAACGCGTTCCTCGACCGAGGGATGCAGCAGGTGGTCGACGAGAAAGAGACAATCGACACCGACATCGGCGACAAGGAAGGTCAGGAGCCGGTGTGGGTCGAACTGGGCGACGTCCGCGTCGTCACGCCACGGGTGCGGGAGGCCGACGGGAGCGAGGAACTGCTCTATCCCCAAGAAGCTCGCCTCCGGAACATCACCTACTCCGCGCCGGTGTTCATGGAGATGGCCATCGTCCGCGGCGGCGAAGAGGAGCCCGAGGAAGTCGTCGACCGCACCGAGACCAAGATCGGCCGGATGCCCATCATGGTCGGCTCGAACAAGTGCAACATCGCCGGCTTCTCCGACGAGGAGCTCATCGACATCGGCGAGGACCCCGCCGACCCCGGCGGTTACTTCTGTGTCAACGGCTCCGAGCGGGTGCTGATGACCAGCGAGGACCTGGCGCCGAACAAGATTCTGGCCGAGTACGACACCAAGTACGGCGACGAGGTGCAGGTCGCAAAGACCTTCTCCCAGCGCCGTGGCTATCGCGCCCTTGTCCTCTGTGAGCGAACGCGGGACGGGCTGCTGGAAGTCTCGTTCCCCTCTGTCTCCGGTAGCATCGACTTCGTGACGCTCGTGCGCGCGCTGGGCCTCGAATCCGACGAGGAGATCGTCCACCGCGTCAGCGAGGACCCCGAGATCGTGAAGTTCATGCTGGAGAACTTAGAGGAGGCCGAGGTCCAGACGACCGAGGAAGCCATCGAGACGCTGGGCCAGCGTGTCGCCTCCGGCCAGGGCAAAAACTACCAGCTCAAGCGGGCCAACTACGTCATCGACCGGTATCTGCTGCCCCATCTCCACGAGGAGGGCGTCGACGAGGAGGAGGTCCGCATCAACAAGGCGTACTACCTCTGCCGGATGGCCGAGGCCTGCTTCGAGCTGGCCCTGGAACGCCGCGAGGCCGACGACAAGGACCACTACGCCAACAAGCGCCTGAAGGTCAGCGGCGACCTGATGACCGACCTGTTCCGGACCGCGCTGAACAAGCTCGCCCGGGACGTGAAATACCAGCTCGAACGCGCGAACATGCGAAACCGGCAGCTCTCGGTCTCTACTGTCGTTCGCTCTGACGTGCTGACCGAGCGGCTCGAACACCCTATCGCGACGGGGAACTGGGTCGGCGGCCGCTCCGGCGTCTCCCAGCTCGTCGACCGCACCGACTTCATGGGGGTGCTCTCTCACCTCCGCCGGCTGCGCTCGCCGCTCAGCCGTTCCCAGCCCCACTTCGAGGCGCGGGACCTGCACGCGACCCAGTGGGGTCGCATCTGTCCCTCCGAGACGCCGGAGGGTCCAAACTGCGGTCTGGTGAAGAACTTCGCACAGGCGATGGAGCTCTCCCAGGACGTCGAGGACGCCCAGGGACTGAAACAGGAACTTTCGGACATGGGGGTCCAGGGCATCCCCGGTATCGAATCGATCGAACAGCAGCCCGCGGACGACTAACATGAGTCAGAGCCGAGAAGCCAAGGTATACGTAAACGGCAGTCTGGTCGGGACCCATCCCGACCCCGAACAGCTCGCAGAACAGGTGCGCCAGGCCCGACGACGGGGAGACGTCTCCCAGATGGTCAACGTCTCGGTCAAGGGACGCACCGACGAGGTCATCATCAACGCCGACGCCGGCCGCGCGCGGCGCCCGCTGCTCGTCGTCGAGGACGGCGAGCCGCTGATGACCGACGAACAGGTCGAGGCCGTCAAGAACGGTGACCTGGAGTTCGAGGAGCTCGTCGAGCGCGGGCTCGTCGAGTTCATCGACGCCGAGGAGGAGGAAGACATCCTCGTCGGCGTCGACGAGGACGAGCTCACCGAGAACCACTCCCACCTCGAAGTGGACCCGCAGCTGATGTTCGGTATCGGCGCGGGGATGATTCCGTACCCCGAACACAACGCCTCACCGCGGATTACGATGGGGTCGGGGATGATCAAACAGTCGCTGGGGCTGCCGAGCGCCAACTACCGCATCCGGCCCGACACGCGCCAGCACCTGCTGCACTACCCGCAGCTCTCGATGGTCAAGACCCAGACCACCGAACAGATCGGCTACGACGACCGCCCGGCCGCACAGAACTTCGTCGTCGCCGTCATGAGTTATGAAGGCTTCAACATCGAGGACGCCCTCGTGATGAACCAGGGGTCGGTCGACCGCGCGCTCGCCCGCTCGCACTTCTTCCGGACCTACGAGGGCGAGGAGCGACGGTATCCCGGCGGGCAGGAAGACCGCTTCGAGATGCCTGACGAGGACGTCCGTGGCGCTCGCGGCGAGGAAGCGTACACCCATCTCGACGACGACGGGCTGGTCAACCCCGAGACGCAGGTCGGCGAGAACGCCGTCCTGCTCGGGAAAACGTCGCCGCCCCGGTTCCTCGAAGAGCCGGACGACATGGGCGGTCTCTCGCCCCAGAAGCGACGCGAGACGAGCGTCACGATGCGCTCGGGCGAGTCGGGCGTCGTCGACACGGTCACCCTGATGGAAGGCGAGGACGGCTCCAAGCTCTCGAAGGTCTCCGTCCGGGACGAGCGGATCCCCGAACTCGGGGACAAGTTCGCCTCGCGGCACGGCCAGAAGGGCGTCGTCGGCCACATCGCGCCCCAGGAGGACATGCCCTTCACCGAGGAGGGCGTCGTCCCGGACCTCGTCATCAACCCCCACGCACTGCCGTCACGGATGACGGTCGGTCACATCCTGGAGATGATCGGCGGGAAGGTCGGGGCCCTGGAGGGCCGGCGCGTCGACGGGACCGCCTTCACCGGCGAGGACGAGGAGCAGCTCCGTGGCTCCCTAGAGGAGCACGGCTTTGACTCCTCGGGCAAGGAGACGATGTACTCCGGCGTGACCGGCGAGAAGATCGAGGCGGACATCTTCGTCGGCGACATCTTCTACCAGAAGCTCTACCACATGGTCTCGAACAAGCTGCACGCCCGCTCGCGCGGACCGGTGCAGGTGCTGACCCGCCAGCCCACCGAGGGGCGCGCCCGCGAGGGTGGCCTGCGCGTGGGTGAGATGGAGCGGGACGTGCTCATCGGGCACGGCGCGGCGATGGCGCTCAAGGAGCGCCTGCTCGATGAGTCCGACCGCGAGTGGATCAACGTCTGCGGGCAGTGTGGCATGACCGCCGTCGAGAACGTCGAACAGCGACGTGTCTACTGCCCCAACTGCGAGGAGGAGACCGACATCCACGAGGTCGAGATGTCCTACGCGTTCAAGCTCCTCTTAGACGAGATGAAGGCGCTCGGAATCGCCCCGCGGATCGAACTGGAGGACGCAGTCTAGTATGAGCTCACAACAAACACCACAGGAGATCGGGCAACTCAGCTTCGGGCTGATGGACCCCGAGGAGTACCGCGAGATGTCGGCCACCAAAGTGATCACGGCCGACACCTACGACGACGACGGCTTCCCCATCGACATGGGGCTGATGGACCCGCGCCTGGGCGTCATCGACCCCGGTCTGGAGTGCAAGACCTGCGGGAAACACAGCGGCTCGTGTAACGGCCACTTCGGCCACATCGAGCTGGCCGCGCCGGTTATTCACGTCGGCTTCGCGAAGCTCATCCGCCGCCTGCTTCGGGGGACCTGTCGGGAGTGTTCCCGGCTCTGTCTCGACGAGACCGAGCGCGAGGAGTTCCGCGACCGGCTCGGCCGGACGCGGGACCTCGGTCGGGACCTCAACGACGTGACCAAGGCCGCCATCCGACAGGCCCGCAAGAAGGACACGTGTCCGTTCTGCGGCGAGAAGCAGTACGACATCAAACACGAGAAGCCGACGACCTACTACGAGGTCCAGCAGGTGCTCTCGGCGGAGTACCCCGCCCTCATCGCCGAGGCGATGGAGGAGGCCGACGAGCGCATCGCGCCGAGTGACCTCGCCGAGGAGACGGGCATCGACCCGGGCCGGGTCCAGGAGATAGTCAGCGGCGACTTCCGCCCGCGACAGGAGGACCGCCGGGCCATCGAGAAGGCCCTCTCCGTCGACCTGACCGAGGAGGACATGAACAAGCTGATGCCCTCCGATATCCGGGACTGGTTCGAGGACATCCCGGACGAGGACATCGAGGTGCTGGGGATGAACCCCGCCCGCTCGCGGCCCGAGTGGATGATTCTGACGGTGCTGCCGGTACCGCCGGTCACCGCCCGCCCCTCGATTACGCTCGACAACGGCCAGCGCAGCGAGGACGACCTCACCCACAAGCTCGTGGACATCATCCGCATCAACCAGCGGTTCATGGAGAACCGCGAGGCGGGCGCCCCACAGCTCATCATCGAGGACCTCTGGGAGCTGCTGCAGTACCACGTCACCACGTTCATGGACAACGAGATATCGGGCACGCCGCCGGCGCGACACCGCTCCGGTCGGCCCCTGAAGACCCTCTCCCAGCGGCTCAAGGGCAAGGAGGGGCGCTTCCGTGGTTCCCTCTCTGGCAAGCGCGTGAACTTCTCCGCCCGAACGGTCATCTCGCCTGACCCGACCCTCTCGCTGAACGAGGTCGGTGTCCCCGACCGGGTCGCAACGGAGATGACCCAGACGATGAACGTCAACGAGCGCAACCTCGAGGAGGCCCGCCGCTACGTCGCAAACGGCCCCGAGGCCCACCCCGGCGCCAACTACGTCCAGCGGCCCGACGGCCGGCGGCTCAAGGTCACCGAGAAGAACTGCGAGGAACTCGCCGAGAAGGTCGAGGCCGGCTGGGAAGTGTCCCGCCACCTCGTCGACGGCGACATCATCGTGTTCAATCGACAGCCGTCGCTCCACCGAATGTCCATCATGGCCCACGAGGTGGTCGTGATGCCGTACAAGACGTTCCGGCTGAACACGACGGTCTGTCCGCCCTACAACGCCGACTTCGACGGCGACGAGATGAACATGCACGCCCTCCAGAACGAGGAGGCCCGCGCGGAGGCCCGGGTCCTGATGCGGGTCCAGGAACAGATGCTCTCGCCGCGCTTTGGCGAGAACATCATCGGCGCGATTCAGGACCACATCAGCGGGCTCTATCTGCTGACCCACACCAACCCGCAGTTCAACGAGACCCAGGCCCTGGACATGCTCCGGGCGACCCGCATCGACGAACTGCCCGCCCCCGACGGCGAGGACGAGGACGGCGAGGCCTACTGGACCGGTCGCTCGCTGTTCTCGGAACTGCTGCCCGACGACCTGAACCTCGATTTCACCTCCTCGGCCGGCGACAACGTCGTCATCGAGGACGGCCAGATGATCTCGGGGACCATCGACGAGGACGCCGTCGGCGCCTTCGGCGGCGAGGTCGTCGACACCATCGCCAAGGACTACTCCAAGACCCGAGCCCGCATCTTCGTCAACGAGGTCTCCGTGCTCGCGATGCGTTCGATCATGCACTTTGGGTTCTCCATCAGCATCGACGACGAGTCCATCGAACGC
The DNA here is from genome assembly GCF_035656455.1 of Haloarcula sediminis. NCBI lineage: Archaea > Methanobacteriati > Methanobacteriota > Halobacteria > Halobacteriales > Haloarculaceae > Haloarcula > Haloarcula sediminis. The sequence goes on along the minus strand of NZ_JAYMGA010000003.1, from coordinate 316,903 downwards.
GAGGCCGAAGCACAGATCAACGAGGCCATCGAGAACGCCTACGACCGCGTCCAGGAGCTCATCGACACCTACGAGGCGGGCGACCTCGAATCGCTGCCCGGCCGCACCGTCGACGAGACCCTGGAGATGAAGATCATGCAGACGCTGGGCAAGGCCCGCGACTCCGCCGGTGACATCGCCGAAGACCACTTCGACGACGACAACCCGGCCGTCGTGATGGCCGAGTCCGGCGCGCGTGGCTCGATGCTGAATCTCACCCAGATGGCCGGCTGTGTCGGCCAGCAGGCGGTTCGGGGCGAGCGCATCAACCGCGGGTACGAGAACCGCACACTGAGCCACTTCGAGGAGAACGACCTCTCCTCGGACGCCCACGGCTTCGTGGAGTCCTCGTACCGCTCAGGCCTTGGCCCGAAGGAGTTCTTCTTCCACGCCATGGGCGGCCGCGAGGGGCTGGTCGACACGGCAGTCCGTACCTCCAAGTCCGGTTACCTCCAGCGCCGGCTCATCAACGCCCTCTCGGAACTCGAAACGCAGTACGACGGCACCGTCCGGGACACCTCGGACACCATCGTCCAGTTCGAGTTCGGCGAGGACGGCACCTCCCCGGTCGACGTCTCCTCCGGCGCCGAGGGGCCGGCCGTCGACGTCGAGGAGATCGCCGACAGCGTCCTCGACGAGGAGTTCGAGAGCGAGAAACAGAAAGAGAGCTTCCTCGGCCAGACGACCGAGCGGACCAACCTCTCCGAACACGCGGACGACTGGTGGATGGCGGAGGGTGACGACTAATGGTATCAGACGACATCGAGGCCGTCGTCGAGGACACGGAGCTCCCCCGACGGCTGAAAGACGAGGTGTACAGCACCGTCGAGCAGCGCGGCGTCGGCGTCGAGGACGCCGACCGCATCGCCCAGGCCGTCGAATCGCGCTACATGCAGACCCGCGTCGACCCGCTTGACCCGGTCGGGACCGTCTCGGCCCAGTCCATCGGCGAGCCCGGGACCCAGATGACGATGAACACGTTCCACTACGCGGGCGTGGCAGAAATCGACGTGACCCAGGGCCTGCCCCGGCTCATCGAGCTGGTCGACGCCCGGAAGACCCCCGACACGCCGATGATGACCGTCCACCTGGACGAGGAGTACGCCGACGACCGCGAGAAGGCCCACGAGGTCGTCTGGAAGATAGAGGCCACGCGCATCCTCGCGCTGGGTGACATCTCCACGAACGTCGCGGACATGCTCGTCCAGATCGATCTGAACGAGGAGACGCTGCAGGAGCGGTGGCCCACGGTCGACGACACCGAGGCCATCGCCGAGGAGATCGCCGAGACCATCGAGTCGAACCTCGGCGTCAAGACCCGACAGGCCGGTACCGTCGTCGAGTTCGGCCCCGAGGAGCCCAGCTACCGCGACCTGCTCCAGCTCGTCGAGGAGCTGCGCGAGATCGTCTTCAAGGGTATCGACGAGATCTCCCGCGTCGTCATCCGCAAGGAAGAGGTCGAGGACGGCGAGGAGTTTGTCCTCTACACCGAGGGGTCGGACTTCGGCGAAGTCCTCGGTATCGAGGGTGTCGACGCCTCCCGGACCACGTGTAACAACATCCACGAGATATACCGGAGCCTCGGCGTCGAGGCCGCCCGCGAGACGCTCATCAACGAGACGATGAACACCCTCGAAGAGCAGGGGCTGGACGACGTGAACGTCCGCCACCTCATGCTGGTCGCCGACATCATGACCAACGAGGGGACCATCGAGTCCATCGGCCGCCACGGTATCAGTGGCTCGAAGGACTCCGTGCTGGCCCGGGCCGCCTTCGAGGTGACGGTGAACCACCTGCTCGACGCCGCCATCCACGGCGAGGTCGACGAACTGGATGGCGTCACGGAGAACGTCATCGTCGGCAAGCCCATCAAGCTGGGCACCGGCGACGTCGACCTCCGTATGGGCACCACACAGGACTGATGGGCGTCGAGATCTCGGACGAAGCGCGGCGACTGGTCGCCCTCTTCGAGGACGAAGCCGGCGTCACCGTCCGGGATTGCGTCGTCGACGAGGACCACGACCAGGTCGTCTACCTCGTCAAGCGCGGCCAGATAGCCGACGCCATCGGCCCCGGCGGCACCAACGTGGGCCGCGTCGAGGAGCAACTCGGCCGGGACGTGAAACTCATCGAGGACGCCGAGCGGGCCGAGGACTTCGTCGCCAACGCCCTGGCGCCCGCTGCCGTCTACAACGTCACCGTCTCGGAGAACGGCGACACCGTCGCCTACGCCGAGGTCCCACAGGAGGACCACGGCGCCGCAATCGGGCGGGACGGCCGCAACATCGACGCCGCACGCCGGCTCGCACAGCGCCACTTCGACATCGACGGCATCGAGCTGACCTGAGGCGGCCCCGTGTTTTAGGGTCCCGCCGCCCCGATTCCGGCCAGCGACCGCTATGAGCGACCCGATGGAGTACCACGAGCAGGCGGCCCGCCAGGAGGAACGCATCTACGAGACGTCGGCGGCGGCGACCCGGCGCCGGCGAGTCCGGGACCTGCTGGAGCCGGCGACCGGCGACAGCGTCCTCTCGATTGGCTGTGGTCCCGGCTTCGAGCCGGCCGAACTCGCCCCCGTCGTCGGGGAGGCCGGGCGCGTCGTCGGGCTCGACCGGAGCGACACGATGCTGGGGCTTGCGGCCGGCCGCTGTCGCGAGTACGACCAGGCCTCGCTCGCGGCGGGCGACGCCGCCGCGTTGCCGGTCGCTACCGCTTCCGTCGACGCGGCGACCGCCGTCCAGGTGTACGAGTACGTCCCGGACGTGGACAGGGCGCTGGCCGAGCTCAACCGGGTGCTCGCTCCGGCGGGCCGCGCCGTCGTCTGTGACGCCGACTGGGACGCGGCCGTCTGGCGATCGCCCGACCCCGAGCGGATGGCCCGCGTCCTGTCGGCCTTCGACGACCACTGCCCGCACCCGCGGCTCGGATCGCGGCTGGCCCCCAAGCTCCGGGTGGCCGGCTTCCGGGTCGAGGAGGTGGTTCCCACTACCGTCGTCGAGACCAGTCTGGACGAGGACGCCTTCGTCACGCACCTGCTACCGGCCGTCGAGTCCTTCGCGGCGGCCCACGAGGCCATCGACCCGGGCGAGGCCGAGGCCTGGGCCGACGACCTCCGGGCGGCCGACCGGCGGGGCGAGACGTTCTTCAGTTACACGCAGTACCTCTACCGCGTCAGTCCGTCGGCGTAACCGGCCGGTCCGCGCCGGCGACGTGGCAGTGTCACGCACGGGACCGGGACACACAGGGCCGCTGGCGACGACGAAAGAGGAGTCTTAAGTATCTCGGAAGGATACCGACGTGTACTATGGCAAACGGCAAATACGCCGCGCGCAAGCTGAAGAAGGACCGCCAGAAACACCGGTGGTCCGACTCGGATTACGCGCGACGCGAGCGCGGGCTCGGCAAGAAGTCCGACCCGCTTGAGGGCGCACCTCAGGGTCGCGGTATCGTCCTGGAGAAGGTGGGCATCGAGGCGAAACAGCCCAACTCGGCGATCCGGAAATGCGTCCGAGTCCAGCTCATCAAGAACGGCAAGCAGGTCACCGCGTTCTGTCCCGGTGACGGCGCTATCTCCTTTATCGACGAGCACGACGAGGTCACCATCGCCGGTATCGGCGGCGCGAAGGGTCGCGCGATGGGCGACCTCTCCGGTGTCAACTACAAGGTCGAGAAGGTAAACGGCGTCTCCATGCTCGAACTGGTCCGCGGTAACGCCGAGAAACCGGTCCGATAACCATGAGTGCAGACGAAGACACCACCGAGACAGAGGACGTACCGGAAGACGAGGCCGCCGAGGAAGAGGTCGCCCGCGCCGAGTTGTTCGGCGAGTGGTCGGTCACCAACATCGAGTACTCGGACCCCTCGACGGAACGTTACATCACGGTGACGCCGATCGCCCACACGATGGGCCGTCACTCGAACAAGCAGTTCCAGAAGTCCGAGATCAGCGTCGTCGAGCGGCTCATCAACCGCCTGATGCAGACCGACGAGAACACGGGCAAAAAGCAGCTCGCGACGAGCATCGTCAGCGACGCCTTCGACATCGTCCACGAGCGCACCGAGGAGAACCCCGTGCAGGTGCTGGTCGAGGCCGTCGAGAACAGCGCCCCGCGCGAGGAGACCGTCCGCCTGAAGTACGGTGGTATCTCGGTCCCCAAGGCCGTCGACGTCGCGCCCCAGCGACGGGTCGACCAGGCCCTGAAGTTCATCGCGGAGGGCACCTACGGCGGCTCGTTCAAGACGACCACCTCGGCCGAGGAGTCACTCGCTTCCCTGCTCATCGGCGCCGCCAACAACGACGTCAGCACCTACTCCGTCAACCAGAAAGAAGAGAAAGAGCGCGTCGCCGCCGCAGCGCGGTAATATACGCCGTTTTTCTCCTGTTTTCACACACAAAGAGCGGCGGCGCTGGCGCCGACTCGCCCCTCGTCCGGGGCGTATCGCCCGCTCCGTAAACCGCTATCTATTTTGTGGTTGACGAACCACGCCCGGGTATGTCAGGAACGGAGTCGGTCGACCTCGTCGGCGACGAGGCGGTCTCGAACATCGCGCTGGCGGCGGTGCTTGCGGCGCTGACGGCCGCGTTCGCGTACGTCTCGATACCGATACCCGGGCTCCCGGCGCCGGTATCCTTCCAGGTCTTTGGCGTCTACTTCGCCGGCCTCCTGCTTGGGCCGCGGTGGGGCGGGTTCTCCGTGGGCATCTACCTGCTTGCCGGCATCGCCGGGGCGCCCGTGTTCTCGAACGGCGCGGCCGGGCTCGGATACGTGCTGGGTCCGACGGGGGGGTACCTCGTCGGCTTCCTGCTGGCGGCGATACTCATCGGGGTGGTCGTCCACCGCGGACTCGACTCGAAACCGCTCAGCGGGGTGTCGCTGCCGACCCAGGCCGGCGCGCTCGTCGCCGGCCTCGCCGTCATCTACGCCGTTGGCGTCCCGTGGCTGGCCCTCTCGACGGGGCTGCCACCGGTGGAGGCCGCGACCGTCGGGGCCGCGATCTTCCTCCCCGGAGACGCTATCAAGATCGCGGCGACGCTGGCGCTGGTGAAAGGCGGCGTGCTCGCCCGCCAGCAGTCGACCGCTGTGGCATGATAACGGTCGACGCTCTCACGCACCGCTTTGGCGACGCCCTCGCGCTCGATGACATCACGCTCTCGATCCCGGACGGGGAGTTTTGCCTGCTGGTCGGCCCCAACGGCAGCGGGAAGACGACGCTGGTGCGGCACTTCAACGCCCTGCTGGAGCCCGATTCCGGCACTGTCGCGGTTGACGGGACCGACGTGACGGCTGACCCGCTTGCCGCCCGCACGAGCGTCGGGATGGTGTTCCAGGAGCCCCGGGACCAGCTTGTCGCCGCCACCGTCGGCGCCGACGTGGCTTTCGGGCCCGAGAACCTCGGCCTCCCTCGGGACGAAATCGACCGCCGCGTCGCGTCGGCGCTGTCGGCGGTCGAACTCGACGGGCGGGAAGACGACCACGTCGACGCGCTGTCGGGCGGGGAGCAGGCCCGCGTCGCCATCGCCGGCGCGCTGGCGATGGAGCCGACCCACCTCGTGCTCGACGAGCCCTTCGCCGGCCTGGACCTGCGGGCCCGTCGGTCGCTGCTCGCCCGGCTGGACGACCTCCACGACTCGGGGACGAGCATCGTCGTCGTCACCCACGACCTGCGCGACCTGCGCGAACGGGCCGACCGCATCGTCGTACTGACCGACGGCGAAGTCGTCGCCGACGGCGCTCCGGCCGACCTCGCCGACCTCGAACTGTACGGTGTCGACGGCGGATGCTGACCTACCGCCCCGGCGGGACGTTCGCCCACCGGCTCGACGCGCGGTCGAAACTCGTCTGTCAGTTCGGCTTCGCCGTCGCTGCCTTCGCCGGCCCGACGCCGCGACGGCTGGCGGCCCTGAGCGCGCTGGCGGCGTTGGTCCTTGCCGCCGGCCGGCTCTCACCCCTCCGGGTCGCTCGCAGCTACCGCTTCGTCCTCTTCATACTGCTGTTGGGTCCCCTCTCGGCCGCGCTGGCGCTCACGCCCCCGTACGTCGAGTTCTCGCGGGCCGTGGGACCGCTGCTGGCTATCGCTCGCGTCGTCCTCGTGTTGGCCGTCGCGGCCGTCTACGTCCGGACGACGCCGGTCCGGGAGACGCGGGCGGTCATCCAGCGGTACGTCCCCGGGCGGACCGGACAGGCCCTGGGCGTCGGCGTGGGGCTGACCTTCCGCTTTCTCCCCGTCCTCCGGCGGGACCTCCTGACCGTACGGGACGCTATCGCCGCCCGGGGTGGCGGACACCGGTCGGTTCTCGACCGCGCGAAACGCATCGCCGTCGTCGGGTTGGCCCGAGCGCTCTCCCGCGCCGACCGGCTCGCCGTCGCACTCAGGGCCCGCTGTTTCGCGTGGAACCCGACACCGCCCGAGATGGCCCTCTCGGCGCGGGACTACCCGGTGCTGGCGCTGGGGGTCGCACTGGCGCTGTGGCCGCTGGTGATCTAGTCGGCGGCCTGGCCGCTATCGGCCGTCGCGTAGGCTCTGGTGACATCGACCAGCGCCTTCCGGAACTCCGACTCGTCGGGGTCGGGCGAAAGCTCCGCGAAGTACGACTTGAACTCCGCCATATCGATGCCCTCGGCGTCCTGGGCGGCTGCGTGTGCGAGGTCGTACAGCTGGTGGTCTTCGCTCACGAGGTCGTGGCGCTCGACGAGCGCGAGCGCGAACGCGGCGTTGACGGCCGTGATATCGGGGTCGGCGGCGGGGGTCAGCTGCGTCCAGCCGGGCTGGCCCCCCGGCAGGTCCGAGACGGCCGCCGCGAGGCTCGCCTCAAGGAAGCCGACCAGCTTCTCGCCCGAGACCAGCGCCATCCAGACGTCGTCGGCGTAGATGTCTTTCATGTGGTTGGCGATCTGGTAGCAGTGGGTGAGCTTGCGCCGCTCGACGCTGTGGCCAGCCAGTCCGAGGTAGATGGCCTCTTGTGTCGACTGGGTGTGTGAGGGGTGGCCCCGCTCGTTGTGGTGCATGTGGGCGAACTCGTGGAGGGCGAGTTCGCGGGCCATCGCGCTCGTTGCCGCCTGCCGGGAGATCGTCAACTGGTGACCGGCAGCGTCGTGGCTCACGCGCGTGCGCTCGTCGGGGTCCGCACGGACCCGGACCGTCACCGGTCTGTCGAGGTCATACTCCGTCGAGAAGAGGTTCCGCGCGCCCAGAAACGGTTCGGCCGGCCCGCCCTGTACGTGTACGTCCATGTGTGATGTTCACAGGGGCTGGCGGCGTATGATTCTTGCGGGCCTGCTAGCTATTGCCACCCACTCCCCGGCCACGAGCGAACGGTGCACTCGCGCCGTGTTGTCTCCCCCGTCCACGCTTCTGTCCGCACACTGCTTCCACGTCCGCACCGAAACGCCGACAGTCCCCTCACTGGGGTCGTTCCCCGCCGAGTGTCTCCCGTTCGGGTGGCACTGCCACCCTCACGCGGAAACACTATCCTTTTGACCCTGCTGTTGATACGATCCTGTATAATGGGCCGACGCAAAAAGATCGTAGAAGAATGTGAGACACTGATGAGCGACCCGGAGCACATCCGGAACATCGCCATCGCCGCTCACGTCGACCACGGCAAGACGACGCTTACCGACAACCTCCTGGCCGGCGCCGGGATGATCTCCGACGACACCGCGGGCGAGCAGCTCGCGATGGACACGGAGGAAGACGAGCAGGAACGTGGTATCACCATCGACGCGGCCAACGTCTCGATGACCCACGAGTACGAGGACAAGAACCACCTCATCAACCTCATCGACACGCCGGGCCACGTCGACTTCGGCGGGGACGTGACCCGCGCGATGCGCGCCGTCGACGGCGCGCTCGTGGTGGTCGACGCCGTCGAGGGCGCGATGCCCCAGACCGAGACGGTGCTGCGCCAGGCCCTGCGCGAGGGCGTCAAGCCCACGCTCTTTATCAACAAGGTCGACCGCCTCATCTCCGAGCTTCAGGAAGGTCCCGAAGAGATGCAAAAGCGGCTCCTCAACGTCATCGACGACGTCAACGAGCTCATCCGCGGGATGACCGAGGAGATGGACGACATCGAGGACTGGACGGTCTCCGTCGAGGAAGGCACCGTCGGCTTTGGCTCCGCGCTGTACAAGTGGGGCGTCTCGATGCCGTCGATGCAGCGCACCGGCATCGACTTCGGTGAGATCATGGAACTGGAACGCGCCGACAAGCGCCAGGAGCTCCACGAGCGCTCCCCGCTTTCGGACGTCGTGCTGGACATGGTCTGTGAGCACTTCCCGAACCCCGTCGACGCCCAGCCGATGCGTATCCCGCGCATCTGGCGTGGCGACGAGGAGTCCGAACTCGCCGACGACATGCGTCTGGTCAACGAGGACGGCGACGTCGTCCTGATGGTCACGGACATCGGCGTCGACCCCCACGCCGGCGAAATCGCCGCCGGCCGCGTCTTCTCCGGCACGCTGGAGAAAGGTCAGGAGCTGTACGTCTCCGGGACCGCGGGCAAGAACCGCATCCAGAGCGTCGGCATCTACATGGGTGGCGAGCGCGAGGAAGTGGACCACGTCCCCGCCGGCAACATCGCCGCAGTCACCGGTCTCAAGGACGCTATCGCCGGCTCGACGGTCTCCAGCCAGGAGATGACTCCCTTCGAGTCCATCGAGCACATCTCGGAGCCCGTCATCACGAAGTCCGTCGAGGCCCAGAACATGGACGACCTGCCCAAGCTCATCCAGACGCTCCAGCAGGTCGCCAAAGAGGACCCGACCATCCAGATCGAGATCAACGAGGACACCGGCGAGCACCTCATCTCGGGTCAGGGTGAGCTCCACCTGGAGGTCATCGGCCAGCGCATCGAGCGCAACCAGGGCATTCCGATCAACACCGGCGAACCCATCGTCGTCTACCGCGAGGCCCCCCAGTCCAACTCCCGCGAGGTCGAGGGGCGCTCGCCGAACAACCACAACCGGTTCTACATCACCGTCGAGCCCCTCTCCGACGACATCGTCGAGACCATCAAGATGGGCGAGGCGTCCATGGACATGCCCGAACTGGAGCGCCGTGAAGCGCTCCAGGAAGCCGGCATGGACAAAGACGACTCCCAGAACATCGAGCACATCCACGGGACCAACATCCTGCTCGACGAGACGAAGGGTATCCAGCACCTCAACGAGACGATGGAGCTGGTCATCGAGGGGCTCGAAGAGGCCCTCGACGACGGCCCGCTGGCCGCCGAGCCCGTCCAGGGGTCGCTGCTGCGTCTGCACGACGCCCGGCTCCACGAGGACGCCATCCACCGCGGTCCGGCACAGGTCATCCCCGCGGTGCGCGAGGCCGTCCACAACGCCCTCATCGACGCCGACATCAAGCTCCTGGAGCCAATTCAGGAGGTCCGCATCGACGTGCCCAACGACCACATGGGCGCGGCAAGCGGCGAGATCCAGGGCCGCCGTGGCCGCGTCGACGACATGTACCAGGAAGGCGACCTGATGGTCGTCGAAGGCGTCGCGCCGGTCGACGAGATGATCGGCTTCTCCAGTGACATCCGCTCTGCCACCGAGGGCCGTGCCTCCTGGAACACCGAGAACGCCGGCTTCCAGGTCATGGCTGACAACCTCCAGCCCGACAAGATCACGGAGATCCGAGAGCGCAAGGGCATGAAGACGGAGCTGCCCGCGGCTATCGACTACTTCTAAACCACTTTTTACTTCGGGGGGTTCGCTGCGCGAACCCCCCGTTGCAAAAACTTGGGGAAAAACGCGGGAATCGCCTGCGGCGATTCCCGTGAAACCGCGCTCGCTGCGCTCGCGCGGTATGCTCTCTCTCCGCCAGCGGCAGCACTTTTCCGAACGCGTCGGCTGTCACGTTGCCTACAGCTCAACCGACGTCACCAACCCGTCGCCCCGGTTCACGTCGATGGCGGTCGGAGGTGGTTGCGGGGACGCCGCTCGTCCGGCCGTTGTACGTCGTCGACTCGTAGGCTGTCCGCGGTGTTTTGAACGCCCGCGCCGGCGGTGTCGGCGTTCGTGTACACGACGAGCCCGCGCTAGGCCGACTCATCGGCCGACCGATTGGCGCTGAAGGCGGCCACCTCGCGGCCGGGGTCGATGTCGGTCTCGTTCTCGAAGGCCGCGGCGGCGTTGCCCGGCCCGCCGAGCGCCGGCGCCGATACCAACCGCGAGAAGCAGCGCTCGCGGCGATAGCCCGTCCCCCGTGACCATCTGTTTGCCCCACAACATCGAGCCGGTGGTAACTGTATACTGCCCAGTCAGGTTCTCGGCCTGACAGTCGCACCCGCCGCGGCGGCTCGAAACGGCGGGATTCTTATAGCTACCCGCTTTGAGTCTCCGGTAATGAGTGCTACGACGCGACAGGAGGTGAGCGGGCGATGAGCGACTCGACCGACGAGGTTCGGGCCTACACAGTGCGGCTCGAACTTGTCGACGAACCGGGCGCGCTGTTAGACGCGCTCGACCCCATCGCCAGCAACGGCGGGAACCTCCTCTCTATCTTCCACGAACGGGGGAATCTCACCCCGCGGGGCCACATCCCCGTCGAGGTCGACCTGGAGGCGACCCCGGAGCGCTTCGAGGGCATCGTCGAGGCGCTACGTGACGCCGGCATCAACGTCATCCAGGCCGGCGCGGAGCGCTACAGCGAGGCCATGACGGTCGTCCTCTCGGGCCATCTCATCAACACAGACCTCTCCGACACCGTCTCGCGCATCCAGGAGGCGACCAACGCGACGGTGACCGACCTCTCGCTGTCGGCCCCCGAGGGGACCGAGGACGCCTCCAGCGCCCGCATCCGGCTGGCGACCGAGCAAGACGCCGCCGAGAGTGTCGTCGACACCGTCCGCGAGGTCGCCAACGAGAAGGACCTCCGTGTCATCGAGCCGCTGGGCCCCGGAGGTGACCTATGAGACTCGCCGTCATCGGCGCCGGCGCCGTCGGCTCCTCGGTCGCGGAACTCGCGGCGGACTACGGTCACACCGTCACCGCCTATGCCGACTCACAGAGCGCCGCCGTCGACGCCGACGGTATCGACGTCGAGGCCGCGTTCGAGCGCAAGCAGACCGACGGCATCGTCGGCGACGCCGACCCCGCGGCCGCGGTCGACGGTCCCTACGATGTCCTCGTCGAGGCGACGCCGACGACGCTTGGCGACGCCCAGCCCGGCTTCGGCCACGTCGAGACGGCACTGGAGCGTGACCGCCACGTCGTCCTCGCGAACAAGGGCCCCGTCGCCGAGCGCTACGCCGACGTGCGCGCGCTGGAACGCGACAGCGCCGGCTCGGTGCTGTTCGAGGCGACCGTCGGGGGCGCGATGCCGGTCCTCTCGACTATCGATGACTTCGACCCCGAACACATCACCGCGGTGCGGGGCGTCCTCAACGGTACCGCCAACTTCATTCTCTCGCGCATGGGCGCGGAGGGGCTGGGCTACGAACACGTGCTAGCGGAGGCCCAGGATCTGGGCGTCGCCGAGGCCGACCCGACCTTCGACGTCGACGGCACCGACGCCGCGCTCAAGGGCGTCATCGTCGCGAACGTCCTCTCCGACGACGACACCGAGTACACGCTCGAAGACGCCGACGTGGAGGGCATTCAGGACATCGAGGGGAGCGCCCTCGAACTGGCCGCCGAGGACGGCCACACCGTCCGGCTCATCGCCGAAGTCGTCGAGGGCGACGTACGGGTCGGCCCGCGGCTGGTCCCCGAGCACGCTCCCCTCGCCCCCACCGGCACGCGCAACATCGTCCAGCTGGAGACCGAGTACGCCGGTCGGCTCAACATCTCGGGACGGGGCGCTGGCGGCCCTGAAACCGCCAGCGCGGTGCTTGCCGACGTCGGTCGCCTCCCCGAGCTAGAGTAGGCGTGTCGTAACGGGAGCGCCCCCGTGTGGTTGCCACACACGACATGCTCTCTCAAATCGACAGACAGCGGGGCTCTCCGTGGCGCGGACTTTCGAAATCGTTTTATGAACCACCGGCTAAAGACTCCGATACAGCGCCCCTGCGCGTGAGAAACAACATGAGCGACGAACAACACCAGAACCTGGCCATCATCGGCCACGTCGACCACGGGAAGAGCACGCTCGTCGGCCGACTCCTGTACGAGACAGGATCGGTACCGGAGCACGTCATCGAACAGCACAAAGAAGAGGCCGAGGAGAAGGGCAAGGGCGGCTTCGAGTTCGCCTACGTCATGGACAACCTCGCCGAAGAGCGAGAGCGCGGTGTCACCATCGACATCGCCCACCAGGAGTTCAGCACGGACACCTACGACTTCACCATCGTCGACTGTCCCGGCCACCGCGACTTCGTGAAGAACATGATCACGGGCGCGAGCCAGGCCGACAACGCTGTCCTCGTCGTCGCCGCCGACGACGGTGTCCAGCCGCAGACTCAGGAACACGTCTTCCTGGCCCGCACCCTGGGCATCGGCGAACTCATCGTCGCGGTCAACAAGATGGACCTCGTCGACTACAACGAGTCCGACTACAAGACCACCGTCGAAGAGGTCAAGGACCTCCTCAACCAGGTCCGCTTCGACACCGAGAACGCCTCGTTCATCCCGATCTCGGCCTTCGAGGGCGACAACATCGCCGAGGAGTCCGACAACACGGGCTGGTACGATGGCGACATCCTGCTCGAAGCCCTCAACGACCTGCCGGCCCCGGAGCCGCCGACGGACGCGCCGCTCCGACTGCCGATCCAGGACGTCTACACCATCTCCGGCATCGGGACGGTCCCGGTCGGCCGCGTCGAGACGGGTATCCTCAACACCGGCGACAACGTCAGCTTCCAGCCCTCGGACGTCTCCGGCGAGGTCAAGACCGTCGAGATGCACCACGAGGAAGTCCCCAAGGCCGAGCCCGGTGACAACGTCGGGTTCAACGTCCGCGGCGTCGGCAAGGACGACATCCGCCGTGGCGACGTCTGTGGTCCCGCCGACGACCCGCCGTCGGTCGCCGAGACCTTCCAGGCCCAGATCGTCGTGATGCAGCACCCCTCCGTCATCACCGAGGGGTACACGCCGGTCTTCCACGCCCACACCGCACAGGTCGCCTGTACGGTCGAGTCCATCGACAAGAAGATCGACCCCTCCTCCGGCGAGGTCGCCGAGGAGAACCCGGACTTCATCCAGAACGGCGACGCCGCCGTCGTGACGGTCCGACCCCAGAAGCCCCTCTCCATCGAGCCCTCGGGCGAGATTCCGGAGCTGGGCAGCTTCGCCATCCGCGACATGGGTCAGACCATCGCCGCCGGCAAAGTCCTCAGCGTCAACGAGCGATAACACATGTCCCAGCAGGCACGCGTTCGGCTCGCGGGCACCAGCCCCGAGGACCTCGACAACATCTGCGCCGACGTGCGGGAGATCGCCGAGAAGACGGGGGTCGAGCTGTCGGGCCCCGTCCCGCTCCCCACCAAGACGCTGGAAGTCCCCACCCGCAAGTCCCCCGACGGTGAGGGGACCGCGACGTGGGAACACTGGGAGATGCGCGTCCACAAGCGCCTCATCGATATCGATGCCGACGAACGGGCCCTGCGCCAGCTGATGCGCATCCAGGTGCCCAACGACGTCTCCATCGAGATCGTCCTCGAGGACTGAGCGAAGCGTCCGCTTCGCGACTCGGGAGCGGAACCGCCGGTTCCGACCCGCGCCCGAATCGCTGGCCGGGACACACTCCACACTCCGTGTGCATCGCTATCGAAGATCGCCCTCACGCGCAGGGTTTTTATCACCCCGCGTTCGAGAGGCACGTACGGGCTCGTAGATCAGTGGCAGATCGCTTCCTTCGCAAGGAAGAGGCCCCGGGTTCAAATCCCGGCGAGTCCATACGCGCTACGCGCGTTCGGTAATCGCAACACGTCGCCGCTTCTTTATAAAACCATTACACCGTTTGAGTAGTGTGTTCGCTCCGTCGCGCGGCACGATTTGCCGGTAGTGTTTTGATGATTTCTCCGAGCGGTCGGCTCCCCGTCCAGCGGTTTCCGAAAGTTACGATAGACGGCGACCAGCGAGTATGGAAGTTCTTTGTTAAACTCTGGTGGACTTCGAAGGTAATCAGAGAGATGAAACTATCCTGTGGCCCCTGAGGAAGGCGTTTGCATCAGGATAACGCTGGATGCGAACAGCGCCGTGACAATAACCGCAGCCACGGGTGCGGAAGTCATCAGGACGATACTCGCCAATACCGAACCGAGTGCGTTTGTCCATATCATGGTCAGAACCTTATTTAGCGGGCCGGGTCCTCGGGTACTGCCTTCTGTGGCATGACGCCTCTAAGGACTCGAACCTTAGCCCTGCCACGCGACCCTGCTGACCATTTGTGACTTCCGTTACTCTATGTAATATACTGCCATTGAAAGTTCTTTCGCGCGGTTCTACATTAACGCCATCTGGTCCTATTGAAGACTCACCTCCAATGGTTGAACTCCTCGTGGAGTCCACGCTCAGTCTTGTCGCCGTCAAGAACGTCACCCGAGTGACGGAGGAACGCGATAAGGTCCCGCGTGTCGTCGTCGCGCCAGTCTTCGCTTGCGGCGACCTGTTCCAGTCGGGCCGCAACGTCGCGGGCTTCGGTGGCAGAGAGGAATCCCGATTCACCCCGACAGGCGACCATCACGCCTTCCCCTTCCAGCGCGGCAGTCACGCGGTGGTCCGTCTGTTCAGCCCGTCCCTGCGTGAGTAGTGCCTCGAACAGTTCCGGGTGGGCTGGCTCGTCTCGACTGGGGGCGACGGCGTCGTCAGCACCGAGAAGGGCGCGGCGAACGCGGTGGGCCGTTCTCGTCTCACCGTCAGCGATGAGGTCGGCAATCAGACGGAATACTCGCGCTGTCGGAACCGCGCCGGCCTTATCGCGGCTGTCAGTCGAATCTTCCCGTGGGTCAGCGACCTGCTGGACATTTCCCTCTGCGTCCACCTCTACGCGGGGAAAGTCCGAGGGTTCGTGTCGGTCCTTCGGGTTGGCAGGGTGATTCTTGCGGCCTGCTGTTTGCCCTAAATGAATCATGAGTCCCGAGATGCCGGTGAACGTCACCGAGCAGTAAGGACATAGCCGAGCGTGTTTCTCGTTGTCGCGCTCGTCCGGGTAGTCCATCTCGACTTCGCGCTCCCCGACCGTTTCGAGATTTTCGAGCGAAAGGCTGTCTGGAACCTCGCCCTGTGGTCCGTGGCCGTCCCCACTCGACCGCATGATGTGGAGATTGATACCACGAGCGAGCGGCGTACTGTCACAGCCTTCGACCGGACAGCGAACGGTGCGCTCGTCGTTCTTGTCCGTCATTGGTCCACCTCGAAACAGTCGAAGCAGGGAAGCCCCGCACCGTTGGGGCCGTCGCATCGGTCGTCACCGTTCGGGCAGGTGTCCGAATCATCGGCGACCGTCGCCGTCCCGCCGTCAGTCTGGAGTTTGTCAGCGCCGGTCGTGACGCCGTCCGTGACTGACTCCGATAACCCGGCGGCGGGGTTATCGAGGTCACCAGCGGCCTGTAGAACTACGGGGCCGCCGACTGTGGCGAGTGCGACCTTGTGCTTACAGTCATAGTCGTCATTGTAGCGGTCGGCCTTACACTCGCACTCAGCCGGGACGAGAACGCCGTCACGGTCTTCGACTCCTACGAGGTACGAGTGGTCGTCTTTCTCGAAGCCGTAACTGGCGTTGGTGACACGGACAAGGTGAGGGCCTTCAACGGAGAACTCGAAGGCTTCCCACCCGACTCGCTTTGCCGTCTTCGCGCCGAAATTCAATTCCTCAACGATACGCTTTTCCGAACTGCTGTCTGTAGATTGCATTGGTCTTTGGTTCCACGAAGACCACCTGTCCGAGTGTTCCAGCACTCGGGCGTTTTCGAACCGTAACGCCCCGAGGGGCAGATGACCTTCGTATTACTACCTTAGACGGTAAACAGTTAAAGCCACCGGAAATAGGCCTTAGCGCACGTACAAACAGGGTTAGTCTCTTTGACGGTAGTTATTTACAGTCCACAGAACATACCATGAGACATGAGTGATGGCTCGAAGCCCGGACGAAAACCCCGAGTGAGCGATGACGAGATTTTACAACTTTTTCGAGATGCTGACGACCCTGTCCTTTCGACTGCGGAGGTAACTGAACAGATACCTATCAAGCGGAGTGCTACCTACAAGCGGCTAACAGCACTCCGTGACGAAGGACAATTGACTGGGAAGGATGTTGGGGGCCGAAATACGATTTGGTGGATTCCGGGTAACTAAGCGACGTTACGGCTGGATTCCGGTGACATCCTCCTGAGTTAGGAAACCCGCTGTATGGAGAGTATGTCCTGTAGTAATACCTGTCGCGGTTGTTACATTGGAGACACCCCCATCCCCATGTCTTTAGTAACCAGCCGCGCTCGAAACAGGGTGTATTTTACCAGATTTGCGGAGAAATTGGAGGGGACCGCGAGAAGGTGCAAGTTAGGACTTACCGCTTACAGATTATCTTCTGGCTCTTTTCGTGATTTTCCAATGCTGTCAGAAACCGCTCTGCTTGTTCTTCACTAAGGGCCTGAAATTTGTCCCGGATAGGAAGCGAGATTGGATTCTCAGTAATACTGGGGTCGGATACTTCGCCAACTGGTAGTTCATAGACCGGCTCACTCCATGTGACATAGACCTGAAATGGAAACCGACCATCCCAAGCGTGTTCAACAATACGCATAGTCGAATCAGTCGCGGCCTCAAATGGACCCATGAGACGGTCAGATTCCCGATTATGCAGAAACAATAAATCACCCTCTTCGATTTCATCTACCATCTTGCTGTTTCCAAATAGTTGCCGGGATAGACACTCCTTCTCAGTTCCCGAATCGCAGATGAATTTCCACATACGCATTACGTTGTAGGAGGCAGACAAAAAGCGGCAGGTAGTTAATCCGAAGTCTCAGAACACCTCAAGGTACTCTTCCACAACTCTACGCTCATCATCAGTTAGGTTGAACAAGTCATAGACCGCGTCGTCAATCTCCGCTTCGAGGTCTTTGATGTCAGTTTGTTCGACTTCGTCGCAGTCGGCTCTACGTCGGTCAAGCAGTTCTTCCACGCCATCATCATTAC
Source organism: Haloarcula sediminis (assembly GCF_035656455.1). Taxonomy (NCBI): domain Archaea; kingdom Methanobacteriati; phylum Methanobacteriota; class Halobacteria; order Halobacteriales; family Haloarculaceae; genus Haloarcula; species Haloarcula sediminis. Next base: position 299,783 of record NZ_JAYMGA010000003.1, on the reverse strand, counting down.
GTGGAATCGGGACGGTCGTCTTTTCTCCGCTCTTCACGTCGCGCCCGTCTACAGCGGTACGCACGTATTCAGCCCGGCGCTTTCTGGCATCGCGGTTCTCAGAGTACATTGCTGGGTCGTTGATTGTATCTGAGCGTCCAGCCTGTACGGTGAAGTTCCCCTCCACGTCACCCTGTACTTCAGCACTCACCGGGTAGCGACGGGTCTGCCACTCATACGTAATATAATCAAGTTCACCATCGTAGTCGCCGAGGTACGCTTCTGGGAAGCGGTCAGTCTTGCTATCGAGGTCAATAGTGTCTACTATCTCCTGACCTTTGTTACGCATTACCCCGAAGACACCCGCGCTATCCTCAGTTATACAAGGTAATTTTTCGACGTACTGAGAGCGGTATTCATAGAACCCACCCATTTTGACTGTCGTGATATGCTTGAAGTAGAAGTCCAAAGCCTTCGAGTTCAATTGACAGGCCATTTCCTCCGTGATTTTTCGGTGTTCTGGAGTTAGAAGGACTCCGTAGGCCGTAGTGAAGTACCATGTCCCCGGCTCGTCAATCATAAAGGTCGCATCAGTTGCGATGTGTGCTTGCACAATTTTCGGATTCTCGAACTTTCCAAGATTCTTCGGATAGATGTAGCCATACCAATCGTCTTTGCCTTCTTTCCGCCCGCCTTCCCGTCCTTCGAGTTTGTCCTTGTGGGCAAGGAAGAAGTCCCACGTCAATGGCAGATTTTCTTCGAGATAGTCCTGTGAGTAAAGCCCGGCTTCGAGTTCTCCATCGTCGGTTTCTTCGGCATAGTAGGGATGCACGACGTGAAGCCCACCCCAATCACCCCTCCATCGTTTGACTTCATCTCCTTCGAGGAACGGACGTAGTAGGTCCGTTTCAATCTCAAACTCCTGTGACCCTCCGGTAGGAACTACTGTGACCGTTTCTCCCGAATCCTCTGACTCGATACGGTCGGCGTCGAGAACGTCTACGATGTAGACCTTGTTCGCGCTGGTTCGGATGCCTTGGAATACGGCATCGGTCACGTCGCCGATGACAGCGTCCTGTTCACTCTCCAGTTTCTCGAAGACCTGCAATTCCTCAGGAGGCATCATCGCCCAGTAATCTTCACCCGTGAGTTTCTGCTGTGGGAAGTCGAACACGTCGATGAACTCATCCGAATAGCCCGGCTCACCGCGATGCTCGCGTACTGCTTCGATAATGGCTGAATCCAGTTCTCGGTCCCGGTCCTCGTCCGTATCGGCTTTTACCCTGACGCAACGAATTTCGTTGCCTCTACGGTTGTCCTCATCAGGTTCATCTTCGAGAATTACGATGGCTGGGTAATTCGTTGCGTCCTCGAACACGCCGGAATCCCGGAAGTCGTAGACCTCCTCAATGCGGGCCTCATCAAGTAGCACCCGCCTCATACCCTCACCGTAGTCTGTGACCATGAATTGATTCGGGGTAATGTAACCGAGTTTTCCAGAATCTTCACGGAGCCAGTCAAGACCACGCTCGTAGAACGGACAGTAGATGTCGTAGTTCCCAGTCGTGGAATCGTACAGCGATTCCATCATCTCTTTCTGACTATCAGGGAGGTTCTGAACTCGTACATACGGGGGATTGCCCACGACGTAGTCGTACTCCATGTAATTCTTGACCACGAGAGCCAAGACGGTATCCTCGAACATCTTGAACAGTCGCCCGTCGTTGTGTTCCTCTTTGAGATACCGCACGTTTTCCAGCATATCGTTCACATAGGGCTCAAAGAACTCTTCCACCCCAGAGTATTCCTGCGACGTATGCTGATTAACGCGCTCTTCCAGCCCGCTCTTGTATTCCCAATCGAAGTCGCCGCCGAACTCCTCAGCGAGGGCCATGTGGTCCTTGACGGTATCCAGTACGCCTTGCAGGGCCGCGAAATACTCCCCGAAGTTGTTCACTCCCGTTTCTAACTGAATCGTGTCGAACAGCGGCATCCGAACTCGGCGCACGAGAAAGCCGTCTTCCGTCTCTGGGGCCTCGTCTTCATCCACTTCGACTGGAAGGGGAACAGGAATCCGAACGTCCTGTTCATCCTCGGTCATCGCATCGAACGTCATCTGACGGGTTCCGTCTTCGCCGAGGTCGGCCCCGGTAAGGTCCCGCTCGTTTCGGAGTGTATCGGTCCGGTAGATGGGGAGCCGCCGAAGAGTGAACTCCGGGTTCTGTTCCTTTGCTTCCCGATATGCTGGCAGAATAGCGACAACAAAGCGAATCTGTGCCATCAGCACGGCGAACGGGTGGATGTCCAGCCCGACGATACGCGGTCGAGTGCAGAGGTCCCGGAGGTGTTCCTCCCAGTCGGGGTTATCGTCGTAGCGTTCCACATCTTCGACGTACCGCTCTACGGCTTCCACGAGGAACGTACCGGAGCCACACGCCGGGTCCATGAGTCGCTCGTTTGAGACTCCACGCTCGTACCCGACCCCATCCATGATGTAATCCACGACCGGCTGTGGAGTATAGAACTCACCGAGTGCTTTGCGTGTCTCAGGGTCGAAGTACCGCTGATAGAGGTCGCCGAGAAGGTCGCCTTCCACGTCAGCGAAGTCGAACCGCAGGACGTTCAGATAGATTTCTGCTACCGCCCTACTCAGCCGTTCCCGAGTGGTTCGCAGTTCCTCAATCTCGTCAGTCACCGTGATAGTGTCGTCATCGAAACCAGCAACAGCCTCAACCTGACTCTCAATCGAGTCATGTCCACGGGTGATTTGTTCCTTGTAGCCATCAGTCCACCAGATGAAGATGTCATCTTGGAACAGTCCCTCTACCAGATGGTCTTGCATATGGCCGATGAGATTGTCAGCGGCAACAGGGAAAGCGTCAAGATTGATGTTTCCATCAAATCCCTGAAGTCCACGGAAGTACTCCTTCATCCCTCTGTATCCTGTTCCAGCGAAGAAGTCGTGGTCTTCAGTCGCCTTCGCAAGTAGGAGCCGGGCGAGAAGCGCGTGACCGCTCTCCAGACAGAACATGAAGTCACGAAGTGACTGCTTCCCGTTGATGAAGGGGTCCCAAGAGTCGGGGACTTCATCCGGTTCATCGGCGTATGTGGCCTCCCAGAAGTCGTATGCTCCCTTCACGAACTTCGCTTCACGCTCGTCACGGAGTTCATGAAGGATGTCCATCATCCCTGTAACGAGGTCGGCGAAGGGGCTTCCCTCTTCCAATCTGAAGGTGTCAAAGAAGTGTTCCTGCCCGAGTTCAGACTGACTATCGAGCGGGATGGGGTCGAGGTCTTCGAGGAACTGGCTTACATCATCGGGGTCGGTGAGTTCGAACTCGCGCTTCTGAAGCGCACTCAGTAGGTCGCGGGCCTGACTCTCCGTGATGGCCTCCAGCGACACCACAAGCGTAGCGCGGTCATCCCCACGGCGGTACAGCCGCAGTTCCTCTCCGTTGGTCAAGACACCGTACTCTGCCCGTAGATAATCCATGTAGTGAAACAGTTGGTCTTCGTTGGGCGGGAGGTCACGTCCTGTCGTCTTGAACTCGTAGACTGCGGTGACGGCTTCGTTAGTGTCGAGCGTGATGTAGTCGGGACGGCGGTCATCGGGGAGGGTGAACTCGCTTCGTAGGTCCGTCCCTGTTCCCTCGAAACTGAGTGCGTCGTAGAATCCGTTTTCGAGGAACAGATTCTCGACATCCCGCTCGCTCATATCATCGTCCGTTCGCTCGGAGATGGAAGTGAGAGATTCCTGTAGGGCGGATGCGTCTGGCATTACAACACCCCACTTCGTCAACTATCAAAAAAGCAAGTGGCACAGAAACGGTTCACGCCGATAAGGCCGCCGGGCCGCAGACTGTTCGATGCTAAACACGAATTTAACATATATCTCATATTTAGGGATTACTTAATTGGTTTGTAAAATTCGAGCCTACAGTTGCCTGCTGAACACTCTGATTCCCTGACTCCCTGTGTGACTATGAGGTTGCTGTGAGTGGATTCTTTTAGGATACGATGGAAGGTACATAGAATCTGATAGGGGACCACAGCGACAGACTGAGGGTGCTTAAATTGGACGTGCGCTCACGCTCAACGCCTGTGGACGTGCCGTCCCCGAGTTGGCTCCAAAATCAGCCGGTCAGCAAGGTCGTGAGTCCGTCTGATTGCACCACTTGATAGGTAGTACCCTCTGCCCCGAACAAACCTGATTGTGTGCCTCAGCAGAGACTACGTTGCAGAGAGTGGTCCCTCTGGGATGCTTGCCTCTTCCTTGTTCTCTGTAGGTTGAGTGCATCATCATGACTACAGTACAGAGTTCACTATACACCGTTAACAACAGTTTTAACAGCAGTTCAACAACGGCGACCTTATCGCTGTTAACCCTACGACGTTAACCCCGTTTGAAATCTTCTACTGTACTCTTCCTAATGTACCACATACAATGTACCCCCTGTAGTCCCCCTACTATGCCCCCATCATAGAGGCCCTACAAAATGAAGTCTGCCACTTCACGAGATGAAGCGAGAAAACAGAAATTAGAAGTGACTAAAAATGCCCTATTTTTGAGATTTGCGCTACATATGTCAAATTCAGGGTCCTGCGTAGGGCGAGTAATCCGGTCAGAACCAACTGTATGAAGTGAGTTGTTACTTCACCAGTTCATAACATATCGTCAGTTGTCTCCGCTGTGCGTAATTCTCCGAGTGTTGTGTAGCGTAACCCCTGCGGATACTTCGTTTTGAACGGGACAGGGTCTTCAAGTTCATAGAGTGAACCGGGTTCAAACATAATGACCTTCTTGCCTTCATCAATCTTCGCGCGGTCTTTGTAGTCCAACGGCTCCCGCATCAGGTCGGCTTCATCGGGCCGGACTACATCTTTCACTTCAGCGAAATAATTCACCTCCCGAACGTCTCCAGTAACGTACATCGCCACGTAATCAAACTCGCTCCCAACTCGAACGAAGCCCCATGCCTCGTTTTCTTTGAGGAAGGGGAGTCCTGACTCTTTTGTGGGGAATACCGCTACCCGCGCGTCAGAGTCTCCTTCGATGTCTCGTCGCGCAATAGTCCCTGTCACTCGGTTCTGTATCGGTTCAATCTCGTCAGCGGTGTCCGGCTCTTCCTGCGTTTCCTCTTCTTCTGATTCATTGGGTGGCTCTTCGCTGACGAACTGTCGCTGTTCCCGAAGGACGGAAACAAGATTTTGTGTGAACTCTCGGGACTGCTCTTCGAGGTCAATAGTAAGTTCACCAACTTCGTTTTCGACTGCTTCACTCACAGCATCGGTCACGCTATCTTCGTTTTCCTGTAGATACCGAATTGCTCGGTTCGTCTCCGCGACCTGCTCGGCGACCTCGTCGGACTTCCCCGAGCGTATCGACTCCTTTGTGAGTAGTTCCAGCACACTCGGATTGTCTGCGAGGTCGTCGAGATTGAACTGAACAACGGACACCTCTTCGCCGCCGTTATCGCGGTGATTCTTCGTCAGAACCTCGAAGGATTTTCCGTTGGTCAGAATACCCCAGTCTACGTCGAGTTCCTGTCTCATGTAACTCCGCAACTGCTGAACCTCGCTGTCGGTGAGGGTAGACCTTACCGGCTTGGCTTCAACGAACACGACAGGGGAGTCCCCCACGAGAAGGGCATAATCCACGTGCGTACTTCCCGAAGCCATTGGGATAGTGTACTCCAGCGCCACTTCGGTAGAGTAGAGGTCCCAGCCGAGAAGTTCGAGAAACGGCTGGATGAGTTTGACCTTCGTGTTTTCCTCGTCCATCTGCGGTGAGGCCTCGATTAGTTGCTGACACCGCTGGACGTACTCATCAATCTCATCCCGGTCCATTGTCATACCTTCTGTAACGAACCCCTTTTAAAATGGCGCAAACCGAGCGAACTCTTTCTCCCTTTCCCCGGCCTTCCCGGTGTGACCCTACCTAAATCTCATCCAATAATTCCTGTTTCTTTGTTTCAAACTCGGCGTCTGTAACTGCCCCCTGCTCATGAAGGTCGCTAAGTCGTTCCAGTTTCTCCATCGGGCTGTCTGTCTCCGCGATGTTCTCAGTCCCCGAAACTGCTTCTTTCCGCTTCTCTCGGATGTAATCCACCGTCGGACTGATTTTGTCGTGGTCGCTTCCCTTCACCTCGAAGTAGTAGGTCCGACTTCGTGTTGTGACTTGGATTCGCCGCTTCGTCCAGCCTCGGTCAATGCTCACGTTGTCAATCGAATCGTATGGAATAGTATACTCGTCTGTGCCGGTGCGAAGAGGATGGAGAGCCAAGAGACGCTTATCGGTCGCTATCGTCAGGTTCGGAACGGTGAGTTTGTTGTTGAACGTCTCCATCATCCCGGCTCCTTTCTGCCCTGTCCGTTCGATTTCGTCCCCAGTCTCGACCTCTATACCACGCCACCCTGCTCCCTTGACGAGACAATGCGGAATCTCACCGTCGTCAAGCGAGTGCAATATAACTCCGTCATCAATCCTTAGCCTTTCAGCGGTGACACCGGGACCCTCTGCCTGATTCACAAGGGACTGCACAGCGGATTCGTCACGGTCTGGCCCACCGCTTTGCGTTCCGTGTTGTCTCTCTCTACGAAGTTCTTTGAACGACTTTTTCACTTCCTCTTTTTCAGGTTCGTATCCACAGGAATCACAGAGGTAGGTTGTATCACTCAGGACTCCATCGCTCTGTGAGTAGATTTGGTCCTCACCGCACTCGGGACACGGACGGAACGCATCTGAACCGGGATTAGTTTCGCCGCCGAAAAATGGCATACGACACGATGCTTATCCATGATGATAAAGTCACTCCACAAACAGAACGAACTTCCAACGAATTAGGACTGTTTCGATAGGTATTATCCATCGTAGAGTGAATCCGCCAAGGTTGTAGATGGTTTTAAATTGTAGGAAGAAGAGGTTTTGATGTCTCATGAGCAAAGCGGTCGGAAATATTGCAAAGATAGATTATACTGACCTATACCGCTATCTGGCCTCTACAGGTACGATTTTTGTATCTCTCTCCTATGTGGGAATCGCTGCATATCTAATCGCCAGCCTCACAACCGACAATTCAATTAAGATTCTACAAGCACTTCTTTTGATATTCCCAATGGCTGTCGGATTCGGACTTCTATATGCGGGGCTATTTGGAGTGGGAAGATTAGATGGCTGGATTGAGAAACAGTCAACAATGGATGGCAAGCATGAGGCACATCGCGATTTGATAGAAAAGCAGGTTCAAGCGTTTGAAAAGAAAAGCGACCCTCAGTTCCCTCAGGAAATATCAGCAAACATACAAGATTGGTCAGGTAATCCATGAGTATCTCTACGGAAAAATTAGAAAAATTCGTTCAGCAGTTGCAAGAAGCATATTCAGAAGAGTCTTTTTTGCAGGAATATGTTGAACGGAGTTCCTTCAACCCTGAACAGCATACAGAAAGAGAGTATGTCCAGATAGGCAAGCGAAGCAACCTCCCTAAACGCTTCTTTTTCGAGGATGAGGCAGTAGTAAATCAGGTTCTTAGCAATGATTTTGCTAAGACCATCGCACAGGGAGAAAAGAGACATATTCTATCCACTATTGAGAAGCAAGCCAACTCAGGTCATCTGAGTCAGGTAACCGTTGACGATTTTGAATTTGATATTATCATTGAGGCCTACTCAGAGGTATATGAACCAGACTATCTATTTCTCCCAAATAATACAGAATATAGACAAACTCTATTCGACTGGCAAAAAAGAGGGCACATTGAAACTGGTTATCGAACCGTAGCAATTGGTCAGTCGGAAATCGAAATCAAATGGATTCCTAGTAAATTAGAGATAAGTGGCGGATTCCTGTTCAATAGCGACTCCATTGAGGTAGTACAAAAACAGTACAAAGATGCTGACCGTCCAGATGAAGCCGACTTTATGCCCGGGACAGATTGGTGTTCAGAAGAAGACTTTCTTATGACATATTTTGGAAAGAAGTTTAATGGCGACCCTGACGAATTCGATTTTTGGCTTCGGACAATTATATCAGAACCAAGATTGAAGCGTGGTGGAATATGCCACTTGAAATTTGACGAAGAGAATTAAATATCTCTTAGATACTCTTCTCGACGCTCCATCTTCTCCGTCTTAGTGGCCTTGTCGTAATGCTTGTCGAGTATGTCGTGGCTCATATCAACTCTATCTGCGGTGACTTCCTTCGGCTGTCCGGCGTTCAACGCCTCGGTGACGTAGCCCCGCCGTAGCGCGTGCGGGCTTATCGAAGCCGGACATTTGCTGGCGGTATTGTACGAGGTCGCTTCGCACTCGTCAATATCGCGGTCCATTGGGCACTCTCCTGTGTAGTGGCACGGGCGAGTCACGGTGTAGACGTTCCGCTGGATAGTCGAAGGCTCACACCGCTTCCCGTGCGTGGACATTAGCAGGGGCGTGCGTCCGTGGTCGTCTTCCTCGTCGGGATGATTGAACCGGAGGTAGTCACGGACAACGTCGGCGACCTCGCCGCTGATACGAACGTCACGCTCGCCCTTTCGCTTGTTCTTGAGCGGCGTCTCGGTGTCCGGTCGGTGACGAACTCGAAGGTAGGGACTCGCGCCGCCTTCGAAGTCGCGCTTATCGAGGGCATACAGCGAACTCCGGCGCATCCCGGTTTTCCAGAGTACCGCGAAGATGACGTGTCGCAGGCTGGCGTACTCGTGTTTTTCGAGGTAGTCCAGTATCTCCGTTGCTTCGTCCCGGGTGAGGATGTCGTCGGACACCTCGTCTTCGGGGTTCGGCTTCGGAATACGCACCAACTGGTTCATGCCGTCCGGGACGGCGTTGATGTGTTCGCAGAACCGGATGAAGCCCTTGATGCAGGTCATGTCGGTCTTGAGGGTGATGGTCTGGACGTTCTCAAGCCGCCACTCTTTGAATCGCTGGATTTCGTCGCTCGTCAGTTCGTTCAGATTCTCTATCCCGCCCTTATGGGTGAGCCAGTCGCAGAAGACGTTCAACGTGGTCTGGTAGTTCGACAGCGTGGAGTCGGTAACGTCGGTGGATTTGTCTTTGAGGTAGCGGTTCATCGCTTCTTGCGGTGGAGTTGCGTTCATCGTTGGGTTTCTCCACCGAACGCGCGTTATCGCGTGCCGAGAGTTCGGGCTGGCTACCCGCCGATGGGCAACAGCCGATGTTTCGCGTCGCGTACGCCGAGGCGGCCTCCGTCTGCGGTGCGGTGGGAGGCCGACCGCCGAGGCGTTGAGGCCCCGGGTTCAAATCCCGGCGAGTCCATAGCGACTTTTCGTCCTGTCGAACTATCCGGATAGTGGCTAGTGTAGCGACTTTCCCCAGGAGTTACACTACTGGAACCTGCGTAACCAATCCCCGTTCAAATATATCCCGGAGTCGGCGTCTGGATCCGGACAGCGGCCGATAGGGTCGCACGGGGTCAGTACATTGTGTCGTGATGAACACTTAGGTTTCTGGAACTGTAATATCCAGTTTACTTGCTCTCCGGACCGACCTTCATCGATGTTCTCGCGCTTCTGACGTTGCTGGCGGTGGTCCCGGTCGGGCTCGTCATTCGGGCGAGCTGGCGACATCGGCACCAGCCGGCGTTCAGGTGGCTGTTTCTGGCGATGGTGGCAGCCGGCGTCTGGACGGTGGCGCGGGCCGTCTCGCTGTTCGCGAACAGCCCGACCGTGACAATCGCCATGGATCGCGTCGTCATCTTTGCCGTCTCGGTGCTTGCTATCTGCTGGTTCCTGCTGGCGGTCGAATCGGTGTTCCGCCGGCCAGTGTCGGAGTATGCGTTCGCCGTCCTACTCGCTGTCCCGGTCGCGACACAGGTTCTGGGCCTCGTGCGGCCGACGCTGCTGTACACCGCAGACAGCTACGTTGACGACCGCGGTGTGTTCCAGAACACAATCGGACCGTGGCTCTCTTTTGATCTCTTTCTCTTTGGCTTCGGATTGGCGCTGGCCGCCGTCGCCCTCTGGACCGGCCGGGCGTTGACGGGCCCCCGGAATCACGTCGAATCGTCGACGCTGATGGTCACCGGTACGCTGATTTTCGCGACGCCGTCGGTGTTGCACACGACTGGCCTCGTGCCGGAGTACGTCGACGCGACGCCGGCGGCGCTGTTCGTCGCTGGCGGGCTTATCCTCCATGCGCTGCGGGACCACCCGGGCGAGCAACTGAAACTGGGGCCGGGGCGAGAGACCGTCTTCGATATCCTCAACGAGGCCATCCTCATCGTCACCGACCGCGGCGTCATCGTCGACGCGAACCGCCGCCTCGGTGACCTGATTGACATGTCGTCCGTCGCTGGTAGGGACGCCCTCGACGTCCTCCCGGACGCAGCGGGTCTCGTCGCCGCGCTGGAGCGTGGCGACGCGGAGTGGTCGGGGACGCTCTCGCTCGGCGACCCACCGCGATATTTCGACGCGCGCCTCACCACAATCGAGTACGGGCTCGGCGCCCAGGGCCGTGTCGTGGTGCTGAGAGACGTGACCGAACGCCGGGAGCGCGAGCAGCGCTTGGAGCACCAAAACGAGCGATTGGAGCGGTTCACGAGCACGGTCAGCCACGACCTCCGGAACCCGCTGAGCGTCGCCAGGGGACGGGTCGAGTTGCTGGATGCGGAGACGGACAGCCCCCACATCGGTCCGCTAGACAGCGCGCTGGGGCGAATGGACACGCTCATCGATGAGACGCTGTCGCTGGCCAAGCAGGGTCGTATCGTCGACGAGACCGACACTGTCGACCTGGCGGCCATCAGCGAGCGTAGCTGGGCGCGTGTCGACACGGAGGATGCGACGCTAACCGTAGTGAACGACAGTCGTTTTCTAGCCGATTCGAGCCGTGTCGAGCGCGTGTTCGAGAACCTCTTCCGGAACAGCGTAGAGCACGGTGGTCCGGACGTGACGGTCCGGGTCGGTTGGTCCGCAGACGGGTTCTACGTCGCCGACGATGGACCGGGTATCCCGCCGGCCGACCGTGACGGGGTCTTCCAGTTCGGGCAGACGTCGGCGGCCGACGGAACCGGCTACGGCCTCGCCATCGTCGCAGAGATTGCCTCGGCTCACGGGTGGCGCGTCGACGTTTCGGCGAGCAGGTCCGGCGGCGCACGGTTCGACTTCGCCGGTGTCACTGTCCCCTCGTCCGAGAAGTGAGACCGCTGGTTGTCGGCACGTGCGGGTTCCTGCCCCGGTCTGCTGTGTTCTTTCGTGACGCGACACCCGACAGTGTGCAACGGCGCACCAGCGGTAGGCTCGCGGCGGGGTTGTAAACTTTTCACTACTTCCCGTGAAGAGAGGGATATGTCTGAGACGTGGGAGGTCTTACTGCCGAAAGAAATCGACCCGTCGGGGCCGGAGTCCATCGCGGACTTCGCCGACTGTACGGGGATGGACGAGTACGAGAGCACCGAGGCCGCACTGAACGATATCGGACGCTACGACGCCGTTATCGTTCGCGTCGCACCCCTTACCGCCGAGGTCATCGAGCGGGCGGACAGGCTGAAGGTCATCGCCAAACACGGCGCCGGGCTGGACAACGTCGACATGGCGGCGGCCGCCGAGCGGGACATCGCCGTCTGTAACACGCCCGGAGCGAACGCCCAGTCCGTCGCGGAGCACGCCATCGCCTCGCTGTTCGGGCTCCGTCGACACCTACACACGGCCGACAGACACGTTCGGGGCGGCGGGTGGGAGCGGGCGGCTTTCACGGGGCGGGAACTCAGCGCGGACACGCTTGGCCTCTATGGCTTCGGAAATATCGCACAGAAGACGGCCGCGATGGCCACGGGGATGGGCATGCGCGTCATCGCGTACGACCCGCGCAAACCGGACGAGTACTTCCCCGAGGGCGTTCAGCGCGCCGAGCGGTTCGAAGGACTGTTCGAGCGGTCGGACGCGGTGAGCGTCCACGTCCCGCTGACGGACACCACCCGCCACTCCATCTCGACCGGGGAGCTGTCGGCGCTTGGCGAACACGGCGTCGTCGTCAACACCGCCCGGGGCGCGGTCATCGACGAGGCTGCACTGGTCGAGGCGCTCGAAGCGGGCACCGTCGGCGGGGCAGCCCTGGACACCTTCGAGTCGGAGCCGCCGGGCGCGGACCACCCGCTGTACGGTCGCGACGACGTGTTGTTGACGCCCCACGTCGGCGGGGTGACGACGCAGGCGCTGGCCCGGATGAGCCGACGGGCGGCGGCGAACGTCCGGACGGTCTACGAGGGTGGTATCCCCGACTCGACGCGGAACGCGTCCGCGCTGTCGGGGGTGGACGAGGAATGAGTGTGGGGGTTGGCTTCGGCGTCGTTCGACTCGAACGGGGTAATCGGACGCGTCGACGACACGGTCTCGGGGGCGACCGGACGGGAGCTGAACGGCTGGCCCACGAGAAACCCGTCTGGCGGCGTTATCGGCGGTCTGATTCGGGGTTGTTCTTTCGGCGGTAGGTCCCGACCATCTTCCAGAGCGCGTCGTCGATTTGCCCACCGTTTGCTTCGGCTTCGAGCTGTCGGTACAGGTTCTCCGGGACTTCGATTCGAGGCATCACCTGTGTTTACCGACCGGGTGTACATAAAATCTCTCTGACACGGAATCGAGTAAATGCTTTCAGTCGGGCGGTTAGCGTTCGTCACGGTGTGTTGGGGACAGTCACCCTACTCTGGGCGGCAAGCGACGGACGCGGTCGTTCTCGTCGCGATGGCTCGGGCGCCGGCCGTCCGGGGAGCCGCTACAGCGCCCGTCAGTGGGCGTTGGGCCGCTCCCGCGAGGGGCGCTGTGGCGTGCCACTCGACATGTCGGCGATACACTCCCGACAGAACTGGTAGCCCTGCTCGTTTCTCGTCCCGCAGTTGGCACAGGTGACGAGCCCCGCCTCCTCGTCGCCGGCCGCCGACCGTGTCGCCTCGGGGTCGGACTGTGCGGCTCCGCTCGCCGGCTCGCCCTGGCGCCGGTAGGCGTACAGCATGGTCAGGATGTGGACGCCGACCAGCAGGGCGATGGCACCGTACAGCCATTCACTCCCGAGCATACGTGATTGTACGGTGACGCGACACTTGAGGGTTGTGCATAGTTGACATGGGCGGGGAGCGCCCTCCTCGACGGCGAGCGTTCAAGTACGGTGCCGGGCCCATCCCCGGCCATGGGTCAGCGCACGCTCGTGGTCGTCCCGCGGTCGGACGGCCGCTACGACTGTCGGCACGCCCACTGGGGTGTGACTGTCGACCCGCTCGCCCAGTCCACCCCGCTGGCCAGCGGCTTGCCGGCGTCGGCCGTCCTCGACGAACTCGACGCCGGCTACGACCGACTGACTGTCCTCGGCGGGACCCCGCGCTGGTACTGCGTCTGCTGGCTCGACCCGACGCTGTCCGACCACGACGACATCGCGCTGGCGCGGACGGATGACCCCGGCGAGTTACGGGACCGCTGGACCGAGGCCAAGAGCTGCGCCGTCGACGCTGTAGCCCACGGCGTCGCCCCCGACGCCGCGCGTGCGGCGCTCTTGCTCGGACTGGCCCGCCGAGCCGACGCCCTCTACCATCCCGGCGACGCGTCCTTTTTACGCGACGACGGCTAACCGACAGCCGTGACCGCCGACAGCGCCGTCGAGACGCTCTCGTACCCGGAGGCCGACACCGCCCGAGACCTGGTCGCCCGCGCCATCGACCGGGGCGCGATGGTGACGCTCTTTGGCCGGTGTACCGTCGAGTACGACGGCCGCGCGGCGAGTTCGCTCGGGCCGGGGGACCGCCACGTGACGCTGAAACCGGACGGGGCGGCGCTGGTCCACACCGACGAGGGCCAGCAGCCGGTCAACTGGCAGCCGCCCGGCTGTGACCACTCCGTCACCGTCGCCGACGGCGCCCTCGAACTCCACTCCGAGCGCTCGAACCCCGAGGAGACTCTCGATGTCACCTTCGAGACGGTGGCCCACGCCGCCGCCTTCGACGTCAGCGACCCCGAGGAGCTGGCCGTCACCGGGACCGAAGCCGACCTCAAGGAGCGCATCCTCGAAGAGCCGGCCCTCGTCGAGGCCGGCTTCACGCCGCTGGCGACCGAGCGGGAGACCCCCGCCGGCGCCGTCGACATCTACGGCGAGGACGCCACCGGTCGGACCGTCGTCGTCGAGCTGAAACGGCGCCGCGTCGGGCCGGACGCGGTCGGGCAGCTCGGCAGGTACGTCGACGCCCTGGAGCGGGACCTCCACGCGGGGACCGAAATCCGGGGCATCCTGGTCGCCCCGTCGGTGACCGACCGGGCGCGCCAGCTGCTCGCAAAGCGGGGACTGGAGTTCGTCTCGCTCGAACCGACCTAGTACACTTCGACCGCGTCGCCGGTCACCACGACCCGATGGTCGGCGTAGTTGAAGGTCACGTGCGCCGCGCTGTCGGGCTTGTCGAGTATCGTTTCGAGGGCTTCGGGGTCGATTACGCTGCCGAGTGGCTCCAGAGACTGGGGGTCTTCGTTCTTGACGGCTGCGACGGCGCGAACGATGGTGATTGTGAGCGGACTGGTGCCCGTTGGCTGTCGGACGAGCGGGGACCCATCAGTTTTCCCACCGGGGCAGTTCATACAGTTAGTGTATTCATTTTATCATAAAAACTCTGGTCCCTTACTCGTTAGTTAGTCCGCGCTCGGCGGTGTCAGCGAGAGCGGCGAGGGTGTTGAGCGCTTCCAGCGGCGTCATCGTCGCCACGTCGATGTCCCGTAGCCGCTCCTCGATGTCGTCGGTCCGGTCGCCCCGTGACGGGCCCTCAGCAGACTGGTCCGGTTCGGGGTTCCCATCCCCGCGCTGCCCGGGGCCGGCGACCGGCGGGGCCCCGCCGGAGGTCGACAGGCGCTCGCGGGCGTCCTCGACGACGGGTTCGGGCACCCCGGCCATCGACGCCACCTCGACGCCGTAGGAGGCGGCGGCCGGCCCGTCGGCCAGTTCGTGGTCGAAGACGACCGACCCGTCTTCCCGACTCGTCTCGAAGTGACGGTTGGCCACCCCGGCCAGCTCGTCGGCCGCCGCCGTCAGGTCGTGGTGGTGGGTCGCAAAGAGGGTGTAGGCGCCCACCTCGTCGTGGAGATACTCCGTGACCGCGCGGGCGATGGCCAGGCCGTCGGCCGTCGAGGTCCCCCGACCGACCTCGTCCAGCAGGACCAGCGAGTCGGCCGTCGCCTCCGTCAGGATGGTCGCCAGTTCGGTCATCTCTATCATGAACGTCGAGCGGCCGCCGGCGATGTCGTCGCTGGCGCCGACGCGGGTAAAGACCCGGTCGAGAACTGGCAGGTCGGCAGACGACGCCGGAACGAACGAGCCGGTCTGGGCGAGCACACAACAGAGTGCGACCTGTCGCATGTAGGTCGACTTCCCGCTCATGTTCGGCCCGGTGAGGACGACGAAGTGGGAGTCGGTATCGTCGTCCTGTGTCGCCGGTTCCCTGCGGTCACCGGCTCGCTCCGAGACGCCGCCCTCCGGTCGGCGTCTCGCCAGCCTGGTGTCGTTCGGCACGAACGACTCCTCGGTGCGCTCGACGACGGGGTGGCGCCCGGCCTCGATGTGGATGCCGTCTGCGCCGACGGTCGGGCGGCAGTACCCCCGCGTCGCGGCCACCTCGCCGAAGGCGACGAGGGTGTCCAGTCGCGCGAGCTTGTCGGCCAGCGCCTGGACGCGTTCGGCCGCCTCGGCGACCTGGTCGCGCACCTGACAGAACAGCTCGTACTCCAGGTCGTCTGCTGCCGCCTCCGCGCGGAGTATCTCCTCTTCGCGCTCTTTCAGTTCGGGCGTGTAGTAGCGCTCGCTGTTTTTCAGCGTCTGGCGGCGCTGGTAGTCCTCGGGCACCGAATCGAGGTTGGCGTTGGTCACCTCGATGTAGTAGCCATGCACCGCCGTGTGGCCGACCTTCAGCGAGTCGATGCCGGTGCGTTCGCGCTCGCTCGCTTCGAGGTCGTCTATCCACGCCTTGCCCGACTGCTCCGTCGACCGAAGCTCGTCCAGTTCGTCGTCGTACCCCGCCCGAATCACGTCGCCCTCGGTGACCTGCTGGGGCGGGTCGGGCCGGATGGCGGCCTCGATCTCCTCGCGGGTCTCGGAAAGCGGGTCGAGCGTCGCCTGTAAGTCCGCGAGCAGCCGGGAGTCGGCGTCGGCGAGTGCCTCGCGAACGTCCGGCACCACCGACAGCGTCGCCGAAAGCGAGCGCAGGTCCCGCGCGTTGGCCCGGCCACGGGACACCCGCGAGATGAGCCGCTCGATGTCGTACACCTGCGAGAGCAACTCCTGGAGCCGCTCGCGGGTCCCCGGACTCCGCTTTAGCTCGCCGACGGCCTCGTGGCGCGCCTCGATGCGGTCCTCGTCCAGCAACGGGCGGCGCAGCCAGTCCGTGAGCTTGCGCCGACCCAGCGCACAGGCCGTCTCGTCTACCGTGTCCACCAGTGTCAGGTTCCCGTGGCCCCGCACCGAGCGCCGGTCGAACAGTTCGAGACTGTCGACGGCGACCGCATCGAGCAGCATGTACTCCCGCGGGTCGTAGCGGGTGAGGTGGTTCAGGTAGTCGAGGGTCCCCTCCGGGTCGACGTCGGGGTCGACCGGTTCGCCGTCCGGGCCGACCGCGCCCGACTTCCCGCGGGTGTACTCGGCGTAGGCCAGCAGGGCGCCACAGGCCCGCCGCTCGGCCTCGCCCGCGAGCAGCCGCTCGGGCGGGCCGAAATAGCGCTCGATGCGGGCCCCCGCCTGCGCTATGTCGAAGGCGTCGGCGTCGTACTCGGTGACGAGACAGCCCCCGCCAAAGACCGCCTCCCGGTCCACGTCGACGCCGGGGCCGACGATGGCCTCCGCCGGCCCGAACCGGCGCAGCTCGTCGGCCACGGCCGTCTCGGAGCCCACGCTGGTCGCGTAACACGCGCCCGTCGAGATATCGACGAGGGCGAGGCCGTACTCCTCGCCCGCCGCCAGCGCCGCCACGTAGTTGCTGTCGGCCCCGTCCAGTAGCTCCGCCTCGGTCAGTGTCCCCGGCGTCACGACCCGCGTGACGGCCCGCTCTACGACGCCGCTGACCTCGTCGGGGTCCTCGACCTGGTCGGCGATGGCGACCCGGTAGCCCGCATCGAGCAGCGTCTCAATGTACGACTCGGCGTTGTCGATGGGGATGCCCGCCATCGCGTACTCGCCCGTCGAATCGGTGCGCTGTGTCAGCGTGATCTCACACAGCCGAGCGACCCGCTCGGCGGCCACACAGAAGGCCTCGTAGAAGTCCCCGACCTGAAACAGAACCAGTGCCTCGTCGTACTGTTTGCACAGATCGAAGTACTGGGCCATCATCGGCGTCAGCTCGTCGTCCAGCTCGGCCATCTTCGCCGGTGGCCCGAGCGCCGCGTCCATACCCGACCTCGGGGGGTCGGCCCCATTATACCCCACGGTCGGCCGGGACTCCTCTCGCCGACTACCCGTTCGTGCAGACCGTCGCGGTAACAAACTGGGTCGGTACAGCCGGCAGTCTCACTCCTCAGTGTCGCCCTCCACCGCGGGCGGGGCGTCGTCCGGCGAGTCCACCGTCTCCGGCGGCGGTCGCTCCGCCGGCTCGACTGGGGTGTCGTAGCGGTACCACCTGTCGCCTGCCAGGACGAGACAGGCATTCCGGGTCTGGTCTTCGATGACCCGGTTGTCCGTGTCGATAGCCACGTCGACGAGCCCTTCGAGCGAGTCGACCTCGACGACCGTCGACGGGCTGTCGTGGGCCGGCACCCGGCCGGTGGTTATCCAGTCGTCGAACGACTCGCGCGTCTTGCGGTAGGCGAGCCACTCCCGCTCGCGCGCGGAGATGAACAGCCAGCCGGTACGGCTCGCGTACACGAGCCCGGACATTCCGCCCAGCGAGAGCAGCGCCAGCAGCGGCCCGGCGGCCGTCCGAAGCGAGCCGTACGTGGCCGGGACGCGAACCTGCTCGCTCCGGTTGTCCGAATCTGTCACCGGGCCGGGGTCGTCGACGCGATAGACGCTGCCGTCGGATTCGATCGGGAGCCGGTAGGTTCGCACGGTGTCGACTTCCTGCCCGTCGCGGGTCCCCGACAGCTCCGTGCGAGCGACCAGTACGGTCTGTAACTCCCCGGGGGTCCCGCCGAGTTCCTCGTCGATCCGCTGGCGTTCGGCGTCGGCCGCGCTGACGTTCACCGAGAACGGCACTGTCGTCCGCTCGCCGGGGCGAAGCGACTGCGTGCTCGACTCCGCGACGGTGCGGTCGACCCGCCAGTACACCGTCTCGGCTCCCTCGTCGGCCGATTCGACGGACCGGAAGACCAGCGACAGCGTGGTGTCGACGGCGAGGTCACCCCCGCCCCTGGCCCCGTAGCCGTAGGTGAACGACCCGTTCAACCGCGGTGTGACCGACCGGAAGTACGTCGTGCGGTTCCGTAGCACGCGCCCCTCGGCGAACGCGCTGGTCCCGTTTACCACCGTCGCCCGGTGTGTAAACTCCCCGCTCGACTGCCACGACACCCGCTCGCGCGTTTCCGTTACCGCCCCGCGCTCGACGTGTGTCGCGTACGTGAGGTACCCGCCGAGGACCCCGACGAGCAGCAGGCACCCGAGTACCAGCGCGTAGTTGTCGGCTATCACTGTCCGAACGCGGCGTGTCCCTCTGTCCATCGTATCGAGTATATTTACCATCGTCTGACACTCCCCCTGTTAGCTGTTTGCCGTCTCGCTCCACCGAGTCGCGTAGCCGCGTCGCCGGCGGCCGCCCGCCGACGGTGTTTCGCCGGCACGGCTACCGCCTCCCCGAGAGCAGTCGTCTGATTCGGGAGAGGCTCTTGCGGGACCGTGACCTGACCCGTCCGGTGTCGACCAGCGCGACGCCAAGCAGGTAAAACGACCCGCCCAGTAGGGCGTCGATGACGACCACGGGGAGCCACGGGTGGACCAGATACAGCGACCGGATCGCTGCGGGCGGGAGGACGAGCAGGTACCGGTGTTCGACGATGTGGTACCGGTAGTACCCGGTTTCGGGCGGGGCCGACAGCGTCAGCGTCCCGTTGACCGACGACCGGGGCTCGACCACGGCCGCTCGGGGCTCGACGTTGACGCCGTCGTCGACCGGTTCGACGTACCGGACGACCGGAACGAACCCGCCGTTGGCCGTGGTGTACTGGACCGACTCGCTGGTCCCCTGCTCGATGACGCGCGGACCGGGCGAGTCGCTCTCGGCGCTGACGACGCCGAACTCCTGTGGTCCCGCGGGCACGACCATCGCGGCCGTGGCCGACAGCACTATTGCGGCGGCGAAAACGCCGACGACGAGATGCACGCTCGTCCCGGTGTCCCGGGCCGTGTCCCGTTGCCGTCTGCGGTCGCCACCGAACACCACGTCGGCGACGTACGCGAGCGCCGACAGCGCCACGAGGAGGTAGGCCAGCCCCTGCGTACCCAGCAGCGAGCGCGACCCGAAGAGGCCGGCCAGCTGCCGCTGTGTGGCCTGTAGAACGCTCTGTGTCCCCTCGACGACGACCCCGACGCCCGGCACCGTCAGGATCGTCCCGCCGGGCTGCCAGGCAACGGCGACGATCTGGGCCTCGCTGACCGGCGGCTCGCCCCCGTCCTGGTCGGTGAAGGGGTTCGCGTCGCCTCTCGTCACGTACCCCCGGTCGGTCTCCTCGACGACGCGGTGGGTCGTGAGCCCGCCGCCCTGTATCTCCTCGGCCCGGAAGACGACGACATCACCCTCCTCGACGGGGCCGGCGATGTCGGCCGGGATGGCCACGAACCCCTCTCCGGTCTCGATGGTCGGCTCCATGCTCCCCGAGGTAACAAACCCGAGAAGCACTGGCTGACCGAGCACCTGCCCCAGGACCATCGAGACGAGGAAGACGACCAGCGCTGCCTCTCCGAGTAGGGTCCCCACCCTGCGCAGTCCCATCACCGTAGAATCATATTCCCTGACATATAACCGTTTGTGTGAAAGGAAACTGTCATTTTCGGGTTCGAGTGGCTACAGCGAACTGAGCCACTCCGACTCCAGGACGACCAGTATGTACGTCGCGATGAACCCGAGCGCGTACCCCAGCAGATGCGTGTAGAGGTTCAGCACCCGACCGCCGACGACGGGGTCGACCGGAAAGGTCGCAAACGGGAGCGCCAGGAACAGCCCCGTCGCCACGACGGCCAGCTCGAAGTGGCCCGCGCTGCCCGCGGCCGCCTGAAGGGTCGCGCACCACGCCGTCCCCTCGCCGGTCGCCGATAGCAGATACAGGGCCACGACGAGCACGAGCGCGGCCAGCAGCCCGACCAGTGTCGCCGTGACGACGTCGCCCACTGCGACTGTCCGACCCCGGAACGGGACGGTCACGCCGTAGGTCAACACCGCTCCGAGGGTCAACAGCGTGATCACCAGCAGTCCGAGGAAAAAGAGCAGCGGCGCGGTCGTCCGCCGGCGTCCGATACCGAACTGCGTCTCGGCGTGGGTCGCCAGCGCCAGCGGCAGATAGCCGTACAGCGCCAGCAGGACACCCGAGAAGCCGGCGCTCCCGCCGGCGCGGACGAGCGCCAGGTTCAGGTACGACAACACCACCGGACAGACGGCCAGCAGCGAGACGAAGACGACACGGAACCGCCACCGCTCGCCGTTGACCACGCTCAGCAGGTACGCGACCGGGACCACGAGCGCGTAGCCAAGCAGGTTCACCGCCAGATGTCCCGGGCCGACGTGGACGAACGACGAGGCCAGCGCGGTCCGGAGAGTCGGGTCGCCGTACTCGAAGACGAGCGACTGCCGAACCGACAGCGGGAGCGTCGCGGCCGCAAGCAACACTGCCGGGACCGCACACAGCAACAGCACGTCCGCCACAGTCACCGGCCCGAACACCACGCCGAGCGGTCCCGCGTCGGTCGAGTCCCGCTCTTCGATTCCCTGCATCGGTACGTTCTGGGCTTTTGACTGTCGGCGGTATCACAGTTCCGGCGCTCACACGAACTGTCGGTAGCCGGCCAGGGCCGCGAGCAGTCCCAGCAGTCCGCCGCCGATGACCACCAGCGGGCCGAGGCCGAGACCGCCCAGTTCGATCAGTCCGTCGCCACCGTCGGAACTTTCGGCCTCTGGCGTCGAGACGGGCGTCTCCGCGTCCGTAGGCGTCCCGCCGGCGGCCGGCGTGCCGTCGGTGCTGTCGTCCCCTTCGGGCGTCTCGACGCCGCCGTCGCTCGTCTCGGTCGGCGTCGTCGGCGCGGGCGTCTCCGTCGGGGTGGGCGTCGGCGTCGGCGGCGTGTACCCATCGTCGTCGTCGTCCCCGTCGGCCACCTCCGCGTTCACACTAAACGTATCGGCCTGCTCGACGTCGTGGTCGCCGCGGGTGTCCACCAGCAGCCCGACGGTGACTGTCTCGCTCGGTCCGAGGACGACGCTGTTTGCCCGCCGTTCCAGCGAGTCGTCGCTGTCGTCACCGCGGTAGAACCGCACGTCCTCGGCGTCGTCAGTCAGCCAGACCCTCGCGTACTGGTCCCCGGTGTAGGTCATCGTGAAGACGCGGGGAATCGGCGTGACCGCGTTCGAACTGACACCCTCGCCCTCCATGGCTGGGTTCGCGCCCGTCAACAGCAGCTCCAGCTCGTCGTTCTCGTTCAGCAGGGCGTAGTTCCCGTTCGGGCCGTCGGCGGGCCGGAGCTCGATGTCCCCGCTCACGTCGTCGGTGCCCGTCAGGCCGAAGGGCGCCGCGCCGGTCGGGACGAGCACCGCTGCTGTGGCGAGCGCGGCGACGAGGAGGAGCCCTTTGCGGGACATACAGACGAGTCTGTCCCTACATATTCATGCCACGCAATTAGTATTTGATTGTTTGAAGCCGGTTCAAACGACGTTTTCACGAGTATCAGCCGGGAAAACCCGGCGGCGTCGGCCCGCCGGGGTGAACGGATCTGTGGGGTCAGGACAGACCGGCTAGGGGTCAAGTGTCGCCCTCTCGGGCGAGGCCCACCGGCGGAATCGAACCGCCGAGATGCCGGCGTGGGCGGGAGGCGGCGTTGTGCCTCCTCCTAGCTGTCGGGAACTTCGGCGACTATCGTTAACGTCTCATCGAACGTCCGGAGTCGGAAGCCGCTGTCGCCGTGAGGTTCAACCAGTTGTACGGGAGTGAATTTGAGTGTAGGCTAGACTCAGTTATTCTCAGCGGTTGTATCCCTGGGCGTAGAGACCGAGTTCGCCCGGAATGTCGCTGGGGTCCGTTTTGACATCGCTGAATGTACTCGAGTCACTCAGGTAGAATTCCAAGTGTATGTAAGCGCTGTCACCCGAATCAAGAGTAAGGAGGCTCGCAGAGGTTCCGTAGCTCTCGTCTCCGAGCGGGTTTGGCGACCCGTTCATCACGTTCATCTCACCGTATCCCGGTGAGTTCTCGTCGACCTCACTCGAAGTCCAGTACACCGCTAGGGGGTCGACACCGTTGCCATCGCCACCGGCGTCGGTGTCTAGACCGTTGACGACAACATTGATCGAGTCGGTCCCGTTGTTGGTTATCTTGAAGACGTTCTGGAAGAGTGAAGTCGCCTCGTCGTTCAGTCCAGCCCCGTTCTGGCCGTTGGAGCCATCGAACTCCAGTTCCATTTGCCCGCTGGAGTTGATCGATGCGTACTGGCTAATCGTCGGGTCGAGCCCTAAGTACGCCTGACGGTCACCCGCAACGTTCACGTTAAGCGTACGACTGGCACTGACGATCGAAAACGCCCCGGTACCCATTGCAGCGGCCGAGCCGGCCGCGAGCGATCCTGCGCCGATGAGGAACTTGCGTCGGTTCATAGTTGTCTCAGCGCACGCCTGCCCACCCCCACTACGCCGCTAGGTGGGTCGAACGTGCTATCAGGTGCAAGCACCCCTACCCGCATTGTAGTATTCTCTTTGATATATCTGCACAATACGTTTGAACGACAGTATGCGGTCTTTGCGCTCCCCACTGCTGGCGGGCCCAGCCGGTATATCGCCCTTTGACCGGCACTCGACAGCCACTGCGTGGTCTACCATGGTGGTGAAATCCGGCCAAACGAGCCGGTCAGCCGCCGAGAATAACCGAACGGTGGTGTTCAAACTACATTTGTGGGGAGTTCACAAACTTCAATACAAAGTCCAGAGCCTCGAATATGTCTATCGATGAGACCGATGTCCGAATCACACTCCCCCCAGGCGACGCCCATCGAAACCCATCTCGAGACGGCCCTCGAGATGGCGGAGGACGACAAGGCAAAGTACCATCTCCGCGAGGCATACCAGAAATGCGTTTTGCTGCGTGAGCTGTTGGACACCTCGTAGTACCGTTCCGACCAGATGTTCCGTTCTGTTAGAAATAACCACACATTATAATTTTCGCTTTCCGGAAATTAACTCTTGTTCGTCTCACGAAAACATTTATAACCTCTCTCACATTACATGTCAAGTAACCGGAGTTGGGATCCGGGGTGGGATACGGCATGAGCAAGGCCATATCGGGTACGGGGGAGACCCCAGAGTCGGCCGGGGTACAGAGTGGGCAGGACAAGCTCTCGCGCGACGACGCGTTCGAGATGCTGAGCAATCGCCGCCGCCGGTTCATCCTGCACTACCTGCAGGACGAGGACGCAGCCGCGACGCTCTCGGACCTCGCCGAGCAGGTCGCCGCCTGGGAGAACGAGACCGACATCGCGAACATCTCCGCCAGCGAGCGCAAGACCGTCTACACGTCGCTCCAGCAGTTTCACCTGCCCAAGATGGACGAGACGGGTATCATCGAGTTCGACCAGCGGGCCGGGGAGGTGTCCATCACGGACGCCGCGCAGGACCTCGATATCTATCTCGAAGTGGTCGACACGTACGACATCCCGTGGAGCTTCTACTACATCGGTTTCAGCGCCATCGGAACGATTCTCGTGACGCTGTCGTGGCTGGATATCGCGCCCTTCGCCGCGATACCGTACGTCGGCTGGACGGTGTTCCTGCTCGCGGCGCTGTTGGTCTCCTCGGTGTCACACTACGTACTCACGCGCCGGAATCGGCTGGGAACGGGCGAGTCCCCCCCGGAGGTGAGTGATGCGTAGAGTTCTGTTCGTTCTCTGCGCGCTCGTGGCCGTCGTCGGCCTCATCGCGGGCACTGGCGGGTTCACCTCGGCGGAGGCCGACCGGAGCGTGGCCGTCGAGGTCGTCGGCGACGACGACGCCTACATGGCGCTTGATTACTCCGACGAGACGATAACAGTGGACGAAGGCGAGTCGGTCGACCTGTCCGTTGTCGCCGTCACGAACCAGTTCACCGAAGCGGTGACACTCGCCGTCGACTACACAGTCGAGGAGGTGTCCGGACTCTCGACCAGCGGCGGCAGCGAGTCGACGGAACTCGGTGTCGGCAACGAGACCGACATCTCTACGACCGTCACCTGTGACGCTCCCGGCGAGTACCATGTCTCGGTCGAGTTCGGTGTGACAGCTGACGGTGACAGCGTCTCCGCGGCGACGAGCGAGGACCGGTCCGTCGAGTACGCGGTCACCTGCGAGCAGCGCAGCGCCGCCCCGTGACCACTGGCGAGGCGTTTTGTCCGTCGACCGCGTAGGTTACGCATGACGACGACCGACGGTACGACAACTATCAGCACGCGCGACGAACTCGATGCCCTGCTCGCCGAACACGAGCGGGTCTTAGTGATGGTCCGGACCGCCGGCTGTACCATCTGCAAGTCGATGGCGCCGGTTCTGGACGGCGTCGCCCGGTCGACCGATGCGACTGTCGTCGAGTTCAACCCCCGCGACGACCTCGACGCGGTCGCCGACTTCGCCGTCCGCAGCGTCCCCACGTTCCTCCTCTTTGTCGACGGGGAACTGGTCGACCGCCGGGCCGACGGCTTCGTCCCGACCGACGACCTCGCCGCGTTCGCCGCCGGCGCGTAGTCCGTGTCTCTAGATCACATAGCTAGACAAACCTTTTCATCGAGTTCTCTGTAGGTGACAGTTGATGTCCCTCCAGATCAGTTCCGCCCTCCGTTCGGGCGGGGAGAAACTGCTCAGTCGAACCGGCGCGATACTGCTTGCCGCGTACACCGTCCTGATGGCCTCCTTACTGCCGCTCAGCAACACGATGGTGGTCCGTCTCTACGAACGGGCCGGGCTCACCGAGGCCACCGAGGCGATGCCGCTGGTCCTCGACGTCCCGCTGTCGGTCGCCGTCGGCGGCTATCTGGTCGGGACGCTCGCCGGCGGGTACCTCTCTATTGTCGCCATCCGGACGTTCGTCGCCGGCGACGGCGGGCAGTTCCCGCCCGGGGCGTTCACCCGGAACGTCCCGCTCGCCCTCGCAAACGCCGTGGTCGGCGGTCTCGTCTACAGCCTGCTCATCGGGCTGGGGACGATTGCGCTGGTCGTCCCCGGCATCATCGCCTACGTCGCTTTCCTGTTCATGCTGCCCTACGTCGCCGTCGAGGACCGGAACTTCGTCGACGCGCTCCGGTCGAGCTACCGCCTCAGCAAGGGGCACTGGCTCGTGCTGTTCGTCCTCGTCGTCATCGTCGTCTCCGTCGCCGGCTTGCTCGGCGGCGTCGGCGGACTCGTTTCGAGCCTGCTGCTCCCGCCGGTCGTCGGCCAGCTGGCGCTTGCGGTCCTGACCGCGCCCGGCTCGCTGTTCTCGCTGGCCGTTATCGCCGCGGCGTTCGAGCAGTTGCGCGAGGCCGAACCCGACGACCCCGCCGGCGCGGCTCCGACCGCCGAGACGCCCTCGACGCCCGTCTAGTCCTCCGTCAGCCGGACGGTGACGACCGGGACCGGCGACCGACGGACGACCTTTTCGGCGACGCTGCCGATGAGATAGTGATCCAGCCCGGTCCGGCCGTGGGTCCCCATCACGACCATGTCCATCCCCTCGTCGTCGACGTAATCGAGGATGGCCGTCTTGGGGACGCCCTCGACGACTTCGGTCTCGACGGCGACCTCGTCGGATAGCATCGCCACCGTCGTTTCGACGGCGTGGTTGGCCCGCTCGCCTTCCGCCTCTTTCCAGGCTGCCGCCGAGAGCCCGCTCGCCGGGCTCTCGAAGCGGTTGCGCGTGTCGACCACCGAGAGCACGTGGACGGTGGCGTCGAACCGCTCCGCGATGGCCGCGGCGTGTTCCGTGGCCACCTCGATTCCGTCGCTCCCGTCAGTCGGAAGCAGGATATCGTCGTACATGGGGGGAGACAGAACGCGGACGGGTTAGAAAGCACCGGAGGCCATCAGGAACAGCGCGACCGCGATGACGCCAAAGAGGACACCGACGCCCTTCTTGATGAGTTCCGTGTCGATGGCTGCCGAGACGTAGGGCGCGATCTGGCCCCCCGTGACCGTCGCCGGGACCGTCCAGACGACCATGTTCCACGGCGTCGAGGCGAGGTCAAGGCTGTGGCCGCCGGGGACCAGCCCGCCGCCGAAGACGTGGACGAGGGAGGCAAGCACCGCGGTGAGCGCGACGACGATGTGGTTGGTCCCGATGGCGACCCGCACCGGGACGTTCGTCCGGAGCATGGAGATGATGCCGAGTTCGCCGACGCCGAAACCGGCAAGCCCCTGGAACACGCCGCCGATGCTGTAGTTCCCGAACCGTTCGAGCCAGCCGCCACGCGAGTAGGTGTAGTCGTCGCCGTCGCGGTCGACCCGGGTGACGGTGCCGTCCTCGGCCGTCTCGACGCCGGCCGGGCCGAGCTTGTCATTGTCGTCGGGTAGCTCGGACTCGCCGCCATCGGCCGAGACCTCCGTCTCCTCGTCGCCGGCCGCGTCGGGCTCGCCGTGGCCCAGGTCGGCGTTGAACAGGAGATAGGACGCCACGATGAGCGCGATGCCAAGCAGCGCGTGGAATATCGGTGCGGGGATGACAAAGGAGAGCAGGGCGCCCGCGACGACGAAGGGGATAGCGCCCAGCACCAGGCTCAGCGCGAGCTTGCGGTCGACGAGCCCGTACTGGATAAAGGCCAGCGACGAGCTAGAGAGCCCGAAGGACTCGCTGATGAGGCCGATCTTCACGAGCGTCTGGGAGTCCAGCGTCTCGCCGGCCAGCAGCGGGAAGATGAAGATGAGAAAGGGGACAAAGAGCGCGGAGCCGCTTATCCCCACGGTGTTGACGATGGTCGCGCCAAGCAGGAAGAAGACACAGAGCCACCAGGACTCCAGCCAGTAGCCGGCGCCGGCGTCGGCCGGCGTCGGCGCCAGGAAGTACACGGACACAATAAACAGCAGCGGCGCGAGAAACACGAACACGTGCTGGTACTTCAAAAAGGCCTTCTGGATGTTGTCTGCCGATGACGACGTGGTCATTGAGCGTGAATCCTCTGTTGGGAATTGGAGTATAAAACCGTTGTTCTCTCCGCAATCTGTCGGGATGATTCGTGTGGAATTCCCCGCGTTCCGGCTGCTCGCCCGGGAATACCTTTCGCGGCCGCATGTGCGAAAACGAGTCCCTAATGTTTATTATCGCGGGTGTGGTAGAGCCTATCGTAATGAGCTATCCCGAAGGGCCAACTGCAGTGGAGCAGTCACACGACGAGACAGATGCGACTGATCCGGCCCCGACGGACGGCGCTTTCGCGAGCGTACTGCGGTCGATACGCGCTCACCTCGACACGTGGAGCCGCCGCTACGTGGAGATGCGTGTCGACGCGCGAACCGGCCGTCGCGGCCAGTAGAGTCCTTTTCAGACGCCCTCTACCAACCGTTCGAGCTGTGCCGGTGGCACCGCCCCGCGAGCGGCGTGGCCGTCGTAGGCGAACGTCGGGACGCCGGTGACGCCCTGTTGCTGTGCCCGGCGGAACTGCTCGTGGACCGCCTCGCGGTGGGTCTCGTCTGCGAGTAGCTCACGGACGCGCTCGGGGTCGATACCCACCGACTCGGCGATGTCGGCCAGCACCTCGGCGTCGCCGATGTCGCGCCCGTCCCGCCAGAGCGCGTCCAGCACCGCCTCGTCGAACGCCAGCCACGTCTCGTAGTCCTCGCTGTCTTTGAGCGCGTAGGAGACGACCTGTGCGGGCAGTGAGTCGATATCCGTGGCCATGTCGAGGTCCATCTCAACGTCGTATTTCTCCTGGAGGCGACGGACGCCCTGTTTGGCCTCCTCGAAGTACTCCTCGTCTTTGCCGGTGTCGACGCTGTGGTCGATAGTGCCGTCCTCGCGCCGTTGCCCGCTCCGGAGGTCGAAGGGACGCCAGTCTATCTCCAGTGACTCCTCACGTGTTTCCTGGTACTGCTCTAGGGACGCCCGGCCGAGATAGCAAAACGGGCAGACGTAGTCCGAGTAGACGGTAATCCGCTGGCTGGCCTGTTGCTCACTCATACGCCCCGTATCCGCTCGACCGGCAAGAACAGGCGTCGGTCGTGTGCGGGCGATGCACAGCCGCTCGGGGGTCACGCGCCGTCGCGCAGGTGGCCGGCGACGGCGTCGAGGTGGGCTCGCCCGACGACCGCTACCACCTCCGCCGTCCCGCCGAGCGCCGCCAGTCGGTCGGCCATATACTGCTCGCGGGCCGCCCGACGGATGGCGGCCGCGGGCGGCGACCCGAAGGTCCGGAGCATCGACCGGGCGGTGTCGATACGTCGTCGCTCTTCCTCGGCCTGACGGGCCGGGTCGTCCGTCCGGGCGGTGTCGTAGGTCGTGGGCGGGTCGACGGCGACATGTACCGCCGTCAGCGCCGTCACGGCGGCCGCGACTCGCCGCCTGAGGGCTCGTGACGTGACCGAGCGGAGCCCTGCGGCCGTCTTCCGGACGGTGTCCGGGTCAGCACGCTCCGCGTACAGTTCGGCGGCGAGATAGCGCAGGAACCCGGTCGAGGGACCGTCGATACCGACGACGCGGTCGGTGTCGGCGGCCTGGACGGCGGCGCTCATCTCCCCGCCCAGCGCCGGCGGCGTGTGCTCGTCGGCCGCCTGCTGGACGGCGAGTGGTACCGCAACTGGGGGCAGTTCGAGCGCGAGCGCGTCGGGGTCAACCGCCTCGATGGCGGTCCGCACTCGATAGATGCTCGCGGGGTGGTCATGGAGGACGCCGACGAGGACGACGCTGTCGACGCGTTCGAGGTGTGTCTCGTCGAGTCGCGGGTCGGTCGCCGCCCGTTCGGGCCAGGGGGTCACAGCTACCCGACACAGGGTGGATGGGACGGATTACCCTTTCGGATAGAGTTGCTTACTTGATAGTAGGTTTGCACAGCCACCTGCTACTGCAGGGTAAGACTCTCATAACAGCATATTGGGGACTATTACCGACACGTTGGCGTCCGTATACGTTTACGTGTGAGACGACAAACAGCTGTATGGCGAACGACCGCGTCATCGAACTGCTGCGCGAGGCGTACAGCGACGAGATAGAGACCGTGATGAACTACCAGACAAACGCCATCGTCCTCGACGGCGTCCGCGCCGAGGAGATAAAGGAGAGCCTCCAGACCGACATCCAGGAGGAACTCGGCCACGCCGAACTGCTCGGCCAGCGGCTGAAACAGCTCGGGGCCCAGCCGCCGGGGTCGGCGGAGTTCGTCGCCCGGCAGGACTCCCTGCAGCCGCCCGAGGACTCGACGGACGTCATCACGGTCATCGAGGGCGTCCTCGACGCCGAGGAGGACGCCATCGGGACCTACCGCGACCTCATCGACGCGGCGGAGGAAAACGACGACCCCGTCACCGAGGACATCGCCGTGACTATCCTCACCGACGAGGAGGCCCACCGGACGGAGTTCCAGGGGTTCCGGAAGGAGTACCGCAGCGACTAACGCGGGCAGGCCCGGTCCGAACTCGGTTCGCTCAGTATAACAATACCGTCGCTCCCCCGAGAGCCACTGCGATGGCAGACTCCCAACTCACCGAAACGGACGAGGGGAAGAAAGTAGTGAACCACGACGGCGACCAGATCGGCGTCATCTCGGGCTTTCGCGGCGGAGAGGCCTACGTCGACCCGGACGCCGGCATGACCGACAAGATAATGTCCTCGCTGGGCTGGAACGACGTCGGCGAGGACGACTACGCGCTCAGCTCCGACCAGGTCGCCGAGGTCACCGACGACGAGGTCCGGCTCACATCGGCGCTGTAACGCGTTCTCGGCTGGTTCCCGTCCCCCGAGCCAGCCATCAACCGGCGGGGACTCGACTTATCCGACCGCGTCCAGTATCTTTTCGACTCGTTCTGTCACCGTGGCCGCGCCGTCGGCGAGCACCAGCACCCGCCCCTCGACGCCGACCGCGCCGGGGTCGACGACGGCGACCGGCGAGCCGTCGACGCCCGCAAACGCCGCCTCTATCCGCCCCTCGGGCGCGGTGCCCGCCTCGCGCTCGCCGTCGGCCACCGACGCGACGGGGCCGTCGAGCCCGTCGAGCGCGGTCTCGTCGTCGGGCAGTCGGCAGGTGACCGCGAACCGGCGCGTCGGGTCGCGTTCCCGCACCGCAAGCAGGCTCCGGGCCAGGTCGGGTTCGGCGCCAAAGCGGACGCCATGGTTCGGCCGCGGGCCGGCCATCGTCAGCGTGATGCGCCCGTCGACCGCGGCGACCTCGTCGGGCCGCTCGGCGTGGGGGGTCGCGCCCGCGACGGCCATCCCCGACTCGGGGACCAGCGGGGCCAGTTTGTTCCCGGTCAGAGCCGCGACGACGCTCTCTACGGCCTCGGCTGTCGGCTCGCGGGCGGCGTCGTCCCGGAGTGTGACCGCGTGGTGGACCGCGCCGGGCCCCTCGCCCACGTCTATGTTGTACCGGACCGCCCGCCCGAGGAGGTCGATGCCGCCGGCGACCGCCGTCTCCAGCCCGTCGCCGTGGGCCAGTCGGGTCGCGATGGCCGACGAGAGCGTACAGCCCGAGCCGTGGGTCGCGTCGGTGTCGACCCGGTCGTGGCGGAACTCGGTCGTCGCGTCGTCGGTCACCAGCACGTCCACGACCGCGCCACCGGGGACGTGGCCGCCCTTGACCAGCGCGGCGTCGGCACCCATCTCCACGAGGTCCCGTCCCGCCGCGGCCGCGTCGTCAGGGTCAGCGATATCTCGCCCGGTCAGGACCTCGGCCTCGTCGGCGTTTGGCGTCACGAGCGCCGACGCCGCGACCAGCGTCTCGTAGGCGTCCTCGGCCTCGGCGGCAAGCAGCCGGTCGCCCGACGCCGCGACCATCACCGGGTCGACGACCAGATTCGGGAGGTCGGCCGCCCGCTCTACCACGAGGTCGATGACCTCGCCCGTCGCGAGCATCCCGGTCTTGACCGCGCTCACATCGAAATCATCCAGCACGGCGCCTATCTGGGCCGCGATGTCGTCGGTCGGAAGGAGGTGGCTCCCCCGGACGCCCGCGGTGTTCTGTGCAGTGACGCTCGTAATGGCGCTGGTACCGAAGGCCCCGCCGGCCTCGATGGTCTTCAGGTCGGCCTGGATACCGGCCCCGCCGCCCGAGTCGCTCCCCGCGATAGTGAGCACGACCGGCGGCGTCACCGGCGACTCTGTCCGTTGCATAGCCGGTGTCTCGGCCGGGGCCCCCAAAGTGGTGCCGACTCCCCCCGTTGCCGCTGGACCGGCTGTGACCGCGGCTGGGCCGCCCTGTCCTAGTATGATAATAACACTCTATATGGAGTCCGGAAAAGGCTTATATGGTAGAACCTCCCATGCAACACCTGCACAATGGCATCGGCCCCCAGTAACACCCAGCAGGCAGACGAGCAGTACGGCGCTTTCACGACCGGCGACGGCGACGTCGTCGTCTACGACACGGACAACCCCGAGGCGTGGCTCCAGTCGGACTACGCCGTCGAAGTAGGCCCCGCCTCCGAGCGGACAAGCGCATAATTCTTCGCCCGTCGTTCGCGCGACGGCGAACGGCTCGTTCTGTCGTACACCAGTTTATCAACGGCCGCCTCGCGTAGTGAGGACTGTACGGCCGTCCCGACTTTTATCTTCGCCGCGCCAGCAACGCCAGCGCGGCCGCCAGCACGGCGACGGGAGCGGTAAAGCCCGGCCCGCTCCCCCCGCTCGTTCCCGCCGGTCCGTCGGTCGGTGTGGCGACCGTCACCGTCACCGGCGTCGCCGACCCCGCGCCGAGCCGTGCCGTCCCGGCGGTCGGCAACTCGATGTCGGCCGACAGTTCGGTCGTCGCCCCCGGCGACAGGGTGACCGCCCGCTCGGCGACCGGCTCGCCGTCCCGCGTGAACGTGACAGTGCCGTTCGCTGGCACCGCCGCGTCGTTTCGCACCGTCGCCGTGACCCGGACGCTCTCGCCCGCCCGGACCCGTTCGCTGTCCACGCTGACCTCGCTGACGGTCGGCTCGGCCGGCTCCTCGACGACGACCGTGGCCGTCTCCCCGCCCGCGCCCAGCGTGTACTCGCCGGGCCGGTCGAACGTGTACGAGAGCGGGACCGTCCGGTCGCTCTCCGCGTCTAGCTCGCCCGACGCCGACGCGACGGCGCGCCCGTCGACGGTCAGCGTGGCGTTGTACGCGCCCGTCTCGCCGCCGGTGTTCTCGACGACGGTGTCGACGGTCAGCCGCTCGCCGGTCGCCAGCCGGACCGGCGTCGACAGGGTGTCGTTCCGGTAGGGCCCGCTCGCCCGGTAGCCGTCCGCCCCGGACGGGAGCCCGTAGCGTATCTGTGCCGGCACCGGTCCGAACAGCCGCGAGTGGGTCCGCTGGTTCCACATCGAGAGCCGCTCGCTCGTCTCCGATAGCTCGGCGGCCGTCGACCGGGAGTCGGCCCCGCCGGCGGCCTCGACGGCGCCGAGGAACCCGGTCTGTGTCACCGGTTGCCCGCCCTCGTTCAGTTCGTGCACCACCTGCTGGAGCGTCGCGGACCGGTTTGTCCCCTCCCGAAGCGCCAGGTCGAGCCGCCCCGCCGCCAGCGCCCCCTTCACGTAGTTGGCGTTGGCCGTCCACGTCGACGGCGACGAGAGCACGACGCCGTCGTAAGTCGAGCGCTCGCCGCGGGCGAGCTCGCGTCTGAACGCCTCGAAGTCGATACGCCCCTGTTCGAGCGTCAGCTGGGCGGCGTAGTACTGGGCGGTCGCCTCGGTGAGCCACCGCGTCTCGCTGGTCGTCCGGAACGCCTGCCGCGTGTGGACGTATTCATGGAGCCAGACGTTGGCCGGCTCGCCCAACCGCTCGAAGTCCCGCACCCAGAACTCCGAATCGCCGGTCGCCAGCCCCCGGACCCCCCACTCGACCCGGTCGGTCGGCGCCGCGAAGCCGACGACCGTCTCGTCGCGGTTCCCGACTCGCAGGGTCCGTGAGGCGTTGGTCAGCGAGTCCAGAACGGCCTCGGGTGACTCGCTCAGCTCCGCCGCCTCGGGGACCACCAGCCGGAACGTCTGGCCGTTCTGTGTCCGCTCGACGGTCCGAACGTCGCCGAGGAAGACGATGCGGTCGCCCGCCGCGCCCGGGCCGTCCGTTCGCACTCGCCGGTCCACGCCCGGCTCGGGCTTGGTGTAACTGTAACTGCTGGATGTCCGGAACTGCCTGAGCAGCGCCCACTCGCCGGTATCGGCGAAGAGATACTGACCGGAAGC
The DNA here is from genome assembly GCF_035656455.1 of Haloarcula sediminis. Taxonomy (NCBI): domain Archaea; kingdom Methanobacteriati; phylum Methanobacteriota; class Halobacteria; order Halobacteriales; family Haloarculaceae; genus Haloarcula; species Haloarcula sediminis. The sequence goes on along the minus strand of NZ_JAYMGA010000003.1, from coordinate 266,368 downwards.
GGCCTCGGGACCGGTCTTGCTAGTCGTCTCGTTCGGGTTGAACCGGACGGTGATACTCGGCGTCGACGTCGACTCGTCCCAGTCGTAGGTCGTGTCGTTGACCCGGTCGAACCCGTTCGTGCTGGTGACGGTCCCGTCGTCGACGAGGTGCGTCCGCAGCGACCGAACCCGGTCGGGGAGCCGGTAGGTGAGCGTTACCCGCACCGACCCCGGCCGGTCGGGCGTCAGCGCGTAGCTGCTGGTCCGGACGATGTCGTCGTCGGTCTGTGTCGCGTTGGCGGCCCCGAGCGAGCGGTCTGTCGCCGGGGCATCCGACCCGGAGAGGGCTGTCTGTCCGGTCGGCTCGGCGGCCGACGCGGACGGGGTAGCCCCCCCGAAAGCGGCGGCACTCCCGGCCATCGACACGACGAGAAGCAGTGTGAGCGCTCCGATGACCCACCCGCGGTCCGTCCTGCGCATTACGCGCCGCTTACGGGTCGCGAGTAATATACTTGCTTGCCGAGGCGCCGCGGTGACGGGCGGGGTCGGGCCCCGAGTGCGCCCCGACCCGCAATCCTTACGCCGGGCAGACCCACACGGACGGGTATGACAGAGGCGACGGGCATCGTCGGCGAGTTCCTCGCGCTCAAGGAGGAGACCGACGCCGACGTTCTCGCGATGCAGTGTGGCGACTTCTACGAGTTCTTCGCCGACGACGCCGAGCTGGTGGCCGCCGAGCTGGACCTGAAAGTGAGCCAGAAGTCCTCCCACGGCTCGCAGTATCCGATGGCCGGCGTCCCGGTGGACGATTTGACCCCGTACGTCTCCGCGCTGGTCGAACGGGGGTATCGGGTGGCGGTGGCCGACCAGCACGAGACCGCGGACGGCCACGCCCGGGAGATAACCCGCGTGGTGACGCCGGGAACCCATCTGGCGACCGGCGACGACAGCGCCCAGCACCTCGCGGCGGTGGTCCGCCACGACGGCGGCCGGGGCGCCGACGGGGACACCTACGGCCTCGCGGTCGCCGACGTGACGACGGGCCGGTTCCAGGTCACCCAGCTGGACGACGCCGACGCGAGCGCGGCCCTGACCGAGCTGTACACGTTCTCCCCCGCGGAGGTGTTGCCGGGCCCCGACCTCCGGACCGACGACGAGTTCCTGGCGGCCCTGGACGAGCGCTCGGCGGCCGCCGTCTCACTGCACGCCACGGAGTCGTTCGAGCCGGGTCGGGCGCGCCACCGGGTGCGCGAGCAGTTCGGCGCCGAGACGCTGTCGAGCGTCGGCGTCGCGGACGACGACGCGGCCATCGCGGCCGCCGGCGCCGTCCTCGCCTACGTCGAGGAGACCGGCGTCGGGACGCTGGCCGCGGTCACTCGCTTGCGGGCCTACGGCGCCCGCGACCACGTCGCGCTGGACGCGACCACCCAGCGCAACCTCGAACTCACCGAGACGATGCAGGGCGACTCGGCGGGGTCGCTGTTTGCGACCGTCGACCACACCGTCACGGCCGCCGGCGGGCGCCTGCTGAAACGGTGGCTCCAGCGGCCCCGCCGCGAGCGGGGCGAACTCGTCCGCCGCCAGCGCGCCGTCGCGGCGCTGACCCGGGAGGCGATGGCCCGCGAGGCGATTCGGGAGACTCTCGGGGCGGCCTACGACCTCGAACGGCTCGCGGCGCGGGCGACCTCGGGCAGCGCCGACGCCCGTGACCTCCGTGCGATAGAGGACACGCTCGGCCTGCTCGCCGCGGTGGCCGACGCCGTCGCCGAGACCGAGCGCCTGGCCGACTCGCCACTCGCCGACGTGCTCGCGGGCGCCGACCGCGAGGCTGCCGCCGACCTCGCCGCCGAACTGGACGCCGCCCTGGTCGAGGACCCGCCCGGCACCGTCACACAGGGCGGGCTCTTCGCTCGGGGGTACGACGACAACCTCGACGCCGTCATCGAGGAACACGAGGCGGCCCTGGAGTGGCTGGAGACACTGCCCGACCGCGAGAAAGAGCGGACCGGTATCACGCACCTCTCGGTCGACCGCAACAAGACGGACGGCTACTACATCCAGGTCGGGAAAAGCGAGACGGACCAGGTTCCCGACGACTACGAGGAGATAAAGACGCTCAAAAACTCCAAACGCTACACCATCCCCGAACTCGACGAGCGCGAGCGGGACGTGCTCCGACTGGAGGAACGCCGGTACGAGATGGAACACGAGCTGTTCGAGCAGTTGCGCGAGCGGGTCGCCGGCCACGCGGCGCTGTTACAGGACGTGGGCCGGGCGCTGGCCGAGGTCGACACGCTGGCGTCGCTTTCGGTCCACGCCGTCGAGAACGACTGGACACGGCCCGAGCTGACCGACGACGGCGACCTCGACATCGAGGCCGGCCGCCACCCCGTCGTCGAGCAGACCACCGAGTTCGTCCCCAACGACCTCGAAATGCGGCCCGGGGAGCGGGACTTCCTCATCGTCACCGGGCCGAACATGAGCGGGAAGTCGACCTACATGCGCCAGGCCGCGCTCATCACGCTGCTGGCCCAGACCGGCAGTTTCGTCCCCGCGCGTGCGGCGACGGTCGGGCTCGTCGACGGTATCTACACCCGCGTCGGCGCGCTGGACGAACTCGCCCAGGGGCGGTCTACCTTCATGGTCGAGATGCAGGAGCTGTCGAACATCCTCCACTCGGCGACCGAGGACTCGCTCATCATCTTAGACGAGGTCGGCCGCGGGACCGCGACGTTTGACGGTATCTCTATCGCCTGGGCGGCCACGGAGTACATCGCGACCACCGTCCGCGCGAAGACGCTCTTTGCGACACACTACCACGAGCTCACCTCCCTGGGCGAGTCGCTCCCGACCGTCCAGAACGTCCACGTCGCGGCCGACGAGACCGACGGCGACGTGACGTTCATGCGCACCGTCAGGGACGGGCCGACGAACCGCTCCTACGGCGTCCACGTCGCCGACCTGGCCGGCGTTCCCGAGCCGGTCGTCGACCGCTCTCGGGAGGTGCTTGACCGGCTGCGCGAGGACAAGGCCATCGAGGTCAGGGGCGGAGAGAGCGACGGCGCGGACACGACCCAGGCCGTCTTCGACCTCTCGTCGGGGCAGTTCGACGACGGCACGACCGAGACCGACCCGGTCGCCACGGACGGCGCCACCGACCCGGCGACCGAGGACGTACTAGAGGAGCTACAGGACCTCGATGTCAACGAGACGCCGCCGGTGGAGCTGCTGGCGAAAGTCCAGGAGTGGCAAGCGCAACTGGACGAGGACTCCTAGGGACGGCCCGGCCGTCGCGAAGCGGGCGGCTCGGAACGCGTGGATCGGGACGAGTTTCCCGGCACTGGGCCGTCAGCGACGGGGTACGGAGTAGCCGCTAGTCGTCGGCCGCCGAAACCGTCTTCTGGACGCGGTCGTCGCCGGACACGGCGTCCGTCTCGGTGCTGACCACGTAGTAGCCCGCGAGGCTGGCTGCTGCCGACAGGGAGAGCGACTGTGCGGCCGCCGCGTCGCTGCCCGGGTGAACGTCGGCGTGGTGTGTGATACTGACGCCCTTGGCGAGCAGTTCCTCGTGAGAGAGCGAGGTGAGACGACGCTCCCGGCACGCCGCCGTGAGGATGCCGGACTCGGGACAGGTGGTCGTGACGACGTAGCCGTGGAAGACCTGCTCGTCGGTGATGACCGCTCTGACCGCGACCTCGTGTGTGCCCGTCTCGTCGACGGCGGTGAGTACTAGCTCCGGAAGCGACGGGAACTGATGGGTCACGTCGGGTAGCGTCGGGTACGTGATATCGAGGTCCCACTCGGCCGGGATGTTTCCGATTACGTCGAGGAGGATACGCTCGTTGGCGGTTGGTGTGTTGTCTGTCATAGGTACGCTGCGGCCTGCGGCGCTGTACTACCCACCCAGCGAGCAGCGAACCTAAGGATTTCGAAGTCGGGACTTGCCCCGCACATACTATAAGTCCCCCCGGCCGTGATGGGAAGTATGCCTGGCGACCGTGTCACTGTTTCTCTCGACGACGACGCAAAGAGCGCACTCGAAGGGCTGGCCGAACAGACCGACGACAGTCGAAGCGAACTGATTCGCGAGGCGATCACGTTCTACGCGGCCAACTTCGACTCCGCGAGGACGAGCGACAGCGACCACTTGCAGACCTACTACGAGATGCTCTCGACCGGCGAACACGTGCTCCTCGACGTGGACCTGCTGCACGTGTTCCTGAGCCAGATGGACGACCCCGACGACCGGGACGAGGAGTTTCTCGGGATGATAGACCAGGTCGCACAGTACCACGCCCAGGAGTACGTACAGCGGTTCGACTCGCTGGGGGACGTCCTCGACTGGCTCTCGCTGTGTGGGTTCCTGACCGTTCGTCGGGCCGAGGCGGGGAGTTACCACGTCGTCTTCCCGTCCGAATCGCTGCGGTGGCTCATGGTCAGGTTCATCCGCGGCAGCGTCACCGACCTCCCCTTTGACGTCACAATCGAGGAGAGCGTCTCGAAGGTGCGGTTTACGGAAACGAACTGACACCCTACTTCTTATCGACGCACATCTGTGTTGAAAATACTCCTCGCTCTCATACTCGTGATGTGATAGATGCACACACCTCTCAACAACCTTCTTGATGGAATCCTCTCTCCGTGTTACTGAATACCAACTAGACAATGTCTCTCATACAACGACTCAAAACTATCGGTCCGGGCGCCATGGTCGCGGCCGCCTTCATCGGCCCCGGAACGGTTACCACGGCGAGTGTCACCGGCGCGGAGTTTGGCTACGCGCTCCTCTGGACGATCGTGTTCTCGATCGTCGCGACCATCGTCCTCCAGGAGATGAGCGCGCGGCTCGGCCTCGTCTCCGGCGAGGGCCTGGGCGAGGCGCTGCGCGAGCGGTTCGACAACCAGATCGTCGAGTACGTGAGCATCTTCCTGGTCGTGGGCGCGATCGGCGTCGGGACCGCGGCCTACGAGGCCGGCAACATCCTCGGCGGGGCCGCCGGGCTCGCGACGATCACCGGCGTTAGCTCGACCGTCTGGGGGGCTATCATGGGGCTGGTTGCGGGCGTGTTGCTCTACACTGGCCGGTACAAACTGATAGAGCGGGCGCTCGTCGGTCTCGTCGCCGTGATGGCTATTTCCTTCGTCGCGTCGGCGGCCCTCATCGGGCCGGACTTCGGCGCGATAGCGATGGGCTTCGTTCCGGGCGTTCCCTCCGGCTCGCTGTATCTCATCACGGGGCTCATCGGGACGACCATCGTCGGCTACAACCTGTTCCTGCACGCGAGCAACGTCCAGGAACGGTGGGACGGACCGTCGGACATCGGCCACTCCCGGACCGACACGATACTCTCTATCGTCGTCGGCGGGGTGATCACTATCACGATCATGGTCACCGCGGCCGCCGCTTTCGAGCCGGGGACACAGATCAGCGACGTCGGGCAGATGGCCGAACAGCTCCGGCCGCTGGCGGGTCCCTACGCGGAGCTGTTCTTCAGCATCGGACTGTTCGCCGCCGGGTTCACGAGCGCGACGACGGCACCGCTCGCGGGCGCGTGGGCCACCACGGGCGCGTTGGGCTGGGACTCCGACATGAAGAGCACGCGGTTCCGGGCCGTCTGGGGGACAATCTTGAGCGTCGGCGTGCTCTCCGTGCTGCTGGGCGGGAGCCCCGTCGAGATCATCGTGTTCGCTCAGGTGGTCAACGGGATCCTGCTCCCCATCGTCGCTATCTTCCTGATCTACGCGATGAACCAGGAGGACCTCCTCGGCGAGTACACGAACGGGCCGATAGCGAACACTCTCGGGGCGATTGTGACGCTCATCGTCGTCTGGCTGGGCGTCCGAACGCTCCTGAGCGTCGCCGGGGTGCTATGATGGCCGGCCGACGAATCGGCGTCGACGTCGGCGGGACGTTCACCGACGTGTGTCTCTCGCTTGACGGCGAGCTCGTGACCGCGAAGGTCCCGAGCACCGACGACCAGAGCGAGGGCGTGATGGCCGGCATCGAGAAGGCCTGCGAGTCGGCCGGCATCGACCCCGAGAGCCTAGACGAGTTCTCCCACGCGATGACGGTGTCGGTCAACGCGCTTCTGGAGGAAGACGGCGCGAAGACGGCCCTCGTCGCCACTGAGGGCTTTGGCGACGTACTGGAGATCGGCCGGCAGGACCGGCCGTCGCTGTACGACCTCGGCGCGGAGAAGCCGACGCCGCTCGTCCCCAGACGCCACCGGTTCGAGGTCGACGAGCGGACGACGACCGACGGGGTCGAACAGCCAGTCGACGACGCGGCGGTGGAGGCGGTCGCCGACGAGATTCGCGAGGCGGATATCGAGGCCGTCGCCGTCTCGCTGCTGCACGCCTACGCCCACCCCGAGAACGAGGCCCGCGTCGCGGAGATACTGCGGGCGGAACTCGACGTCCCCGTGTCGGCCTCACACGAGGTCCTCGCCGAGTTCCGCGAGTACGAGCGGACCTCGACGACCGCCGTCGACGCGTACGTCCGGCCGGCGATAGACCGGTACGTAAGTCACCTGACCGAGCGCGCGCGGGACCGGGGCGTCCCACAGCCCCGCATCATGCAGGCAAACGGCGGCATCACCGACGCCGAGACGGTCAGGCAAAACGCCGTCTCGACCGTCCTCTCGGGCCCCGCCGCGGGGGTCGTGGGCGCGAGCGCGATGGCGGCCGACGACGGCAGCGACCTCTCGGGGCTCGTCACGTTCGACATGGGCGGGACCTCCAGCGACGTGAGCCTCGTCCGCGACGGCGACGCCGAGCGGACGACGACGGGCGTCATCAACGACCGGCCGATAAAGACGCCGATGGTCGACATCGAGACCGTCGGCGCCGGCGGCGGCTCCATCGCCTGGGTCGACGCCGGCGGCGCGCTCCGTATCGGGCCGCGCTCGGCCGGCGCCGAGCCGGGTCCCGCCTGCTACGGTAAGGGCGGGACGGAGCCGACGGTCACGGACGCGAACCTCGTCCTGGGGTATATCGGAGGCAGTACGAGCCTCGGCGGCGAGATGTCGCTGGACGAGGCGGCCGCTCACGACGCGCTGGCCGACCTGGCCGACGAGGCGGGGATGGACGGGCCGCTGGCGGCCGCCCGCGGGGTCTACCGGGTCGCGAACGCGAACATGACCCGGGCGATCCGCTCGGTGACCGTCGAGCGGGGCTATGACCCCCGGAAGTTCGGCCTCGTCGCCTTCGGCGGCGCCGGGCCGATGCACGCCATCTCCATCGCCGACGGCCTCGACATCGACCGGGTGATAATTCCCCGCGCCTCCGGCGTCCTCTCGGCGTACGGGCTGCTCGCGGCCGACGAGAAGCGCGACGCGGTCCGGACGTTCCAGCGCCCGCTGGACGACGTCGACCCCGACGCCGTCGACGCCGTCTACGAGGACCTGACCTCGGAACTGCTGGCGGAGGTCAGCGACCGGACGAACGCGACCGTGCGGTGCTCGGCGGACCTCAGATACGCCGGGCAGAGCTTCGAACTCACCGTGGACGTCGACCGCCCGTTCGACGCCGAGGAGGCGAGCCGCCGGTTCGGCGACGCACACGACTCCGCCTACGGCTACCGGGCCGACGAGCCGGTCGAACTGGTCAACTGCCGCGTGACGACGACGGTCTCCCGGAGCGAGCCCTCGCTGGACTACGCCGGCGGCGGGGACGCGCGGAAGGGGACCCGCGAGGCGGCGTTTGCCGACGGCGTCCACGAGACGCCGGTCTACGGGCGCGAGCGATTAGCGCCCGGCGAGACGGTCGACGGGCCGGCCATCGTCGAGGGCGACGAGAGCACCATCGTCGTCCCGCCGACGTGGCAGGTACAGGTGCGCGAGGACGGTGCGCTGCTGGCGGAGGGGGGAGACACATGAGCGACGAACACAGCGCTGACAGCGGCGAATCGACGACGGATATCGACCCGGTGACCCTGGAGATACTCCGAAACCAGCTTGAGAGCGTCGCCACGGAGATGGGCCACGTGCTCATCCGGGGCGCGTACTCCCCGAACATCAAGGAGCGACAGGACTGCTCGACCGCGCTCTTTGACGCGTCAGGCCGGATGGTCGCACAGGCCGAACACATCCCGGTCCATCTGGGCGCGATGCCCGACGCGGTCGAGACCGTCCTCGAAAAGGACCCCCAGCCGGGCGACGTCTTCATCGTCAACGACCCCTTCGCCGGCGGGACCCACCTCCCCGATATCACGCTGGTCTCGACGATTGCCCCCCGCGACGAGGTCATCGGCTTTGCGGTCTCGCGGGCCCACCACGCCGACGTCGGCGGCAGCGCGCCCGGCAGTATGCCCCCGGGCTCCCGGGAGGTCTACGAGGAGGGGCTCCGACTGCCGGCGGTCCGGCTCGTCGACGGCGGCGAGCCCAACGCGGCGGTCCACGACCTCATCCGCGCCAACGTCCGGACGCCGGACGAGCGGGCGGCGGACCTGCGGGCCCAGCGGGCCGCCAACGACCGGGCGGAGGAACGCATCGGCGAGCTTCTGGACGAACACGGGGAGACGCTGCTGGACGCGTTCGACGCCGTCATCGAGTACTCCCGGGACCGCGTCGAGGCCGAACTCGCCGAGCTTCCCGACGGCCGGTACCGGGCGAGTGACGTACTCGAAGGGGACGGCGTGACCGACGCGGACATCCCGATACAGGTCGCCGTCACCGTCGACGGCGCGTCGATAGACGTCGACTTCGCCGGGACGGCCGACCAGGTGGCGGGTAACCTGAACGCGCCGCTGTCGGTGGCCAAGAGCGCGGTCTACTTCGTCGTCCGCGCGGTCACCGACCCCGAGATTCCGCCCAACCACGGCTGCTACGAGCCGGTCTCCGTGTCGGCACCGGACGGCTCCGTCCTCAACCCGAACCCCCCGGCAGCGGTCGTCGGCGGCAACGTCGAGACGAGCCAGCGGGTCACGGATGTCACGCTGGCGGCGCTGGCCGAGGCGGTCCCGGAGACGGTCCCCGCCGGCGGCCAGGGGACGATGAACAACCTCATCATCGGTGACCGGAGCGGGGAGTTCACCTACTACGAGACCATCGGCGGCGGTTTCGGCGGCCGTCCGACCAAAGACGGGATGGACGGCGTCCAGGTCGGGATGACGAACACGCTCAACACGCCCGTCGAGTCGATGGAGACCGAGTACCCGCTCCGCGTCGAGCGGTACGCGCTCCGCCCGGCAAGCGGCGGCGACGGCCGGCATCGGGGCGGGCTCGGCCTCGAACGGACCGTGACTGTCGAGACCGACGCGACCGTCTCGCTGCTGACCGAGCGCCGGCGGACCGCCCCCGCCGGCGTGAACGGCGGCGAGGACGGCGCGACCGGTGAGAACCGCATCGACGGCGAGGCGGTCCCCGCGAAGGCGTCGCTCGACGTCGAGGCGGGCACGACCGTCTCGATTCTGACGCCGGGTGGCGGCGGGCACGGCGACCCCGACGACCGCGACCCGGACGCCAGAGAGCGCGACCGCCGCGACGGGAAGGTGGACGGCTCGTGAGCCGCGTCGGCATCGTCGTCCCCTCCTCGAACACGACTGCCGAACCGGAGTTCCGACATGCGCTCCCCGAGACGTGTACCGTCCACGCGGCGCGGATGCCCCTCGAAGACGTGACGGCGACGGAACTCGACGCGATGGCCGACGACGCCGACCGGGCGGCCTCGCTGCTCTCGGACGCGTCGGTCGACGGCGTCGCCTACGCCTGTACCACCGGCAGCCTGCTGCACGGCTCCGGGTTCGACGCACAACTGGAGTCTCGGCTGTCCGAGGCCGCCGCCGCCCCGGCGGTCGCGACCGCGCTTTCGGTCGTCCGCGCGCTCGACGCGCTGAACGTGGACCGGGTCGCCGTCGCGACGCCGTACGCCGCGGAGCTAAACGAGCTGGAACGGGAGTACCTGACCGGGAACGGCTTCGAGGTCGTCTCCCTCGACGGGCGCGACATCGTCGAGAACACCGCTATCGGGAAACTGAGCCCGTCGGACGCAAAGCAGCAGGGCCGCGACGTGCTCTCTGACGCGCCGGACGCGGACGCGCTGTTTCTCTCGTGTACGAACTACTGGTCGGTGTCGGCGCTGGCGTCGCTGGAAGCGGCCTTCGACGTGCCCGCCGTTTCGAGCAACGCGGCGACGATCTGGGACCTGTGTGGTCGGCTCGGCGTCCAGCCGGACCTCGATATCCGGCTGGCGGACAGGGAACCGGTCGACGACGCCTGAGCGCCTGTCGCACGCCCGGTCTATCGCCGGGCCCGACACCGCTACACGACCGCCCGCAGGGAGAGCACGACCGCGAGACCGCTGAGAAGCGCGAGCAGGACGTTTTCGGTCCGAACCATCACGACGAGGACGACGGCCGACGCCCCCCACTCCACGGGGCCCGCGTCCAGCAGTTCGGGGCCGAGAATCGAGACGATGATGGCCCCGGGCAACACGTCGAGCCCGGCTTCCACCCGGTCCGAGACCGTGACGCGGTTGAGGACCCAGAGGCCGCCCGCTTTCGTGACGTAGGTCACGACGGCCATGCCGACGATGACCGCGACGACGGACGGACCGAGGTGGAGGTCAACCATCGAAGCGAACCACCTCCACGAGACAGCCGGCGAGACCGCCCAGCAGGATGTACCAGCGGCCGGGGAGGAACTCGGCGCCGAGTACGGCGACGGCGAAGGCGGTCGCCCACGGGCCGAAATCAGCGGTCCCGTCCCAGAGCCCGACGGCAATCGCGACGAACACCGCCGTGAGCACGAAGTCGAGCCCGTAGGTCGCCGGGTCGCTGACGACGCTCCCGGCGACCGCGCCGACGACCGTCGAGAGGACCCAGAACACCCAGATGGCGAGCCCGCTCCCGAGGAGGTACGCCCCTTTCCGACTGCCGGACCGCAGCTCCCCCATCGTCAGCGCCCAGTTCTCGTCCGCGGTGAAGAAGACGCTCCCGTAGGCCTTCGCCGGGGAGAGCTGGCTGAACCACGGCCGCAGCGCTGCGCCCATCAAGGCGTAGCGGAGGTTGACCACGAACGTCGTCCCGATGACCGCGAGCACGGGGATCGGCGTGTCCCACAGTTCGATGGTGATGACCTGCGCCGCGCCGGCCAGAACCGTCGCGCTCATCAGCGCGGCCTCGGCGACGCTCAGCCCGGCCTGGCGGGCGAGCACCCCGAAGACGACGCCGTAGCCGGCGACGCCGAGCGCGATGGGAGTCCCCTCGGTGAAGCCGCTCCGGACGCCGGACAGTGTGAACTCGACGGCCGGCTCTTGGCCGCGCTCCGAGTCGTGTGGTGAACTATCGCTCATGCTATCCGTTGACCGGTGCTCGGGGGTCGCTGTCCGCGACGACGTGGTCGGCGGCATCGATACGCAGCGCCGTTGCGTGTCGGGGACCACACGTGGACGGGTGGAGGGGTGTGCCCACAGTCCGGCGCCGCTCCGTGCCACACGTATTATGAGTCCCCCGTAAGAACTTTCGGAAGTTACTGGTGGCCGACCGAACGTGGGGTGGCGCGGTCGGGCTCGCCGACGGTGCCCACGCGCTATCTCCGGGGTCCCGAGAAAAAGATACTAATACTATCATATACTGAAATATTACATATATTCCGAGGGGCTGTTTGCCGCACCGTCTGGCCGCGGCTGGGCGGCCGTATCGCAGCCGACACTCACCGCGGAGTAGAAACAACGTGGAACGGGCGATACAGGAACTGAACGGCAGCTACGGATACGCTGTCTTTCCCTACCGCGTCGCTGGTTACCTGGCCGACGTCGTGGCCCCGTATAGCGGACAAGAGGGCTGTCATGTCGAGATATCGGCGCTCAAGCCGTTCGTACGACGACCAGCCCACACGCTGCCGGGACCCGTTCCAGAAGAAAGATAAGAAATATGGAACTAACAGAAAATATTAGAAATATAGGGTAGCTAGTCCGATGTTTCGTCGGCACACAGATGGGACGACTCCCCGTCTCCGCGCCGCCCCGCTCGCTCTATGGGTGCCGGCCGTGACTCACTCCCGAACCGATTCGAGGATGAGGTGTTGCTCGACGCGTTTCGCCTCGCGCTGGGCGTCGTGTACGGCGTCGACGTTGACGCTTATCGAGCTGATACCGGCGTCGACGAGCTCCTGTATCATCTTCGGGTTCGAGGCGGCCTGTCCGCAGATGCTCGTCGCGACGTCGTGGTCCCGGCAGGTGGCTATCGTCTCGCACATTAGGCGGACGACGGCGGGGTGGAGCTCGTCGTAGCGGTCGGCGACGGTGCCGTTGTTGCGGTCGACCGCGAGCGTGTACTGTGTGAGGTCGTTCGTCCCGAAGGAGACGAAGTCGACGCCGGCTTCACAGATGTCCTCGGCACACAGCGCGCTGGCGGGCGTCTCGACCATCGCGCCCCAGTCGCGCTTGTCGGGGTTGATGCCGACGGCCTCCATCTGTTCGCGGGCCCGTCGGACGTCCTCGCCGTCGTTGACCAGTGGGAACATCAGCTCGACGTTGTCATAGCCCATCCCGTAGAGCTTCTGGAACGCCCGCAGCTGCAGCCGGAAGGTCTCGGGCTCGTCGAGCGACCGCCGGATACCGCGGTAGCCCAGCATCGGGTTGTGCTCGGCTGGCTCGTCCTCGCCGCCCTCCAGCTTGCGGAACTCGTCGGTCGGGGCGTCGAGGGTCCGGATGCGGACCGGGCGGGGGTAGAACGCCTCGGCGACGGTCCGCATCCCGTCGACCAGCGTGTTGATGAACGCCGATTCGCCGTGGTTCGCGACGTAGTGAGCCGGCGTCTCGTTCGTGGACAACACCATGTGTTCCATCCGGAGCAGCCCGACGCCGTCGGCGCCCGTGCTGGCGGCCCGCTCGGCTGCCTCGGGAATCGAGACGTTCACCTTGATGTCCGTCGCGGTCATCGGCTTTGCGGCCGGGCCACCCGCCGCCGCGGACTGCTGGCTCTCGCTCTCCCCGTCGCTGGCGGGGGCCTGCTGGCCATCGGCCACGATTCCCCGGTCGCCGTCGACGCTGACGAGCTGGTCGTCGGTAAGCGTCGACGTCCCCGTCTCGGCGCCGACGACGGCGGGCACCCCGAGCTCGCGGGAGACGATCGCGGCGTGACTGGTCATCCCGCCCTCGTCGGTGACCAGCGCCCCGGCGCGTTTCATCGCGGGCACCATGTCCGGCGTCGTCATCTCCGTGACGATTATGTCCCCCTGATTCACCTTGTCGAGCTGGTCGAGGGTGCCGACGACCCGGACCGTCCCGGTGGCCGTTCCCGGGCTCGCACCGAGTCCGTCCACGAGGACGGCGTCGTCTTCCCCGTCGTTCGCTCCGGGCGCCTGACTCCCGTCGTCGTCCGACGCCGCCGTCTCAGCGTCGATAGTCGTTATCGGGCGGGACTGCAGGAGGTAGATGCTACCGTCACTGATTGCCCACTCGACGTCCTGTGGCTCCCCGTAGTGCTCCTCGACGAGTTCGCCGATTTCGCTCAGGTCGTGTAGCTCCTCGTCGGAGAGGACGCGTTCGTCCCGCTTTGCCTCGGGGACCTCCGTCTCGATTGTCTCGCCCGTCTCGGCGTCTCTGACGTGCATCACCTTCTTCGTCGAGACCGTCACCGACTCGACGGCGTCGGTCTCCCGGTCGTAGGTGTAGTGGTCGGGCGAGACGGAGCCGGAGACGACGGCCTCGCCCAGCCCCCAGGCGGCCTCGACGGTGAGCTGTCGCTCGCCGGTCGAGGGGTGGCTGGTAAAGAGGACGCCCGACTTGTCGGCGTCGACCATCCGCTGGACGACGACCGCGATGTCAACCTCGGCGTGGTCGAACCCCTGCTCCTCGCGGTAGTACAGCGCCCGCTGGGTGAAAAGCGACGCCCAGCAGCGCTTGATACGGTCAAGCAGGTCCTCGCGGGTGATGTTGAGATAGGTGTCCTGCTGGCCGGCAAAGCTCGCGTCCGGCAGGTCCTCGGCGGTGGCCGAGGAGCGAACGGCGACGACCGAGTCCTCGCCGAGGTCGTCGAAGGCCGCGAGCACGTCCGACCGGATTTCCTCGGGCCACGGGGCGTCGAGAATCAGTTTCCGCGCCTGCTGTTCGGCCTCGGCCAGCGCGCGGGAATCCTCCACGTCGATGTCTATCGCCGCGAACAGCTCCTCGGCGATTCCCGTCTCGGTGATAAAGCGCCGATAGGTGTCCGCCGTGACGGTGAACCCGTCGGGAATCGGGAGACCGTGTTCGGTCAACTCGCCCAGCGATGCAGCCTTCCCGCCGACGGTATCGATGTCACTGGCACCCACTGCGGTCAGCCAAGCTACTGACATTGCGTAACTGAAGTATATATCCATACATAAATCATCACGAAGCGGCCGAACGGAACGGGTACTGGGAGAAATTAACTCGATTACGAGTCCGCGTACACTTTTGCCGTTCCGGCTGCATCGTACACGTAATGCCTGGAATCGAAGTATCCGAACGGTTGTACCAGCAGCTCCAGACGACCGATGGACTCGACGACGTCGAGGACGAACTCTGGCGGCTCGTGTACGAAACCCGGCGCGGCATCGAGTGAGCGGGGAGTCGGCGCCAGCACGGGACAATCAGTAGCCGGGTCGCCGTGGGCCGACGCGGCTACAGAGTGTGTGGAAACGGGCGAGCGGAGAGGGGCGACACCGCGGCTTTTCTATGCTGTCGTGTAACGTAACGAGCCGTCTCAGGCGATGTCCTCGACGATGATGTCGGCCATCCGGTCCCAGTACCGGGGCGTGTGCCCGACGTTGTGCGGCGTTATCAGGCAGTTGTCCAGATTCCAGAGCGGGTGGCCGTCCGGGAGCGGCTCCGGGTCGGTCACGTCGAGGGCCGCCGCGCGGAGCTCGTTCGTCTGCAGCGCCCGGACCAGCGCGTCCGTCTCGACGACCTCCCCGCGGGCGATGTTGACGAGGACGCTCTCCGGCGAGAGCAGGTCAAGCGTCGCCTCGTCGACCAGCCGCTCGGTCTTCTCGGTGAGCGGGCAGGCCAGAATCAGGTAGTCCGTCCGGGGCATGATCTCGGGCACGTCCCCGAACCCGACGACCTCGTCGGCGTTGCCGCCCTTCGAGGGTGTGTTCCGGACACCGACCGTGTCGACGCCGAACGGCTCCAGCCGGTCCAGTATCGCGCTGCCGATAGAGCCCATGCCCACGACGGTCACCGTCGACCCGTACAGCTCCCCGGCCCGGTAGTGGTTCCACGTGCCCGCGTCGCTCTGTCGCCAGCCCCGGTCGAGGTTACGGGCAAAGGAGAGGACGTACGCGAGCACCTGCTCGGCGGCGTTGGGGCCGTGGACGCCGGATGCGTTCGAGACGGCCACGTCGTTTTCCGCGAGGGCATCGAGCGGGAGGTGGTCGGTCCCGGCGAACGTACAGACGAACCGTTCGAGGTTCGTCGCCCGCGCCACGTCGTCGGCGTCTATCTCGAACCCGGTGACCGTCCTGGCCCGGGGGAGCAGTTCCTCGTACTCCGAGGGGGTCGCGGCGAGTTCGACCCGCATGTCCGGCAACCGCTCCCGGAGCACGTCCCGGTAGTTCCGCGTCGACATCCCGTGAATCGTCTGGTCGAGGACTAGCACGTCGACTTCTGACATCGGTTGGACCTCTCGGGATATCCGCAAAAAGATTGTGTAATTACTGTCCGGCGGGGTCGCTCGCAACGTTCATGATTAAAAGATATTACACACGAGTGAAAAGCACTGTGTATGACCGATTCCACACTAGACTCCGGTGGCTCCTCGTCGGCCCCACAGGAGGCGCAGTTCTCGGAGGAGGACGTGTTGACCGTCTTCGGTGATCGGTCTGACGCGGCTCGTCCCCTGACCGCAAACGACGTGATGGACGAGCTGGGGTGTTCGCGACGGACGGCCCACAACAAACTGAACGCGCTCGTCGACCGGGGAGTTCTCGAGACCCGCAAGGTCGGCGCGCGGAGTCGGGTGTGGTGGCTCCCGATTCCGAACTCGGGGGCTCCGGCCGCCGAGAGCGCGCCGGTCGCCGAGCCGGCCGTCGACACCGAGGTCGCCAACGCGGAGCTGCCCGGCTCGGGGGAGCTGCTGAAACAGCGCCGCGAGGCGCTGCAGGCGGCCTACGACTACGTGAGCGACCATCCCAACGCGACGAAGTCCGAGTTCCTCACCGAGGTGTTCCCCGACTATCCGGCCGGGTGCAAGACGGCCGACGAGTGGTGGGAGATAATCGAGCCGGCGCTTACCGACCTGCCCACCGTCGACGTAGAGACAGACCGGGGCCACGTCTGGCGGTTCGTCAAAGGGTGACCGACGTATATGAGACAAACCGATACACTGGATACATCGTCCGCGTTCGTTCCCGCTATCGGCGCGACGCGAACGCACGACTGTGAGAGGGAGATAGATGGGTGATACAGACCGACCGCACGACGACGGAGCGGACGACGTCTACGCGTCGCCGGAGGATATGGACTACCCGACCGCCTCGTACACGCCGGTCGCGTACGACAACCTCGACGCGGCCCCCGAGAACGAGTCCCAGCCCGAACGCGGGACGGGCGGCCCGTTCGGACTGCTCGACCTCCCGAAAGTGCCGAAGCTGAAGTACATCGTCGGGCCGAGCGCCATCATGCTCGGTGCCTCGCTGGGCAGCGGCGAGACGCTGTTCTGGCCGACGCTGGTCGCCCGCTACGGGTGGGCGCTGTTCGGGCTCTTCCTGCTCGCCGCGGCCGTCCACTTCGTCGTGAACACCGAGATACAGCGCTGGACGCTCGCGACCGGCGAGAGCGTCTTCCGCGGCACCGAACGGCTCCACCCGGTCGTCCCGCTCGCGCTGCTTGCCGGCGGGTTCGTCAGCCTCGGCTGGCCCGGCTGGGCGGCCAGCGCCGCCAAAATCGGGGCCGCCGGGCTCTCCCTTGGCACCTACGACCTCCTCGGCACCGAGCTCGCCGGCTGGCGACTGCTCGGCATCGTCCTCATGGTGTTCATCTGGCTCACCTACCAGCTGACGCCACTGATGTACAACGTCGTCGAGCGCCTCCAGCTCCTGCTCGTCTCGCTCTCGATATTCTTCGCCGTGGTGCTGTTTGCCCTCGTCGGCTCGGTCGAGACGCTGGCGTCGATACCCGCGAACGTCTCGCTGAGCGGCAATCAGCTGCCATTCGATAGCATCGCCGTCCTGCTGGGCGCGCTGGCCTACGCCGGCGCGGGCGGCTATCTGAACCTCTCACAGAGCCTCTGGATACGCGAGAAGGGGTACGGCATGGGCCGGTATCAGGGCCGCATCAAGAACCCCTTCGCCGGCGACGAACCCGAGACGGTCCACCGCGACGGGTTCACGTTCGCGCCCGAACGGGTGAACCTCGACCGGTGGCGCGGCTGGTGGCGTGTCACCCAGCTCGAACACCTGCTCACCTTCCTCGCAGGCCTCGTCGTCGTGACGGCCATCCTCGCCTCCATCGCCTTCACCTACGCGTCGGGGTCGGCCGAGACGGCCGTCGACATGTGGCTCGTCGAAATCGTTCCGGCGGTGGGGCCGTTCGCCGGCAGCGTCATCTACATCCTGCTGTTTCTCGCGCTGTTTACGACCGAGTACGCCATCGTGGAGTCGTTCGTCCGCAACAGCTCCGACGTGATATACGAGCTGTACGGCCGCGAGGCCGGCTGGAGCCTCCCGCGGCTGTTCTGGACGCTGCTGACCGTGTTCTGTCTCTGGGGCATCGTCATCCTCCTCTCGCCGCTGGCCGCCCAGGACCCCTTCGGACTGCTCGTCGTGGGCGCCGCGATGTCGGGGCTGATGATGTGGCCGTACATCCTCGCCATCCAGCTCGTCAACACGGTCCGGCTCCCCGAACACACGATGCCCGGCTGGGGACGGGTCGTCTCGATGTGGTTCGCGGCCGGCTTCTTCGGCTACTTCAGCGTCCTCCTCGTCGGCACCTTCCTCGCGACCCGCGCCGGACTCGGCGCCTTCGCCGTTGACCCGTTCGTCGCCGGGAGCGCCGCCGGGGGGTACGCCCTGTGGCTGGGGTACGCAGCCGCCCAGGTCGCAGTCATGTACTACGTCGCGAGGGCCAAACGGGCCGCGACCGGAACCGTGGCCGACGCCGACCGCGCGAAGGGCTGGTTCCCGTGACGGACGTTCGGATACACCTCCACTTCACGATGGCCGCGGCCGTGCCGCTCAGGCTGCTCGACGTGGTGTTCCGTCCCGACCACCTGCTGTTCGTCGAGTACGACTACCCGACGCCGCTCGACCTCGCGCGGGGGGCGCCGGCGCGGGAAGCCGACGCCTTCGCGGCGCTGCTCCGTTCCGAGGGGCTCGCGGCGGCGCTCGATACGGCGGACGCCGTGACGGGGCTCCCGTACGAGGGCGTGGACGCGATTCACGTCTACGACGGCGGCCGCTTCGGCCGGGAGGCGGTCGTCGTCGACCCGGACGGCGGCTCGGCCCGCGTCGTCCGCGTCCACGGGGACATCGACCTGGACGGCTTCACAGCGGCTCTAGAAGATGTCGTCGCCGGTTACGACGTCACCGTCTCCCGGCGGACGGGGCTGGCGCTCGGCAGCTGGCTCAGGCGCCTGGTTCCCCGCTGACCCGCTCGGTGCGGACGGCCGGGGTGAGCAGTTCGACCGGGTGCTTCGGGGACCGGACGAGCAGGTCGTCCAGCTGTTCCTCGCAGGAGGTCCCGCTGGCGACGACCGTCCGCTCGTCGGTGTCGTCCGCCGTGAACTGCGCTTCCAGCTCCGAGCCGACGGCCATGCTCACGTCGTAGTACTCCTGTTTGTAGCCGAAGCTCCCGGCCATCCCACAGCACTCCACGTCGGAGGTGACGACGTCGAACCCGAGTTCGTCCAGCACGGCCTCGGTGTACCGCTCCACGCCGAGCGTGCGCTGCTGGCAGTGGCTGTGGTAGGCAATTTCCTCGCCTTCGCCGTCCCGGAGCACGTCGGGGTCCGCGCCGTTCTCCAGACAGCCGTAGACGTACTCCAGTATCTCGTAGCTGTTGGCCCGCAGCCGCTCGTGGCGCTTTTCGTCGAGCAACTTCTCGTACTCGCGCTGGAAGAGGGCGTGGTCGCTGGGCTCGATGACCACCACGTCGCGGCCCGCGTCGACGTGTGGAAGGAGGTCGTCGGCGACCGACTCGGCGTGGTCCCGGGCCGTCGCGACCATCCCCTGGGACAGCGGTGCGCGACCGCTCGCGGACACGTCCGCGAGACGGACTTCGACGCCGAGCGCTTCGAGCGCCCGGACGGCGGCCTTGCCCCGCTCGACCTGGACGTGGTTCGTGTACAGGTCCGGAAAGAGGACCACCTCGCGCTCCGGATCGGGGACGGGCGGCCGGTCGGCCATCCAGTCCCGCAGCGTCTCGCGCTCGAACGCCGGGAGCGCGCGCCGGCGGTCGACCCCCGCCACGCGCTCCAGCACCCGCCGCGAGACGGGGTTGTCGGCCAGCCAGTTCGAGACCGGCGCCGTGGCGCTCCCCAGCCGGGCCAGGGTGGAGAAGTTCCCGAACAGCCGCTTCTGGAGCGAGACCCCGCCGGGCTCCTCGTCGGGCGTGAGCCCCTCCACGAGCCAGTCGAGGTCGGTCTCCCCGTCGCGGTTCACCCGGTCGCGGACGGCGGTGTTTATCCAGGGAATGTCGATGCCGACGGGGCAGGCGTTCACGCAGCGCGAACAGCCCGTACAGAGGTCGTTGAACTCGCCGGCGGTGTCGAGCCCCTCGACGCCGGCCTCCCAGCCGGTCGCGATGCCGCCCGAGTAGGTCTCGCCGCCGAAGGCGTGACCGCCGACCTGCTGGAAGTTCGCACAGGAGTTCGAACACGCCGAACACCGGATACAGTACAGCGTCTCGCGTAAGTCCTCGTCGTCGCGCATCGCCATGCGCCCGTTGTCTATCAACACGAGGTGGAACTCCCGGTCGTCGGCCGGCCCGAGCTCGTCGGCCCCGAAGTCCAGCGTCGGCGAGTCGACTGGCGGCGTCAGCAGCGAGACGTAGGAGGTGATGTCCTGGCCGGTGCCCGAGCGGCCGATGAGCTCGACGAACGGGTGGAGGTCCTCGACCGTGGGGACCACCTTCTCGACGCCGGCGACTGCGACGTGAGTGTCCGTCGCGGTGACGGTCTTTCGCGCGTTGCCCTCGCTGGTCACGAGCGCCATCGTCCCCGAGTCGGCGGCGACGAAGTTCGCGCCCGTCACGCCGACGTCGGCCGTGGTTATCTTCTCGGCCAGCTTCCGCCGTGCGAACATGGTGAGGTCCTCGGCCGTTTCGAGGGGCTCGTCCGGGTCGAACTGCTCCGTGAACAGCTCCGCGATGGCCTCTCGGGACTTGTGTATCGCCGGCGCGACGATGTGTGAGGGGGCCTCGTCGGCGACCTGGAGCACCCACTCGCCCAGGTCGGTCTCGACGACGTCGACGCCGTCCCCGGCCAGGGCCTCGTTGAGCTCCATCTCCTCGGAGGTCATCGACTTGCTCTTGACGACGCGCTCGCCGTCGGCCTCGCTGACGACGTCGCGGACGTAGTCGTTCGCGTCGGCGGCGTCGTCGGCGACGTAGAGGGTCCCGCCGTTTGCCTCGACGGTCTCGCGGAGCTGGGACAGCAGCGAGGGGAGCCGCTTGATGGCGTCTTCCTTGATGGCGCGGGCCTCGTCTTTCAGCCCCTCGTAATCTTCGAGCTTCGCGACCGACTCGTAACGCCCGTCGTTGAACCCCTGGGTGTTCGTCGAGACGGCGTCGCCTTCGGTTTCGAGGATGTGGCGGATGTGTGCCGCCTTCGTCTCGCCACTCGCCGTCACGGGTCGACCACCACCACGTGGACCGTCTTCGGGCCGTGGGCGCCCTTGACCAGCGCGCCCATGTCGGCGGTCGCGCTGGGGCCCGTCGCGATGACGCCGCTGAACCCCGACTGGCGGGACCGCTCACCCATCTCTGCCAACCCGTCGTCCATCCCCGGAACGATGTCGTCCGCGTCGAGGACGGCGACGTGCTGGTCGGCGAACAGGCTGACGGGCTCGACGCCCGACTCGGTGGTCGGGACGACGACGCTCCCGTAGTCGCTGATGCCGAGCGTCGCCGCGGTGACGCCGGTCGCGGCCGCTTCGAGGTCCGACGGCGTGAACTCCGTCTCGACCATATCGGGGAAGTCGTAGCTCGCGTCCGCGGGCTCGACGCCGACAGCCGGCGACGACGCGATGCGTGCTATCGTCGCGGCCACGTCGCTCGGCGGGACGACGGTCGACTCGACGTCGAAATCCCGCAGCCGGTCCCGAAACCGCTCGCGTACCGATTCAGTGCTAGTCTGTGACATGTACTCTCGCTCCGTTCGGTCGGCAAGTAGCCGTTGGTTGTCTGTCGGTAAACATATCGATTTTTCACTCGTTCGATGGTCCGTTGGCGACGCCAAAGCAGAGAGGGGCTACGGCCGGGACCGCGCTGTCGCGAGCGCGTCGGCCAGCGCCTCGACGGGGTGTGGGGGGTCCTCACCCCCCTCGCGGTCGCCGAGCTGGGTCCGACAGGACGCTCCGGGGGCGACGACCTGCTCGGCCGGGCTCTCCTCGACCTGTTCGAAGAGGATGTCGCCGATGGCCTGGCTCATGCTGTAGTGTTCGGCCTCGTAGCCGAAACTGCCGGCCATGCCACAGCAGCCCGAATCGAGCGGGTCGATGTCGTAGCCCGCGCGCCGGAGGACCCCGACCGCGTGGTGGTCCTTCTTCGTGGCCTTCTGGTGGCAGTGACCGTGGTAGGCAAGCGACCGCGCCGGCGGCGCCCACGCTATCTCCCGGTCCAGGTCGAACGCGTCGAGGTACTCACACAGGCCGTACGTGTTCGTGGCGACGGCCGCCGTCCGTTCGTTCTGGCCCAGCAGGTCGAGGTAGTCCGACTGGAGCATCACCGCGTCCGAGGGCTCGACGACGACGACGTCGCGGCCGGCGTCGACGTACGGTTCGAGCGCGCCGACCACGCTCTCGGCGGTCGCGCGGGCGTCGTCCAGCAGCCCCTTGGAGTAAGCCGGGCGGCCGCTGTCTGTGTGGCCGTCGAGCAGGGTGACGGAGACGCCCGCCGCTTCGAGCACCTCGACGGCCGCTTTCCCCACGTCGGGATGTACGTGGTTCGTGTACGCGTCCGCAAACAGGACGACGCTGCGTGTCGCCTCGTCGGTCGACAGCGACCGCTCGCGGGCCGCGAACCAGTCGGCGAACGTCTCCGAGTGCAGCGTCGGCGTGTCCCGTTCCCGCGCGATGCCGACGGTCTTCTCCAGGACTGTGTCGCTCCCGGGGAGCGACCCCAGCAGGTTCGCGACCGGGGCGACGCGGCTCCCCAGCGCAAACAGGGTATCGACGTTCGCGAACAGTTTGTCCCGCAGGCTCGCGCCGTGTTCCTGGTGGCGGGCGTGTGTGACCTCCGCTTTCAGCTTCGCCATGTCGACGCCGCTGGGACAGTCGCGTTTACACCCCTTACAGCCGATACAGAGGTCGAGCACCTCCTCGGCGAACTGGTCGTCCGTGGGGTCGTCCGGGAGGTCGCCGCTCATCGCCTGCCGGAGCATGTTCGCCCGGCCCCGCGTGGCGGTCAGCTCCTCGTCGGCGGCCCGGTAGGTCGGACACATCACGCTCCCGGTCGTCTCCTGGGGACCCCGACAGCCGCCACAGCCGTGACAGAGCTCGACCATCCCCTCCATGCCGTTCTCGTTGTCCCACTCTAAGGTCGGCGCCAGCCCGGCGTCGATGTCGTACTCCGGGTCGAAGCGCAACTGGGTGGCCATATCGACGGTGCGGGCACGCGGGGGCGCCGTCCCGGCCTCGACAGCCGCGTCGTCGACGCCGACGACCTGCCCGGGGTTCAACAGCCAGTCGGGGTCGAACGCGGTCTTTAGCTCCCGGAACACCTCCCAGACGTCGGTGCCGTACAGCTTCTCGTTCCAGCAGGTCCGGGCGCGGCCGTCGCCGTGTTCGCCCGACACCGACCCGCCGTACTCGACGACGAGGTCGGTCACGTCGTCGGCGATGGAGACCATCGTCTCCACGCCCTCGACGGTCTTCGTGTTCACCAGCGGGCGGATGTGTAACACGCCCGGGCCCGCGTGCGCGTAGAAGGACGCGAACGTGTCGTGGTCTTCCAGCACCTCCTGGAAGTCGGCGACGTACTCGGGGAGGTTCTCGGGCGGCACGCCCGTGTCCTCGATGAACGCGACGTGTTTGGCGTCGCTCGTCCGCGAGAGCAGTATCGGCAGCCCCGATTTCCGGAGCTTCCAGAACTTCTCGCGCTTGGCCTCGTCGTGGGCTTCTAACCCCTCGGCGGCCCGAACCGGCTCGTCTGTCACCGAGGCCGTCCCGTCGAGCCGGTCGGCCAGCAGCCGGTCGACAAGCTCCCGGCCCTCGGCGTCGTCCTCGGCGTAGAACTCGACGAGCAGCGTCGCCCGCGTGCCGTCGGGCAGGATGGCCGCCACGTCCTCGAACTCGGCGGTGTCCCGCGCGAGGTCTATCATCACGTCGTCTAGGATCTCGACGGCCGCCGGGTCGTGTTCGAGTATCGGTGCCACGTCGGCCATCGCGTCGATGAGGTCCCCGTAGGTGAGCAGGGCCATCGCCTTCGTCTCTGGGACGGGTTCCAGCGATACGGTCGCCTCCGTGACTATCGCTAGCGTCCCCTCGCTGCCGGCCAGCAGCCGCGCGAGGTTCACCGTGCCCGGTTCGCCGAACTCGCCGTCGGCCTCGGCGACGAGCCGGTCGAGGTTGTATCCCGAGACGTTACGTTTCAGGTCGGGGTAGGCCGCCGCTATCTCGTCGCCGTGTTCGTCGAGCACGTCGGCGACGGCGGCGTATATCCGGCTCTCCAGGTCTTCGTCCCCGGCACGCTCGCGCAGCTCCGTGACCGATAGCTCGCCGAACTCGGTGACGGTGCCGTCCGAGAGGACGACCTCGCAGGACTCGACGTAGTGGTCGGTCTTGCCGTACTGCAGCGAGTGGGCGCCGGTCGAGTTGTTGCCGATAGCGCCGCCGAGGGCGGACTTATCGCCCCACGCGGGGTCGGGCGCGAACTTCAGGTCGTGGTCGGCGAGGTCGGCGTTGAGGTCGCCAAGCGTCGTCCCGACCTGTGCCCGGGCGGTTCGTGTATCGGGGTCGACGGTTCGTACGTCGTCCATGTACCGGGTGAAATCGAGGACGACGGCTTCGTTGACCGTCTGGCCGGCGAGACTCGTCCCGCCGCCCCGCGGCAGGACCGGCACGTCGACGGACGCGCAGGTCTCGACGACGGCCGCCACGTCGGCCGTCGAGGTTGGGAAGACGACGCCGACCGGCGGCACCTCGTAGATGCTGGCGTCGGTCGCGTACGACTGCCGGGAGTACTCGTCGAACCGCACGTCACCGTCCACGCGGGCTCTGAGGCTCTCGACCAGCGCGGGTCGGTTCACCTCGCCGCTCGTGTGCTCGTAGTCCGCCCGCGGCTCGGCGGCGGGGACGGAGCGGCTGGGTTCGAGTCCCGCCATTGCCCGCCTAGAACACCCCCGGCGCCAGGACGTAGACGAACAGGAGCGTCAGTATCCCCGTCGTCACCGCATAGTACGTAAGCGGGATCAGCTCCAGACGGATGACCCGCCCCTCCTCGCCGACGAGCCCGACGACGGCCAGCGCGGCGACGACGTTGTGAATCGCGACGAGGTTTCCGATGGCGCCGCCGACGGCCTGTGCGCCGACGACGATGGTCCGTGAGACGCCAAGCTCCGTCGCGATGTTGTACTGGAAGGTCCCAAAGAGGATGTCACTGACCGTGTTCGACCCGGCGAGGAACGCCCCGAAGGCACCGACGGTGGCCGCGAAGAACGGATAGACCGCGCCCGCGGTGTTGGCCGTGGTCTCCGAGAGGACAACGAGCATGCTGTCGATACCGGCGCTCTCGCCCGACTGGATCATTATCTGGACGGTCGCGACGGCGAAGACGAGCGCGATGACCGCCGGCGTCACCTTCTCTATTGACTCCAGCCACGCGGCCTTGATCTCCTCGCCGTCCATCCGGTGCAGCGGGATGGTGAGCAGGTGGACGAACACGAAAATCGCTCCCGGGAGATACAACAGCGCGAAGTCGTTGGACATCCCCGTCCCGAGGATGTCCGCCCATTTGAGGACGAGCGTCGAGGTGAGGAAGTTCGTCAGCGGGTCGATGACGCGGGTCACCACGAGCAGTCCGGCCAGGACGACGTAGGGCGTCCAGGCGCGGGCCAGTGACATCTTCGCGTCGCCGGCGGTCACCTGTCCGCCGTCGGCCGCGACGGTCGCCTCGCGGCTGGTCGACTCGCCCGGCTTGATGTCGCCGATCCAGTGGTCGGGCCACTCGGCCTTGGGCGCGAAGTCCCACTCCTCGTCAGGGTGGAAGTAGCCGGCACGCAGCGCACTCACCGTGATGGCCATCCCGAACATCGCGCCGAAGAGGCCGGGGAACGTCGGCCCCAGGAAGTACGCGGTCAGCCAGTAGGGAACGGCAAAGGAGGCCCACGCAAACAGCGTGAGCGGCAGCACTTCGAGTGCGGGTTTGAGCGACCGCTCCTCGCCGAAGAACCGCGTCATCATCGCGACGCCGATGAAAGGGAGCATGATACCGACGACGACGTGGTGGGTGGCCGCCCACAGGCCGATCTCGGCGATCCACCCCTCGACGGACATCCCCTGTCCGGCGACGGCTGCCGAGATCGAGTCCGAGGACTCGAAGATGTCCTGGAGTCCGATGATCAGCGGCGTCCCGACCGCGCCGAACGTAATCGCCATCAGGTTCCCCGTCAGCGCGACCACGACGGCGGCAAGCGGCGGGAACCCGAGCCCGACGAGCAGGGGCCCGACGATGGCCGCGGGCGTCCCGAAGCCGGCCGCCGACTCGATGAACGACCCCATCAGGAACACCAGCAACACCACCTGCACGCGCCGGTCGTCGCTAATCGACGTGAACCCGGCATTGATGACGTCGAAGGCGCCCGTCTGCTTGAGCGTGTACAGGAGCAGTATCGCCCCGAACACGATCCACAGTATGTTGACCGCGGTGATCGCGCCGTTTATCGATGCGGCGACGATCCACTGGGGCGTCATGTTCCAGCCGACGTAGCCGACGGCCGCCGCGACCACCCACGCGATGGGCATGGCTCGGGTCGCCGACCAGTAGCGACCGATCATGAGGAACGAGATGACCGCAAGCGGCAACACCCCCATGACGATCTGTGCCGCCGTGGCCATCACGGACACCCCCGGTCTGTTGTCCCGCCCGTGGTTCCTGTGCGATGCAGTTCCGTCCATGCCGTGGTGACTGGCATAGCCGACACACTCCATTCTGCATTATTTATAACTGCCTACCGTTCAGCGGCTGCAGTCGACGGTATCGCCCTGTACATACGAGTTTACCCGCCGATATCGCCCATCTCGGCGCTTCACAGTGGCCAACTTTCGGTGTGTTCACTCGCCTTGCCCTATCGACCTCCGGAGGGGTGTTCAGTCGTGTGTACACCCAGAAAACCGCGTTACGGCTCGGATACACACGTGTGTACCCGGTGTGGCGGGGGATGGACCGCTGAAAGCGGACAGTATTGCTACGTGTTTTGTATCTGTCTCGTTGCGGCGCGCTCCGTTCTGCTTCGAGTCTTCACCTACTCCATAACAGCGATATCACTGTTATTTCGTGCACCGCCGATACGGCTCGTCCCGCGTCATCGTTCGTTCCGACGGACCCCGAGAGATCTGGCGACACGCCGGACGGCTTTCGGCATGTCGACGGCATCGTACCCCGAGTCAGTCCCGACGGTCGCGCTACTACCCGTCCGCGGTCGGGTCGTCGTCGGATACTGTATCAGAGTTACATACATACTCCATCTTTGTTATTTTGGCGCCCCCCTGTCACACTGACAGCTCGTATGCCGTCGCTGCACTCGCCGCGACTGCACTGTTTACTCACCGGAACCGCTCGATACCGCTGGCCAGACGGACGACTGTCCCGCTACCCGGCCGAACTTTCAGCCATCCAGGCTGTCGTTGCTGCGGAAGCAACCCGAAACGGCGTTCGAAACGACTGATATCCGGTGTCACGGCGTTGGCTCCGATCGGGCGGCGCCAGCACGAAATATATTTGCTTCAATAAATACTCAAACACATACAATATCTATTACTTCTCTGGAACGGTCCGGACTGTTGGGCGCGGCCGTCGGGGTAGTCGCTGCTGCTCTGACCAGCCGGCGGGGTGGTGATGGCCGGGCGCGACCTCGGTGCCGGTGTGATCGAATTACAACATCGAGTGTCGGGTACCGCTTCCCGGCAGGGACGCAGTGTCGCTGCCGTTACGGCGTCGATACACTGGCTCCGGCCGCTGGCAGGTCTCCGTGCCTCGGACCGACTACTGCGTTTGGCAAGAAAGATATACTAAAATCACAGGACTCTTTTCCAAATAACAGGATTTTGTTGCCGCAATAATCCCGATCTACCACTATTAAACACAGTTAATTAGTACCGCTGCAGGCGGTAATTATAAAATAGCGGGTGGTATTCTGGACGAATACGCGAATATTACACCGTAATCCCGTTTCTAGACATTTAGCAATTCTACTATCCCAATTTTTAATGCACATGTTGGCCAAGGTGGGCGTGCATGCCAACTGATTACAGCCGTTCGGATGGGGCACGGGCTACGGACACGACATCGGCCACGCGGGGGCTGACACGATGACGGACGGAGACGGCGTCTCCCGCCGACGTGTACTCCAGGGTGCCGGCGTCGCCGCGGTCGCCGGACTGGCCGGCTGTGGCGGCGGTGGCGACTCGGGCAGCGACGGCATCGAACTGCTCCACGCGTGGTCCGACGGTGACGGTAACGCGGCTATCGGGGCGCTCATCGACGGGTTCCAGGAGGCCCACCCCGACGTCGAGTTCGCCGAGGAACCGGTCAACGGGGCCGCGCGCTCGAACCTCGACCAGGTCGTCCAGAACCGACTGCAGTCAAACGACCCCCCGAGCACGTTCCAGACCTGGCCCGGCAAGACCCTAGAGAAGTTCGGCGACGCCTACGCCGACATCGAGGGCGACGTCTGGGACCAGGACATGAAGGACAACTACCTGGAGGGCCCGCAGGCACAGGCCCAGATGGACGGGACTTACGTCACGGTCCCGCTGAACATCCACCGCATCAACAACCTGTTTTACAACGCGAACGTGCTGGAGTCGGCCGGTGTCGACCCCAGCACCCTGTCCAGCCCGAGCGATGTTGTCGACGCTTGCGAACAGGTGGCACAGAACACCGACGCCGTCCCCTTCGCCCACCAGACCAGCGGTGCCTGGTCGACTATCCAGCTCTGGGAGACCATCCTGCTCGCCGAGGGCGGTATCGACGGCTACGAGGCGTTCATCAACGGGAACGGCAACCGCTCGGAAGTCAAGGCGGCGCTTGACTCCGTCGTCGAGTTAGAGGAGTACTACCCCAGCGACGCCTCCTCGCTCAGCTTCACGGAGGCCAACACGATGGTTATGGAGGGCAACGCCGCGTTCATCCATCAGGGCGACTGGGCCGCCGGCGCCTACAGCGGCGACGACAGCTTCAACTACGGCGAGCAGTGGGGACAGGTCACCTACCCCGGGACGAGCGGGAGCTACCTCCTGAACATGGACTCGTTCCCCTTCCTCGCGAACAACCCCACGCCGGAAGCCACCAAGACGTTCCTCAGTTACTGTGGCAGCGCCGAGGGACAGGTCCTGTTCAACGCGGAGAAAGGCTCGATTCCGCCCCGGAGCGACGCCGACGTCTCCAGTCTCAACCAGTTCCAGCAGGACCAGTACGAGGACTTCAACAACGCCGACAGCCAGCCCCCGTCCATCCAGCATGGGCTGGCCGTTGCGCCGGGCGTGAAGACGAACATCACCTCCGCGTTCAGCGGCTTCCTGGAGGAGTCCGACGCCTCCGCGACCGCCGACGACCTCATCGACGCGTTCAACTGAACCGTCACGCCCCAATTTATGCACAATCCACTTACGATACTTCGACGCCGCCTGTCCGGCGGCCGGAATACTCGCGGGGGTGAGCCAAGCGACGCGAACCGAGATGGGTCGGACCTGCGGGCCGACGGCGGCGAGGTGACTGCCGCCGACGAGGGGGAGTCGTTCTTCCAGCGGGACTCGGTGCGGTCGGCCCCGTTCTGGTTGCCGCCGGCGCTGCTCATCGGCGTGTTCGTCTACGGCGCCATCGCCTGGAACATCGTCCTGTCACTGACTGACTTTACCGGTCTCGGGACGCCCGACTACAGTTCGCTCGACTTCGAGAACTACGTCATCGCCTTCCAGGGTGGGACTCCGTCGTGGTCGGATTTGACCGTCGACCCCATCTGGAACTCGCTCGGGAACACCGTCATACTCATCGTCGCGTTCACCGCGGTGTGTCTGGCGCTCGGGCTCTTGCTCGCCATCCTGGTCGACCAGGAGATACGCTTCGAGAACACCTTCCGGACCATCTACCTCCTGCCGATGAGCCTCTCTTTCGTCGTGACGGCGAAGTTCTGGCTCTACATGTACAACCCACAGACGGGGCTCATCAACATCGCGCTGGGCGTCGTCGGTATCGGCCCGGTCGAAATCATCCAGAACCCCGATCTGAAACTGGCCGCCGTCGCCTTCGCGCTGGTGTGGCAGTTCAGCGGCTACGCGATGGTGGTCTATCTCGCGGGGTTGCGCGCCATCCCGGACAGCCACTTCGAGGCCGCCCGCGTCGACGGGGCCAGCACCGTCAAGATGTACTGGCGGGTCATCATCCCCCAGCTCCGCACCGCGACCGTCAGCGCGCTCGTGGTGCTGACGGTGTTCGCGCTGAAGGCCTTCGACTTCCTCTACTCGATGTACGGCTACCAGCCCGGTCCCTCCGCGGACATCCTGGCGACGCGGATGGTGCGTGAGGCCTACAGTAACGGGAACTGGGCGTACGGCTCGGCTATCGCCGTCGTCCTCTTCCTGATGGCGCTGGCCATCGTCTCGCCGTACATCTACTCCCAGTACAAGCGGGGTGCGTTATGAGCTTTGGCACCTCGACCGAGGAGGAGTCCGAGCTGGACGCCGGCTACCCGCTTCGCCGTATCGTCCTGTATATCACGCTGGTCGCGATGGCGGTGTTCTACCTTATCCCCATCGAGACCGGCGTCGTGACCTCCCTTACGAACCCGTCGTCGTACACGGGACAGTACCCCTACCTCCCGCCGCTTGAACCGCTGGTCTCCGGGACCGGCGAGTTCTCGATGGGGGCCTGGACCAGCGCCGTCGACCTGCTCGGTCAGGGACTGGTCAACAGCGCCATCCTGGTCGTCCCGGCGACCATCCTCTCGGGGCTGCTCGGGAGCATGGCGGCCTACGGGCTGACGACGGTGAGCTGGCGTGGCCAGATCGCAGTCTACATCACCTTCGTCGCGGGCATCTTCATCCCCTACCAGGCAGTGTTGGTGCCCCTGACCCAGTTCTGGTACAACGTCGTCCCGCTGCGGACGGCGTTCCAGCCCGTCACCATACTGCCGTTTATCCAGGGCTACCACTGGAAGCTCGTCGCGCTCATCGTCACGCACACGGCCTACGGGCTGCCCATCTGTACGCTGCTGTTTCGCGCTCACTACAAGAAACTCTCAGACGAGATGATAGAGGCCGCCCGGCTGGACGGGGCCTCCGTCTACCGCATCTATCGGCGCATCATCCTCCCGCTGTCGGTGCCGATGTTCGCGGTGGTGTTCATCTACCAGTTCACGCAGATATGGAACGACCTCCTCTTTGCGCTGACTATCGTCCAGTTCGGCGATGCCTCCGTCGTCACGCAGGAACTCGTCGGGCTCGGTGTCTCGCAGTCGGGGACGAACTTCCCGCTCCGGATGGCCGGGGCACTCGTCGCCGCGCTCCCGACGCTTCTGGTCTACGTCCTCTTTGGCGAGAAGTTCGCAAAGGGGGTCGCAGCGTGAATGTCGGCTGTCCGCACGTGGCCGATGTCGCCGCCTCGGGGCGGCGACCGCCACGATGTCACAGCCACCGAACCAATACATAGCACACAACAATGGCACAACTGACACTCGACAACGTAACGAAGGTCTTCACCGAGGACGACGGCAACGAGATCGTCGCGGTCGACGACGTGAGCATCGACATCGAAGACGGGGAGTTCCTCGTGCTGGTCGGCCCGTCGGGCTGTGGGAAGTCGACGACCCTGCGGATGATCGCCGGCCTCGAAACGATCACCTCGGGCGAAATCTCGCTCGGCGGCCGACGGATGAACGAGAAACAACCCGCCGAACGGGACATCGCGATGGTGTTCCAGTCCTACGCGCTGTACCCCCACATGACGGTGCGGGAAAACATGAGCTTCGGGCTGGAGGAGTCGACAGAGATGCCCGACGACGAGATCTCGGCGACCGTCGGGGAGACGGCCGACATGATGGGTATCGGGGACCTGCTGGACCGAAAGCCCGCCGACCTCTCCGGCGGCCAGCAACAGCGCGTCGCGCTGGGGCGGGCCATCGTCCGGGACCCCGAAGCGTTCCTCATGGACGAGCCGCTCAGTAACTTAGACGCGAAACTCCGCGCGACCATGCGGACCGAACTCCAGCGCCTGCAGGACGAACTCGGCGTCACGACGGTCTATGTCACCCACGACCAGACCGAGGCGATGACGATGGGCGACCGCATCGCCATCCTCGACGACGGCGTCCTCCAGCAGGTCGGGACGCCACTGGAGTGTTACCACGCACCGAACAACCAGTTCGTCGCCGGCTTCATCGGTGATCCGTCGATGAACTTCTTCGAGATGGAGGTCCGGGACGGGACCCTCGTCTCCGACCGCTTCGAGTACGAACTCACGCCCGACCAGCGTGACGCGGTCGGTGACGCCGACCGCGTCACGCTCGGGGTCCGGCCGGAGGACATCGAACTCGACGTGGAGGGCGACGGGACCCACGCCTACGACGTGTTCGTCGACGTGGTCGAACCCCGTGGCGACGAGAACACGACACATCTCACCTTCGACCGGGGCGTCGACGAGCCCGAGACGTTCACCGCGACTATCAGCGGCCTGCGCCACATCCGGGCCGGCGAGCCCGTGGTGGCGACGCTCCCGCCCGAGTCAGTCCACCTGTTCGACGCCGAGACCGGGACCGCCTTGCACAACCGCTCGCTTGAGACCACCGAGGTCACCGAACAGCTCACCTGACTCGCCGTGGCGTCGCGATTTACCGGCCGATATCGCCCGCCGTCAGGAACAGTGGGTACACAATCGACCAGCCGAAACGAACGCCAATGACACGCGAGCGACTCCGCGAGAACCTGCGGCTGCTCGGCCTTTCGGCCAAGGAGATCGACGTCTACCTCACGATCCTCGACCACGGGACGGTGACGGTCAGCCGCGTCGTCGACGAGTCCGACGTCTCCCAGCGACACGTCTATCAGATGTGCGAACAGCTCGACGAGCGCGGGCTGGTCGTGCTCAACGACCACGTCAGGCCCTCGGTGGTCCGGGCCCAGCGGGCCGACAGCGCCGTCGGCAGTATCGACGCCCGTCTCGACGAGCTCGAAGCGGACATCGAGCGCGAACTCGCCGACCAGGACGTCGACGACCTCGAAGTCGAGCTCATAAAGTCCGGCCAGACGCTCGCAAAGCGCTGGCGCCGCGACATCGACGCGGCCCAGGCGGAGGTGTTTATCTGTCTGCCCGCCGCGGTGTTCGACCAGTTTACCGACGCGCTGGCCGACGCTCTCGGCCGGGGCGCCGCCGTCTACGTCCTCGTCACCGACCCCGGGCTCGACGAGTTCGACACGGCCGCACTCGACGGCTGCGCGACGCTTGCGCGCACGTGGGCGTACGAACCCCAACCGCTGCTCACCGTGGACCGCGAACGGATGGCGCTTGACGACCCGGGGTTTCTCGTCGGCGGCGGGGACGGCAGCGCCATCTCGCTCACCCGGTCGGCCGTCACCGGGAACCTCTTTAGCACGTATCTGGGTAACTTCTGGCGGCTCGCCACGGAGGTGTATCGCTGTGACCGCGACCCGCTCCCACAGTCGTATCCGACGCTTCGCAACGCCCTGGTCCAGGCGACCCTCCACGAGCGAGCCGGCGTCGACCTGACCGCGACCATCACCGCCCAAGACACGGCGACCGGCGAGATCGTCGAACTGGCGTCGGTCCCGATTGTCGAGCTCCGACAGGGTCTGATGGACCCTTTCAGCAACGAGTTCCCCATCGAGAACAGCGTCCGCGTCGAACACGACGGCGAGGTGGTGACCGTCGGCGGCGTCAGCGCCGTTATCGAGGACTACGAGGCGGTGGATATCCGCCTCGAACGGGCCCCCCACAGCGGGTGAGCACCGGACGCCTACCCGCTACGGCCGAGCGGTTCGCGCTCCAGCGTCGCCGCGACGACGCGGCCCAGTGTCGACAGCTCTGACTCCACCGCCTCGATGTCGGCCTCACGCCCCAGCGCCTCGCGGGCGTCGTCAGAGAGCGTCGGCACGTGGCAGTCGACCCCGTCGCCGTCCGTTCCCACGAAGAAGTCGAACTGGTCGAGGAGCCCGTGCCGAACTAGCAGGTCGAACTCGCTTTCGGCCAGTTCGGTCTCCGCTGCCCACTCCTCGAACCCCTCGACCCACGCGCCCTCGGCCAGCGCCGTCTCGATGTCCTCGCGGTGATAGTCCTCGCCCCGGCCGTCGGCGTGGCCGCTGTCGCGTGATTCGGAGTCGGTGAGCTCGGGCGGGTCGGGCGTCTGAACGTCGAGTGCCATATCCCATTTTGTATCCGAGATGACAAATATGTCGGGGACGTTGCTACAGCCGGGCGAACACAAACTCCGTGGCACTGCCCAGCGGGTCGTCGGCCGTCTCGGTCCGTATCTCGTCGAACCCGGCGGCGTCTAACTGGTTGAGCGTGGCCCGCCGGCCGGGCGCCGAGAAGAACATCGACCCGCCCATCCAGCCCCATCGGACGGTCTCGAAGTCACCGCTCGGGAGGGTCATGAGGACGACGCCGCCCGGCCGGAGCACGCGGGCGAACTCCCGGTACACCTCGGGGTGGCGCTCGCGGGGGACGTGGAAGACGGCGTGGTAGGCGGTGATACCGTCGACGCTGTCGTCGGCCACCGGGAGGGCGGTCATGTCCCCCTGAACGAGCCGCGCGCCGGGCACTGTCTCGGTCGCGAGTTCCAGCCCCCGCCGGGAGAAATCTAGCCCGACGGCGCCCGCCGGCAGGTTCGCCAGCGTGCGGGCGCCGTCGCCACAGCCCACGTCCAGTACGGTGGGCGAGTCGGGCAGCTCCGCCAGCAGGTCGTCTATAAGGTCGGCGTCGGAGCCGTCGGGGTCCCGACGGGCCGCGTACGTCGCTGCCACCTCGTCCCAGGCCCGGCGCACCTCGTTTCTGTCCATGGGTCGGCTAGGGGCGCCCTTCGTATCAGTTGCGGGGCGCTCCCGCACGCTGGACACAACGCTTGTGTCGCTACACTCCCGGGACCCGGTATGGACAGCGACCACCGGACCGTCGCCGTCGGCGCACTGGCAGACCGAGAGTACGAGCAAGCCGGCGACGCCTACACCCGTGCCGCCTGGGACCGCTTGACCGAACCCCGTGACGGCCTGTCGCCGTTCGACGCCGACGAGAAGGGGTGGGTCGGGCGTGCGCTCCAGCGGCTCGCGCTGGCGGGCGTCTGCTACCGCGTCGCCGGGCGCGGCGAACGCGCCGCATATCGCGGGCGCGAGGGCGTCGCCGTGGCCAGCGACCTCGAATACGCGCTCGACCGGCCGGCCCAGCGCGCCTGTCTCCGGGAGTTCGCCGCCGACTTCCGGGTTATCGGCGATCTGGACCGTGCCGGCGAGGCCTACGACGACGCCGAGGCGGCCTACCGGGACGCCGCCGGAAGCGTCGACTCCGTGGAGTCGCTGACGACGACGCCGCTGTTTCAGGGCGCCGCCGGGACGCTCCGACAGGTCGCCCGCGGGCTGGACGACGGCGAGGTCGCGGTGTCGTGGGCCGACCTCCACGGCCCGGACCCGGACGATATCGGAGCCTTCCTCGCCCACCGCGCCCGGTTCAAGCGCCAGCGGCTTGCCAGCCTGCTCGCCCGGACTGTCGAGGCCGACTATCTGGCCACACCCCGGGGGACGACCGAGTACGATAACGCGAACTTCCGGTGTCCCGACTGCGGGTCGACCGACGTAAACTGGGTCACCGACCACACGCTCTGTATGCGCTGTTCGACGCCGATGGACCCCCGATAATCACTCAAGCACCGACCGGGGCCGTTTCAGGTAGAACTCCTGGTCGACGGCCCGCTGGTACACCGAGAGCAGCGCTTCAACGGCACCCTCGTCGGGCGAAAACCCGATGTGTGGGGCGACGTGGTAGGCCTTTGCGCCTGTCAGGAAGAAATACAGCGTGCGAAAGTGCGCCGGCGTCACGTCGACGACGCCGAGTGGCTCGTCACCGAGCGCCTCGGAGAAATCCGAGAGCATGTCGGCGATATCGTCGTGCAATCGCTCGTCGGGCCGCTCTAAGGTCGTCCCGAACGTCTGCTCTAGGAACTCGCTGGTCGCCCGCACGAACGGGTTCGACCCGACGCCGGTCGGGTCGACGGCGGCGAACGTCTCATAGAGGGAAAGCAGCGCCGTCAGTTCCTCGGCGGTCACGGCGACCGGCCGCACCGGGTCGCCCTGGGGCAGTGCGTAGTCGGGAAAGGAGTAGGCGCTCGGGTCGGGCACCTGGCCGAAGGCGCTGTCGAGACTCATATCGGATATAGGGTCTAGGCGGTCTAACCGTTTGGGGCCTACACCCCGTCGAGCGCCGCCAGCAGCTCCATCCCGTAGACGATACGGAGGACGGTGTTCGCTTCGCCGGCCGCATACACCAGCTCGTCCCGGTCGTTGACGTGGTCCAGCACGGTCTCGGAGGCGTGTTCCGGCGCCGCGGCGATGCCCCGGTCGGTCTCGGCCAGCCACTCCATCACCCGCAGGTCGCTCTTGGAGTCGCC
Organism: Haloarcula sediminis; assembly: GCF_035656455.1. Classification (NCBI taxonomy): domain Archaea; kingdom Methanobacteriati; phylum Methanobacteriota; class Halobacteria; order Halobacteriales; family Haloarculaceae; genus Haloarcula; species Haloarcula sediminis. Next base: position 230,445 of record NZ_JAYMGA010000003.1, on the reverse strand, counting down.
CATCGCCAGCCCGAACGGGTCCTCGATGCCGAGCACGTCCAGAGCCTCCCTGACGCCGGTGGGTTTGTCCAGTTCGAGGCTGACGAGCTCGGCGGCGTCGCCCTCGTAGTAGCCCACGTCGAGACGCTCCAGCGCGTCGGTGAACGGCTCGGGCGCGCTGGCCGGGTCGCCGTCGCGGGCCACGTCCCCCTCGTCAAGCACTCTCGCTATCTCGGGGTCGTTCGCGAAGTGGGTCCGCGCGAGCAGCGCGGGGTCGGCCACGTCCGCGTCGACCGCGTCGGCCAGTGCCTCGCCGACGAGCCCACAGAAGTAGCGGATGGCCTCGTCGATGACCGCGACGGCCCGCTCGCTACCGACCTCGGCGTTGGGCTTGATTGTCACGTTGAACTCGTTGCCCTGCAGGTGACAGCCCCGCCGGACGGCGTCGGGGGCCTCCGAGAGGACGCGCCCGCGCACGTCGTCGAACGTCTCGACGATGACCCGGTCCAGCCCCTCGTACAGCAGCCGCTTGGTGTCGGTCCCGTGGTTCGGCGTGAACACCGCGTTGCCCGTCTCGTAGACGACGCTCAACGACCCCGACTCGACGATGTCGTTGCCCAGCCCCTGTATCATGAACCCCTTGACGTTCTCCAGGGTCTGGCCGGTACAGACGACGATGGGTATCCCGCGCTCGTGGAACTCCGTCAGCAGGTGCAGCGTCGGGCGGGGTATCTCGTTGTCCGTGTCGCCGGCCGACCGGAGCGTCTCGTCGACGTCCAACACGAGAACGTTCACCGTCCGGTCGTACTTCGAGTACAGGTCAAGCGCGGTGAAGGCTTCCTCACGCGTCAGATGCGCGGCGAGTTCCGCGTAGGGCTCGCTGTACCGCTCGGCGATGGCCGACTTCCGTTCGTCCAGCTCCGTCCGGGCGCTCTCCCACTGGCTCAGCCCGACGGTTGACCGCAGCGGCGGGAAGAGATCGACAAGTTCCTGATAGGCCCGCACTGTCTCCGTGTCCACCGTCTCGTAGAGCTCGTAGAGGCGGTCGTACTGCTCCATTGTCGGACCCACCGCAGGCCGGTACTTCAGTGTACGGTTCGAAAAGAGCGACTGGAGCGTTACTCAGTTCCCGACCCGTCGGTCAACACTGACACTTCGTCCCCGTCCTCGTTGAGGAACTCGGGCAGTTCCTCGTCGTCGGTCGCTTCCTCGGCTTTGTCGTCCACTCGCTCCGCCGTCCAGTCGGGCAATTCCTCAGGGATGTCGCCTCTGTGGTGACACATACTCGCTCACCGTCAGTCCATACGGCCTCCAGAGTGTTAATTGTTGACACGACACTGTCTGCTGGGACAGCCTCAAGTCGGCCGGTCCGTTACCGGACACAAGAGCATGGGGGAGCCAGGAGACATCCGGCAACTCGACGAGCGAACCGTCGAGCGCATCGCCGCCGGCGAGGTCGTCGAGCGGCCGGCCTCGGTGGTAAAGGAGCTGGTCGAGAACGCCATCGACGCCGACGCCGACCGGGTCACGGTGAGCGTCGCAGACGGCGGCCGCGGGGGCATCCGTGTCACCGACGACGGCGTCGGGATGGACCGCGAGGCCGTCGAGCGCGCCGTCGAGCAACATACGACCTCCAAGATACGGGACATCGAGGACCTGGAGGGCGGCGTCGGGACGCTCGGTTTCCGGGGAGAGGCCTTGCACGCCATCGGCGCGGTGTCAAGACTGACGATTGTCACGCGCCCGCGCGAGGGCTCGGCGGGCACCGAACTCGTCGTCGAGGGCGGCGAGGTCACGTCGGTCGGCCCGGCGGGCTGTCCCGAGGGGACGACCATCGAAATCGAGGACCTGTTCTACAACGTCCCCGCCCGCCGGAAGTACCTCAAACAGGCCGCGACGGAGTTTGCCCACGTCAACACCATCGTCACGAGCTACGCACTGGCCAACCCCGACGTGGCCGTCACCCTCGAACACGACGGCCGCGAGACGTTCGCCACGACGGGACAGGGCGACCTACGGGAGACGGTGATGTCGGTCTACGGGCGTGAAGTGGCCGAATCCATGATACGAGTCGACGGTGACGAGTTACCGGACGGTCCACTAGACGGCGTCACCGGGCTGGTCTCCCACCCCGAGACGACCCGCGCGGGTCGGGAGTACCTCTCGACGTACGTCAACGGCCGCTACGTCCGGGCCAAGACCGCCCACGACGCCGTTGTCGACGCCTACGGGACACAGATAGCGCCCGACCGCTACCCCTTTGCCGTCCTCTTTCTCGAAGTTCCGGCGGGCGACGTGGACGTCAATGTCCACCCGCGCAAGATGGAGGTCCGATTCGTCGACGACGAGGGCGTCCACGAGCAGGTCCGTACTGCCGTCGAAGACGCTCTCTTAGAGGAGGGGCTACTGCGCTCGACGGCTCCGAGGGGCCGTTCACAGCCCGAACAGACCGAGATTGCACCGGAACGGTCGGGCAGCGAATCGGAGGCAATCGATTCGGCCGCGGGGAGCTCGACCGCGAGCGGCGCGGACAGCGACTCAGCGCCGTCGGCCCCGAGCGGGGGCGGTGGACGCGGTGGGTCGACGGAGCCGGACGACGAGCACCCTGTAACCGACCCAACGTCGACGACACCGGCGTCGGCCGATACCCAACCCACGCCGGACACCACCGGTTCGGGTGCAACGACGGACCCGTCGGCGTCGGCAGCGCCCGCCAGCGACGGGGCACGGCCGTCCTCGGGGAGCGAGCCGGCGACGACTGACGAGTCGCCCACGAGCGACACCGACGCGTCGCCCGACCCGGAGCGGAAGTTCTCCGGCGGGCACGACCAGACGCGGCTGGGCGACGCGCCCGAGACGAGCCACGACACGCTGCCCGCGATGCGGATACTCGGGCAACTGCACGACACCTATGTCGTCGCCGAGACCGACGACGGACTCGTCCTGATAGACCAGCACGCCGCCGACGAGCGGGTCAACTACGAGCGGCTCAAGCGGGACTTTTCGGGCGAGACGACGACGCAGGCGCTGGCCGACCCGGTCGAACTCGAACTCACGGCCCGGGAGGCCGCCGTCTTCGACGAGCGCAGCGACGCCCTGGCCAGCCTGGGCTTTCACACCGCCCGCACCGGCGAGCGGACCGTCGAGGTGCGCACGCTGCCCGGGGTCATCGCCGACGCCGCCGGTCCCGACATCGTCCGTGACGTTCTGAGTGCCTTCGTCGGCGGGGAGAGCGAGGCCGCGACCACCGTCGAGGCCGCCGCCGACGAACTGCTGGGCGATCTGGCCTGTTACCCCTCGGTCACCGGCAACACGTCACTCACTGAGGGCTCGGTCCGGGACCTGCTCGCGGCGCTGGACGACTGCGAGAACCCCTACGCCTGCCCCCACGGCCGGCCGACGGTCATCGAGGTCGACTTCGACGAACTCGAAGACCGGTTCGAACGGGATTATCCGGGGCACGCCGGCCGCCGGCAATAGCGCCGCGGGCGTGCACGCCGGCCGCCGGGATTGAGCGGCGTCTCCGACGCCGCGAAAGTCGGGAGGCGCTCCGCGTCTCTCGGAAGTGAGCGAACGCCCAGCGTTCGCGAGGGTCGGCAGTCGTTCCGGACGTGACCGCGGGCCACGTCGCGCGAGGCCGGCGTTCGACCCGTCTCTCCCGTCGCGCCTCCGGAACCGCGTCTGCTACCCTTTAGCCCGGTTTATTCGGTTCAAGCGGCGTTAACTGGGCCGAAAACGGTCCGAAGACGACCTGACCGTCGGCCCGCATGAAGTGGGTGGACCCCCCGGTACCGGGTACGATGAAGACCGAGCGAATCACACTGACCGGGGTCGGCGGCCTCTTTGTCGTCGCCGCCGTCGCGACGCTACTGCCGTCGCTGGCTTTCGGTGTCGTCGACTGGCGCCAGCTGTTCGACTACCTGCTGTGGGGGACTACCCTCCTCTTTACCGGGACCGCCCTCGTCTGGGTGGTGTTGACCTACGTGGTCGGGCGGGGGTACGAGGCGCCCGCCCCCGCCCACGGCGGCGACGACATCCAGGTCCGTATCCTGACCGTCGACGCCGCCGCGGTGGTCCAGCGAACCGTCGACTCGCTGCCGGACGAACTCGACGACGTCCACGTCATCGCCGAGGCGGACATCGACGTAGCCGGGGCGGCGGTCCACGTCGTCCCCGAGGCGTTCGACTGCGAGGCGGTCCGGAAGGGCCGGGCCATCGAGTGGGCCCGACGGACGCTGGACTGCGAGCGCGAGTACGTGCTGTATCTGGACGAGGACAGCATCGTCGACTCATTCGAGGGGCTGCCCGACGCCGATATCGTCCAGCTGCGCGAACAGCCCCGCCGGACGGGGTCTGTCTGGACCTATCTGGCCGATGTCTACCGGATGGGCGTCCAGGTAGAACAGCGCGCCTTCGCCCGGCTCTCTATCCCGCTGTTCGCGTGGGGCGGCGGCATCGCCGTTCGGAGCGACCTCGAGGATGCGGTGACCTGGGACCGCGAGACGCTGGTCGAGGACACCGCTTTCGTCTGGACGGCCGCCCAGCAGTTCGACATCGACTTCGAGCTGGCGACGGCCACCTGCCGGAACGAGGCCCCGCCGTCGCTGACCGAGATCGTCCAACAGCGCCGCCGGTGGGCCGCGGGCAACGTCGAGGCCTCGACCGCCCTCCCGCTTGGCTACCAGCTGTTGACCCGCGTGCGCAACTACGCGTGGGCGCTCTCGCCGGTGGTGACGCTGGTGGTCGTCCCGCTGTCGCTGCTGGGCGTCGGCGTCGGCGCCGGTGGCCTGTTTGCCACCGTCTCACTGCTGCTCGGTGCGTTGACGCTGTTCTGGTATCTCCGCGGCGTCCGCTACTACGGCCGGGGCAAGCTCGCCCTGGCCGCCGCGGTGCCGCTTGCCCCGCTCGTCACCGTCGTCCACTCGATGGGCACCGTCGCCGGCATCCTCGTGCCGCCGACGGAGTTCCGCGTCACCGAGAAGGTCGGGTAACAACCTGAAACAGCCGGGTGAACTAAACCCCCAGTCTGTCTATGGGCGGGACATGTCAATCGTTTCCTTCGGTGATACGGCCCTCCGCTTCGCGACACGCGAGGGAGAGCGGTTCGAGACCGCCCGGGAAGTCGGGCTGTCCGTCGACGGGATATCCAGCAACGCGGCGGCCGTCGCCGGCCGGCTTGGCGCCGACGCCGTCTGGCTCTCGAAGCTCGCTGACACGCCGCTTGGCCGTCGCGCCGTTGCCGAACTCCACGAACACGGGCTGGAGACCGACATCGACTGGGCCGACCCCGAGACCGGGCGCCAGGGGCTGACGTTCCACGAGAGTGGGGCCCCGCCCCGGGAGTCACGACTGCTTCAGGACCGGAGCGATACGGCGATGGCGACGGTGTCCCCGGGTGACTTCCCGGTGGGTCGCATCCAAGAGGCCGACGCGGTCTTCACGACGGGGTCGATGGCGGCCCTGTCCGACGAGGCGGCCGAGACCGCCGGAGCCCTGCTCCGCTCGACCCCCGGGCTACGGGCGATGGACCTCGATTTCCATCCCGGCATCTGGAGCGCTGAGACGGCCCACGACACCCTGTCGGACCTCTTCGACCCCGTCGAGCTGCTGTTCGCTAGCGAGGACGGTGCCGCGGCGGTGTTCGACCGGACCGGCTCGCCCCGAGACCTCGTCCACACCATCGCCAGCGACTACGACTTCTCCCACGTCGTCCTCACCCGAAACGAGTACGGCGTCGTCGGCTATCACGACGGCGTCCTCCACGAACAGGACGCCTTCGAGACGCCGGAGATCGACAGCGCCGGCCAGCACGCCGCCCTGGTCGGGGCCGTCCTCCAGCAGCTCACTGCCGGCGCTGCGACCGACGACGCGCTGGCCTACGGCGCGGCGGCGGCGGCGATAGCGCGGACGATGAACGGGCCGTTGCCCCCCATCGAACCGGCCGACGTCGAGGAGCTCGTGGCCGCGGAGTCAGGCGGGCGCTAACCGCTCCTCTAGCGGAGCCATACTTTAAGGGTGTCCGTTGTTACCACTCGGATATGGGTTCGACACGCGTTTCAGTCGGTCTCTGCATCGTGCTGCTCGTCGGGATGGCCGCGGCCTTCCCGGCGGCTGTCTCGGCACAGCAGGACCAGGTCACTATCACCGCGACCATCGTCAACCAGGACGGTCGCTCCGTTGGCGGCGGCGTCGACGTGACGGCCGCCTGGGAGGGGGGCTCGGTCAACGGGACGACGGCGTCGAGCGGGCAGGTCCTGCTTGATGTCCCTCGGGGCGCGAACGTCTCGATACAGGTCGAAGACGACCAGTACGCCCGGAACGTCCCCTACACGGTCACTGACGCCAGCGCGCAGTCGGTCGAGGTCCCCGTCTCCGAGTCCGGCACGGCCACGATAACGGTCCGGAACAAGGCGAACCAGACGGTCGAGGACGCTCGCGTTCGCCTGTACCGAAGCGGCCGGTACGTGACCGACCAGCGGACCGGTGCCAACGGGACCGTCACGACGCCGCCCGTCGAACAGGGTAGCTACGGCATGCACATCCGGAAGTCGGGCTACTTCACGAACCGGACTCGTGTCTCTATCGGGGACCGGTCCGAGATCACTCCCACTATCGAAGCGGGTGAGGTGCTTCTCACCGTCTCGGTGGTCGACGACTACTTCGACCCTGCAGAGCCGCGCAACGCCTCCGTCCGTGTCCCGTCGGCGGGGACGCTCCAGACTAACGACGACGGCAACGCGACGGTCCGTGTGCCGGTCAACACCGACTACGACGTAACCGTGACTGCCGACGGATACGACCGTCGGCAACAGACTGTCAGCGTCGGAGAGAGCGACACCGTGGCTACGGTTTCCATCGACCGGACCGACCGGCTCGAGATCTCGGCACGTGACCGGGTGCTCTTGGGTAACCCGATAGCGCTGGAAGTCACCGACGAGTACGACGACCCCGTCGAGGGTGCGACGGTGTCACAGGACGGCCAGGAGGTCGGAACCACCGACGCGTCCGGCGAGTTCGAGGTCGACACCGACTCGGCTGGACCGGTGACTTTCACCGTCGACGACGGCGACGTTCAGGAGGAGGTCACGGTCGAGGTCGTCGAAGCCTCGGCGGAACTGACCGGGACACCGATTCCCGACTCCACCCCTACCGACACCGAACCGACCGGGACCTCAGGCGGGAGCGGCCCCGGCTTCACGCCGGTGACGGTCGCCGCCGCACTGGCCCTGCTCTCGCTGGTCGCCGCCCGGCGTCGCTAAGCCGAACCTCCCACCCCGGCTCACGAGAGCGGGACCCTTTTTGCCGCGAGGCCCCCAGCCGTTCCCATGACTGTTATTGAGGGGGTCCACGCCGACCACGACGCGACGTTCCGTGACGTCGGCGGTCGCAGCGTCGTCGACCACTACGGCCGGCCCGAGCGGACTCACCGGGCGGTCCGCAACGTCGTCGGCGTCTGCGAGTTCGGCTACGGCGTCCTCGTCGTTACCGGCGAGGACCGCGTCGACTACGTCGACAACGCCGTCTCGAACCGCGTACCCGAGGCCGACGGCGAGGGGACCTACGCCCTCCTGCTGGACCCGCAGGGCCGCGTCGAGACGGACATGTACGTCTACAACGCCGGCGAGCGGCTGCTCGTGTTCACTCCGCCCCAGGAGGCCGCTGCCCTCGCCGAGGACTGGCAGGAAAAGACGTTCATTCAGGACGTCGATATCCGCCTCGCGACGGACGAGTTCGCCGTCTTCGGCGTCCACGGCCCGAAGGCGACCGAAAAAATCGCGAGCGTGCTCCACCAGGCGGCTTCGCCCGAAGCGCCCCTCTCCTTTAACCGCGGCGAGCTGGGCGACGCCGGCGTCTCCGTCATCCGGACCGACAACCTCGGCGGCGAGGAGAGCTACGACGTGGTCTGTGGCGCCGACGACGCCGAGCGCGTCTTCGACACGCTGGTCAACCGGGGGCTAAACGCCGTCCCCTTCGGCTACCGCACGTGGGAGGCGCTCACGCTGGAGGCCGGGTCGCCGCTGTTCGACACGGAAATCGACGGGGCGCTGCCCAACGACCTCGGGCTCCGAAACGCCTTGGACTTCGAGAAGGGGTGTTACGTCGGCCAGGAGGTCGTCTCCCGCGTCGAGAACCAGGGGTACCCCGGCTCCCGTCTGGTCGGGCTGACCGTCGACGCCGTCCCCGACCCCGGGGCGGCCGTCTCGGTCGGAGACGAACACGTCGGCGAGATCACGCGGGCCGTCGACAGCCCGACCGTCGACGGCCCCATCGCTTTGGCGTCGCTCGACTGGGACTACCCGGAGGGCGACCTCACAGTTCGCATCGACGGTGAGCGGGTTCCCGCCGAGCGCTCCGGGCTTCCGTTCGTCGACGGGTCGGCTGTCTCGGCCCGACTGCCCACCTACGAGTAGCTGTCCGCTTCGTCGCCAAAGAAGCTCTCGACGGCCACGAGCGCGGTGTACGCCGAGAAGGCCGCCAGACACATCCCGCCGAACTGTGTGAGCGCGGTCAGCGGGGCGCCGACGATGTTGTACTGCAGCGGCGCGACGATGAGCCACAGGCCGAGGGCGGTGGCCATGACGCCCGCGGCGAAGCTCGGAAGCCCGCGGTCGCGGACGGTCAGGAAGTTCTTCCCCGCAAAGACGGCGCCGACGACGGCCGAGAGCGTCACGCTTCCCCGGATACCGGGCTGGGCGTCCAGCGCGAGCGGCGCGACGAAAGCGACCAGACAGCCAAGCAGTGCGACGACGGCCGAGGCGACGGTGAACCGACTCGCGTCCATACGAACTGATAGCACCGCACACGCTAAATACGTTCGGCGGCCGCTCACTCGACCAGCGGGAGGACGATGCCGAACACGAGCGGCGAGAACAGCCCCAGCAGGATACCCAGCGCTTCCATATCAGTAAACAGTACGTTTCCCCAGCCCGGCAGCGGCCCGAGCAGCACAGGTGCGACGAACTCGCCCAGCGCGCCGAGCACGAACAGGGACACGCCCAGCAGGAAGCCGCGTTTGGCGAGCGTCGCGTGGTCCATACTTCGGTACTGGCCCATACGAGTGCCCAGACAACAGGTGCACAAACCCGTTACGCTTCGGGCGGAAAGATTATAACACTCGTTGGCCAAGGGTCGCCGATGAACGGTCTGGGTTCACTGACGGAACTGCTATCGCTAGTGTTGAGCGCTGTGGCGGCCGGCCTGCTGACGGTCGTCGGCGCGCTCACGGAGAACGCCGGCGTCGCGGACATGCTGGTGGAGCCGTCGGTCTTTGCGGTCTGGGAGGTCGGCATGGGGCTGCTCCTGCTGTACACCGGCATCTACATGCTCGGGTACAAGCGGGTATGGCTCGGGCTGCGCGGCCAGTTCGCGAACTGATCAGGACCGCGACAGCAGCGCCTTCAGCTGCTCGCGCGAGAACAGCGTCGAGGGGCGGTCCATGTGGACGCCGATCTCCCCCTCGAACGCCTTCATCCCGGCTTTCTGTACCGTTTTCGGCGCCGAGTAGCCCGCCCGTACGGCGTGTCCCAGCCTGATGTCGCCGCGCAGGTCCTCGCGCCAGGCGCGCTCGTAGTCGCCAAGGGTCGCGGGGTCGTCGGGGTCGATTTCGCGGGCCGCGTGGTCCGCGGCGGTCATCCCATAGAGGATGCCGCCGCCGGTGAACGGTTTGGTCTGGGCGGCGGCGTCACCGATAAGGAACGACCGGCTGCCAGTCACGCGCTTCGGCGGGCCGATAGGGATGAGGCCGGAACAGCGGCGGGTCACGTCGGCGTCGTACCCGTCGACGAACGCCTCGAAGCGCCCGCGGGCGTCGTCGCCCGGCGGCACCGCAAGGCCGTACTCGACGCCGGCTTCGCCCCGCGGGATGCGCCAGGCGAAGAACGTCGGGACGGTGAGGTGGACGTCGACGAAGTCCCCGTGGTCGGGCGTCTCGTCGAAACCGAGCACCCCGTGGAGCAGTTCGTCCGGCTCCGGCAGGCCAAGCTCCCGGCGGACGCGGCTCTTGGGGCCGTCACAGCCGGCGACCATCTTCGCGCGATGGGACTCGACGCCGCCGTCGGGGCCGCGGGCGTCGACGGTGACGCCGTCGCGGTCCTCGCTGACGCCTACCACCGTGTGCCCTTCCCGCACGTCGGCACCGGCCTCGCGGGCCAGCTCGGCGAGGTGTCTGTCCAGTCCCACGCGGTCGATGACGTTCGAGATGACCTCGTCCTTGTAGAAGGGATGGTCGTCGCTGCCAGGCCCGCCGGTGTGAAAGCGCGCTCCCGATATCTCGTTCTGGAGCAGCGTCTCGCGGGCGTCCTCGGTGTACTCCCAGATATCCGTGCTGACGTGGCCCGAACAGGCCAGGGGCTCACCGACCTCGCCCTGCTCGAAGACGAGCACGTCCAACCCGCTCTCGGCGGCTCGCCGGGCGTACCGCGAGCCGGCGGGGCCGGCGCCGACGACGACGACATCGTGCATACCGACGGGGAGGGTGTCAGGCGGCAAATACCTTCTCGATTCCGTCGACGGCTACGAGCCGACGGGGGTCTGCGGGTGGCCGCCCCGCTCCGCCAGCCAGCCGCCGAGCCGACCGGCGACGCCACCGACCAGCGCCGCGGTCCCGACCAGTAGCGGGACCGAGACGGTCACAAGCGCGAGCTGTACCGCGGTGAACCAGGCGGGCTGGGTGAACGAGAGGACAACCGGGACCAGTTCGGCGACCGACAGCAGGACCGGGAACGCACCGACGGCACCGGCCCGAAGGCCGACCGGGGTGCTCTCTAGGCCACGCCGTTTCGCCAGATAGCCGGCCGCGAGGGCACAGAGCGCGATTCCCGAGACGTCCCAGGTGGTGCCGGGCGCCCGCAGATACAGAGCGAGCGTGAGCGGGACCGATGCGAGCCCACCGAGGATGGCGTACTGCCACGTCGGGGACCGTAGCCGCTGGAGGAGGGGCGACATGGTCGCCCGTTGGACCGTGCCCGACATATTTCTACCGGCTGACAGTACCGGACAGACGCTAAGAGGGGGGCCGACTAACGGTCTGGCATGGCAGAGTACCAGCCCGGCGTCTGCAACATCGGCGCCGAGCAGCGCCGCGCCCGGCGGCTGTCGGGTATCGGGTCGTTCGGTATCGCCGTTGCCGTCGTGCTCGCGGTCGCGCTCGATGTCCTCCCGGCGACCACGCTCTGGGCGACCGCGCCCTTCGTCTTCGGCGGCTGGGTCGGTCTCGTCCAGGATTACTACGGCTTCTGCGTGGCCTTTGGCGCGTTAGCTCGCTACGACCTCTCGGGGTCGGGCGGGACGACTGGGTCGGTGGCCGAGGCCGAGGCGGTCGCCGCCGACCGCAAGCGGGCGCTGTGGATTCTGGCCGTGGCGGCGGTCCTGACCGTGGTGACGAGCGCGCCCGTCGTCCTGCTCGGCGGGGCGGTCTAGACGACCGCGAGCCCGCGGGGCACCTGGTCGAAGGCGTCGGGCCACGACCCGAGCCGCGACCACGAGTCCCCCGCCGCCGACCGGAAGAGCCCGCGGTTCGTCAGCGCCAGGAACGCCTCGGCGTCAGTCGCAAGCACCGCTCGGGCCAGCCTGTCCGGGCCGGGCAGTCCGTCCATCGCCCGTTCCCAGTCCTTGCCCGTCGTCCGGTAGACGTAGCTCTCGCCGGTGGTCGAGTGGGCCGACCGCGCGCCCGCCGCCGCCGAGACGACGACCGTCTCGGGGTCGTCGGGGTGGACCGCCACGCTCCAGACGTACCGGTGGTCCAGCCCGTCCTGCGGGTCGGTCCGGGCTCGCGGCTGGCCGCCGCTCGCCTCCTTCGTCGAGCGGCGCTCGACGCTATCCCACGTCTCGCCGCGGTCGGTCGACAGCGCGTAGCCGTCGCCGGCGGCGGCGTAGACGCGGTCGGGGGCGTCCGGGTGGGTCGCAAGCGTGTGGTTGTCCCGGCGGCCGCCGTCGGGATGGTCCAGCCACGTCTCGCCGCCGTCCTCGCTCCGGACGAACGCGCCGGCCTCGACGGCGACGTACAACTGGTCGGGGTCGTCCGGCGCCACGGCTATCCAGCGGACGTGGTGGGTGTGTGGCCGGGGCGGGAACGACCACCGCGAGGCCGAGTCGAGGTCGGCCAGCCCCTCGCGTTCGGTCCATATCTCTCCGCCGTTCGTTGAGCGGTAGACGGCGCTGGGCTCGGTGCCGGCCCAGAGTACAGCCGGGTCGTGCGGGCTGACGGTGACGCTGGTCACGCGGTCCCCCGCGTCCAGCGCGGTCGTCCACGTCTCCCCGCCGTCGATCGTCCGCTGGAGCCCTGAATCGACGGTGCCGACGAGGGCCCGGTCGGGGGCTCGCGGGTCGGCCGCGACACATTCGAGTGTCTCCCCGACCAGCCGCTCGGTCCACTCGCCGCCACCGACCAGCAGCCGGTCCGAGAGCGCGGCGTAGTATGGTGACATGGCTCACGATAGGGGCTCGCGCGGAAGAAGTATATCGGCGATGGGACTGCACGAGAGATTTAATACGATGCATTGCAATGCATTACATATGGAGAACGTCACCACGCGAATGAGTGACGACGAGCTAGACCTCATTGAGCGACTCGCTGGCGCAAAAGGGGAGAGCCGGAGCGATGCAGTTCGGCAGGCGATTCGCCGTGGCGCGCGGGAGGAACTAATTCGCGTCGCACTCCAACGCTATCAGGACGGCGAAGTCGGGATGCGCGGTGCGGCAGACATTGCTGGACTCACTATTGCTGAGATGATGGCCGAGGCGAACGAGCGTGGCGTCATGTCGAACTACGACGAAGCGGACCTCACCGATGACGTGGACGCACTTCGATGAGTGACCAACGCCAGCTACTCGTTGACGCAAGCGTTTTCATAACCTTAGCCGAAACCGACGCTCTCAGCTGTTTGGAATCGCTGGACGGCACTCTCGTAGTTCCCTCGGCGGTCAGACGGGAGGTGAGCAATGACCCAGCCAAGACCCAACTGGAGCGTCTCGTTGCCGCTGGTACCATTACCGAACTGGATTGGTTCCAGTGGTCAGACGAAAGAGAGGTTTCGGGTGAACACGTCGCGGCGACTCATCTCGGGACTGACCCCGAGGTAGCAGTCGATACAAAGGATAGTCCGGTGCGCCTGGCCGATGGTGATGTTGCACTCCTATCTTTCGGGATGCATATGGATGACGTAGTCGTGCTAACTGACGATAAACCACTCAGAAAGACGTGTAAGGCACTCTCGATTCCAGTCTCTGGAAGTATCGCGGTGCTCGTTCGGGCGGTCAAATGTGGGAAATACACCGTCACACAAGCTAAGAGCAAACTCTATGCGATGGACGAAGTCGGCGCTCGTCTCAGTGCCAGTCTGGTGAAACGCGCTGAAAAACTAATCGACGACGCGGCCGACTAGTCGTCGTCGGCCGCGGGCTTTGCGAGGTCCCGCTCTGAGCGCGGTCCCTCTAGCTCGACCGCCGGCAGGTGGTCCCGCAGATACCGGCCCGTGTACGAGTCGTCGGTGCGTGCCACTTCCTCGGGCGTCCCCTCGGCGACGAGGTCGCCGCCGCCCTCGCCGCCCTCCGGGCCGAGGTCGATGACGTGGTCGGCGTTTTTCACGAGGTCGAGTTCGTGCTCGATGACGACCACGGTGTTGCCGTCCTCGGTGAGCCGGTGCAACACGTCGATGAGCTTGCGCTCGTCTTCCGGATGGAGCCCGGTCGTCGGTTCGTCAAGCAGATACAGCGTCTCGCCCGAATCTTTCTTCCCCAGTTCCTCGGCGAGTTTCACCCGCTGGGCCTCCCCACCGGAGAGCGTCGTCGAGGGCTGGCCCAGTGTCATGTAGCCAAGGCCCACGTCCTTGAGCAACTGCAGGCGCCGTCGGAGCCCGCTGTGGCTCTCGAAGAAGTCGTAGGCCTCCTCGACGCTCATCTCCAGCACGTCGGCGATGGTCTTGCCCCTGTAAGTGACATCGAGGGTCTCGTCGTTGTAGCGGGCCCCGCCACACTCCTCGCAGGGGACCTGCACGTCCGAGAGGAAGTTCATGTCGATGGTGACGGTCCCCTGCCCGCCACAGGCCTCACACCGGCCGCCCCTGACGTTGAACGAGAACCGACCCTTCTCGTAACCCCGCTGTTTGGCGAGGTTCGTCTCCGCGAACAGCTCGCGGACGTGGTCGAAGACGTTGGTGTAGGTCGCGGGGTTCGAGCGCGGCGTCCGGCCGATGGGCGACTGGTCGATGAGCCGCACCGTCTCGATGTTCTCTATCCCGTCGATGTCGTCGTGCTCGCCGGGGTTGACGTCCGTGTCGTTCATCCGGCGGACCAGGCCCTTATAGAGGATGTCGTGCATCAGGGTGGACTTGCCCGAGCCCGACACGCCCGTGATGGCGGTGAAGGTGCCAAGCGGGAACTCGACGTCGAGGTCCCGGAGGTTGTGCTGGCGGGCGCCCCGCACCGTGAGGGCGTCGCCGTCGCCCTCGCGGCGCGTCTCGGGGACCGGAATCGTCCGCTCGCCCGAGAGGTACTTGCCGGTCACCGACTCGTCGGCCGCCATCAGCTCCTCCTGGGGCCCGTTGACGACGACCTCGCCGCCCCGCTTGCCGGGGCCCGGCCCCATGTCGATGACCTGGTCGGCACGGCGCATCGTCTCGGTGTCGTGTTCGACGACGATGAGCGTGTTCCCGAGGTCGCGAAGCTCCTCTAGGGTGTTCAACAGCTTGTCGTTGTCCCGCTGGTGCAGACCGATGGAGGGCTCGTCCAGCACGTACAGCACACCGACGAGACCGGACCCTATCTGGGTCGCGAGCCGGATGCGCTGGCTCTCACCGCCCGACAGCGTGGCGGCCTCGCGGTCCAGGGTGAGGTACTCCAGCCCGACCTCCGCCATGAACCCGAGACGGGCGCGGATCTCTTTCAGAATCTCCTCGGCGATCTTCCTATCGCGGGCCGACAGCTCGTCCTCCAGCCCCTCGAAGTGGGCCAGGGCGTCGCCGATGGAGAGCTCGTTGACCTCGGTTATCGAGGTGCCGTCGACCAGCACCGCGCGGGACTCGGCTTTCAGCCGGGTCCCCTCGCAGGTCGGACACGTCGTCGTCGCCATGAACTCCTCGATGTGCTCGCGGGCGCGGTCCGAGTCCGTCTCGACGTGGCGCCGTTCGAGGTTCGGAATCACGCCCTCGAAGCGCTCGGTCTTCTCGCGGGTGCCGTTTTTCGTGGTCCACTCGAAGTGGACCAGGTCGTCGGTGCCATAGAGGAACTGCCGCTGGATGGACTCGTCCAGCTCCTCGAAGGGGGTCGACAGCGAGACGCCGAAGTGGTCGGCGACGTTGTCCAGCTGGCGGGAGTAGTAGGTCCGGTCGTAGCTCCAGGGCTCGAAGACGTGTTTCAACGGCTTCGACGTGTCAGTTATCACCAGCTCCTCGCTGACCTCCTTGGTCTCGCCCAGCCCCTCGCAGTCGTGACAGGCCCCGTGTGGCGAGTTGAAGGAGAAAGAGCGGGTCTCGACCTCGGAGATGTCGATGCCACAGTGAGTACAGGCAAGCTCCTCGGAGAGCTCGACGACGAGGCGGTCGTCGGTGGCTCGCGGGCCCTGCCCGCTCGCCTGTCCCGAGGCGCTTCGCGCCTCGCTCGCCAGGTCCCCCGTCGCCCGGGCGGTCGCCCCGCCAAGCGCGTCGGCGGCGCCCTCCGGCGGGTCCGGCAGCACGACTTTCAGCGTCCCGTCGGCCTCGCCAAGCGCGGTCTCGACGGAGTCGTTGATGCGGGAGCGCGCGTCGGTCGATATCTTCACCCGGTCGACCACCACGTCGATAGTGTGGTCGTAGTTCTCGTCCAGCTCGGGCCGGTCCATCGTGAGGTCGTACTCCTCGCCGTCGACCTCGACCCGGGAGTACCCCTCGCCGACGAGGTCGTCAAAGAGGTCCTCGAAGGCGCCCTTCTGGTCACGGACGACCGGGGCACACAGCTTCGCGCGGGTGCCCTCGGGTAGTTCCAGCAAGCGCGTGACCATGTTCTGGGCGGACTGCTCGCCGACCTCGCGGCCACACTCCGGACAGTGTGGCACGCCGACGCGGGCGTACAGCAGTCGGAGGTAGTCGTGCAGTTCGGTGACGGTGCCCACGGTCGAGCGGGGGTTGTTCGCGGCGTTTTTCTGGTCGATACTGATGGCGGGCGAGAGCCCCTCGACGTTCTCGACCTGTGGCTTGTCCATCTGGCCCAGGAAGTTCCGGGCGTAGGCCGACAGCGACTCGATGTAGCGCCGTTGCCCCTCCGCATAGACCGTCTCGAAGGCGAGCGACGACTTGCCCGACCCCGACAGCCCCGTGACGACGGTGAGTTCCTCCCGGGGAATCTCCACGTCGACGTCCTTGAGGTTGTGTTCCTCTGCGCCGGTGACCTCGATGACGTCTTTGCTCATCTATGCCGTCTTCAGGGAATGGACGCGTGAAACCCTGTCGGTTAGCCACGCTCGGGGGTTTTATCCTGCCGCTGTCTGTGTGCAAACTTTCAAGCCACTTTCCGAACGATACGCGCCTATGAACCAGCGGGGGTCCTACGATATCGAGGGCATCGAGCTCACGGACGACAGCTACGTCGTCGAACAGAGCCTCGTCCGGAACAAGTACAAGGCGATGGACAGGGCCGGCAACGTCGTCATCCGGGGCAAACAGAAGATGTTCAAGCTCAAAGAGGAGTTCCCCTTCGTCGACGCTGCGGGCAACGAGGTGTTCACCGTCAAGGCCGGCGGCATGCTCGACGTGGCCGGCAACTACGTGCTCTCCGACGCCCGGACCGGCGAGGAACTGGTCATTCTCGACAACGACTACTCCATCTTCCAGGACACCTGGAAGATTCGTGACGCTCGCACCGAGGCCAAGATCGCGGAGATAAACTCCCAGGGCGCGCTCGTGACCGTCGCCCGCAACGTCGTCCCCTTCGGCGAGTTGATCCCCCACAAGTACGAGATAACCGACGTCGACGGCAGACACGTCGGTAACATCGACGGCCAGCTCTCGCTGAAGGACCGCTACGAGATAACTATCGACGACGCCAGCAACGTGCCAAAGGAAGCCATAATTGCCGCCGCGATGGTCATCGACGCCATTCAGGGGAACTGACCGCAATCCTTCTTGCCGTCGCTCCCGACCGACCGGTATGCGCCGCCGCACCCTCCTGCAGTCGCTCGCGGCCGCGGGCGCCGCCGGGACCGTCGACTCGGCCGCCGCCCACCCGCTCCCTACCGACGACGGGTCGACGCCTGCGAACACGCCGACGGGCGGCGAGCCGCTGGGCTCTCTCGCCCTGTCGGGCGCCCGCGAACTCGTCACCAGCCCCGACGGACACACCGCCTACGTCGCGACCGGCGACGGCATCGCCGTCGTCGACCTCGTCTCGCCAGCGGCGCCTCGCCTCCTCGCGGAGCGGACCGAGCTACTCGCCGACAGCACCGACGGCCCGATGCGGGTCGTCCAGGACCTCGCTCTCGCCGGCGACCGACTGCTGGTGGCCGGGCCCGCCAACCCGGCCGAGGGCGCCCACGGCGTCGTCGTTTTCGACGTGCGCGACCGCGAGTGCCCCGAACGTACCGCCGCCGTCGAACTCGATACGCGCATCCACAACTGCGATTTCGACGGCCGCTACGCCTACGTTACCGCCAACAGCCGCGGGGAGAACCCCCTCGCCGTCGTCGACACCGAGACCGGCGACGAGGTCGGCTCGTGGTCGCTGCTCGACGACGACGAGCGGTGGGCCGAGGTCAGCCCCACACTGCGCCCGCTCCACGACGTCACCGTTCAGGGCGACGACGCCTATCTGGCCTACTGGGACGCCGGGACGTGGATACTCGACGTGAGCGACCCCGCCGACATCTCGCTCGTCTCCCGGGTCCGGGGCCGCAGCCGCGAGACGCTGGCCGCTATCGACGACCCCGGCACCGAGCGCACCGAACCCCCGGGCAACGACCACTTCGTCACCGTTGACGAGGGCGCCGAACTGCTGGGTGTCGGTGGGGAGTCCTGGGCGACCGTGGCGGACGACGACGGCCCCAGCGGTATCGAGCTGTTCGACATCGGCGACCCCCGCTCCCCGGAGTCGCTCGCCACCATCGACCCGCCGCCGACGAGCGACCCGACGCGGGGCGGCGTGTTGACGACGGCGCACAACTTCGAACTCACCGGCGGCCGGTGCTACTCGGCGTGGTATCAGGGCGGCGTCCGGGTCCACGACCTTCGCGAGCCGAGCGAGCCCCGCGAGATATTCCGGTGGCGGGACTCGGCGACGACCTCCTTCTGGACCGCACAGCGGGCCGACGGCTGCTTTGTAGCGGCGAACACCGCCGCGCTGGACGACACCGTCTCCCCCGGCGTCTACACGTTTCCTGACCCAGCCGCCGACGCCCCGGACCGGACGCCGACCGACGGCGGCGTCCTCGGGGCGGCCGGCGACGGCTTCGGCGTCGCCGCGGCGCTTGCGGCTGTCGGGCTGGGGGCGTGGCGGCTGGGCCGGCGGGAGCAGTAGCGAAGCCACGAACGACGTGAGCGGCCCCGACGCGACGCGGTGAGCGAAGAGGGTGAACACAGCGCAGTCTCCGCTGTGGAACGGAGTGACACGTGAAGCGAAGGGAACCGCTACGACAGCGCGCTCGCCACCGCGGCGGCCACGCTCCGGGCGCGCTCGGCCAGCTCCTCGGGGACGTGTCCCGCCTCGACCGCCGCGTCGAGTTCGTCGTCGTCGACGCGTTCGACCGTGCCGTCGGCGTGTTTGAGCACGTCGACGTGGAGGTCGACGTAGCGGGCGGTGTCCGGGAACACCTCGACCGGCGTGCAGACGTTGACGTAGGTGCCCTTCTTCTCGCCCTCGCTGTCGCGGTACACCGTCGGATACCACCACCGCCCCTCTTTCAGTTTCGTCTCGGCCACGTCGCCGGCTTCTTTGGGGACGCCCAGCCCGTCGTACTCGCCGCCGGCGGACAGCTCCCGCTCGACGGTCACGGTGCCGTCGGCCTCGACGGACTGCACGTCCGCCCGTCCGAGGGTGATGAGCCGGCCGTCGGGTTTCCCGTGACCCAGGGTCAGGGACTCCCCCTCTCGGGGGCCGAACTGTCGCGCCGTCACCGCGAAGGGAAAGTCCGTCTCGGTGTCGCTCCCGGGCTCGTCACACAGCGCCTCTACGTAGTCGACCGCCGCGCTCCCGCTGTTTGAGCCGGCCTTCACGCGGTGGTGGCCCGCCATCGTCGTCGTCACCTGCCGCCGCTGCTCGTCCAGCCCAAAGCGGCTCTCCCGGCCGAACCACACCCACGTCGTCTGCCCCCCGTCGTACTGGCGGGCCGGTGCGGCGTCGGCCGGGTCGTCGGCGCCTGCGAGCGCGTCGTCGATGGCCGCCGCCCGCTCGTTGGCCGCCGTCAGGGCGCCGGCGATGGCATCGAAGCTCGCGTCGTCGCTGGCTCTCTCCCAGGAGACGCCCCACCCCTCGCGCGGGTCGGCCGCGACGACGTCGAGCATCGCCGGCCCCGCTGCGGTCGCGCTGTTCGAGCCGCCCCGAACCAGCGTCAACAGCTCGCCACGGACCGCGATGGCGGTGTCCAGTACGGCGCGGCCGTCGGTCCAGGGCGCCGCCCCCTCGACGACCTGGACGCGCAGCCGGTCGCCGGTCTCGACGCGCTCGTCGCTGTTCGAGTAGGGGAGAAACCCCTCGCCGTCGCCGCAGTCGACGACGGCGCCGCTGGAACGCGTCTCGGTCACCTCGCCGGCGTAGACCGCGCGAACCGGGAGCGGGTCGGCCCACGCCAGCGTGTCCCGGCCGAGGTCCCGCAGTTCCGCGACCACCTGTTCGACCGCCTCGCGGTCGCCGCTGACGCCCACGCCCTGCCGGTCGTCGGTCGTCTCGACGGCGGCGCCCGCCCGCTCGACGGCGAAGTCGGTGTCGAAGCGGTCCTCGATGGGGCCCGACGCCTGGACCACGTCGACGCCGGCCGCGGAGAGCAGCCGGGTCAGCGCCGTCGCGTAGATGCCCCTGACCCGGACGCTCATAGGGCGTCCCTGTCGGCCGCGAAGCGGACCCGCCCGTCCACGGTCGGGCCCAGTGTCAACTCGACTTTCCCGTCGGTCAGCACGCGCCCGCCCTCGACGGGAACGCCCCACGAGTCGAAGCGGACGTACCCGCGGATGTCGTCGGCGTGGGTGTAGAGGTCGACGTAGTCGAGGGTGTGCTCCTGGATCTCGCTACTGCTGTGGGCGATGTCCATGTCGGAGTAGACGGTCTCTTTCCCGGCGAAGAACGCTTCGAGGTCTGTGGCGGCTTCCTCCGTGGCCTCGACCACGGCCTCGGAGGCGGCCTCGATATCGTCCTGCGCCAGTCCGGCGTCCCGAAGCGCGGCCTGTTCGCGCTGCGTGAAGTGCATACTGGTGAATCGTAGTGTGGTCAATTAAGCAAACTGGAGTTCGTGTGGTCACGATGGGCCGCTACTTGAGTGCTGAGGCGGACTGCACACAGCCAGAAAGCCCCCGCGCTCTCAGTCCCGCCCGTAGCTGTTTGACCAACCGGTATGGGTGGGATCGAAAGGGGGCTTTCTGCTCTCGGTAGTCCTCGCTGACCCAGCAGCAAAACAGCCTGTATCGATGGAAAAAGCGACGCTTCCTAGAGCCCGCCGGTCTGAATCATCGCGTTCAGCACGAGGACGAGCGCGCCAAAGAGGACGCCGAAGGCGACGATAGTTCGCGGGTCGATGCGGATGGTGTTCTGGTCTTCGGCGTCGAAGTACCGGACGAGGCCGGCACTGGACATCAGTCCGCCGCTGTCGCTGCTCATGTCCGCAACACCGCTCTCACCCGGAGTAAGCTTTTCGGGTTTGTCCGGGCCGTACCCACATGGACAATCCTTATCCGACCTCACAGTTTAGATTGAGAGGAACCATGGCTGTCACGCTCAAGGACTTCTACGCCGATTGGTGTGGCCCCTGCAAGACACAGGACCCGATTCTCGAAGACCTCGAAGAGGAGTGGGGCGACGTCGAGTTCGAGAAGATAGACGTCGACGAGGAACAGGACGTGGCAAACGAGTACCAGGTCCGCTCGCTCCCGACGCTCATCGTCGAGAACGACGACGGCATCGTCGAGCGCTTCGTCGGCGTCACGCAGGCCGACGACATCGAGGACGCGCTGACGCAGGCCTCGGCATAGACTCACCCCTTTCTATCGGCCCTGCCCCGCGATAGCGACTGCTCAGTCCGTCGACGACGAGGCCTCGAACCGGCTGGCCGGCAGCAGGAGGTCCTGCACGGCGGGCAGGTGCTTGACGTTGTAGACGATTTTGGCGTCCGTCTCCGGTGCGACGATACACGACAGTCGGATGCCCCGGTCGTGGAGTTCGTTCGGGAGGACGTGGCTCGACGGCGAGGGCATCTCTCCCTCGACGACGGCGACGGCGCAGTTCGTGCAGGCGCCCCCGCGGCAGGCAAAGGGCCAGGCGTAGCCCTGGCGCTCGGCGGCCTCCAGCAGTGACTCGCTGTCTCTGACGTAGAACTCCCCGTAGTCCTCGGGGTCGAGGCCGCCGTCGGCCGCCTTCTCGAAGAGGTCGTCGTCGGTCAGCTCCCACAGCCGGTCGGCCATCACCTCGTAGTTCAGGTACTCGACCTTGACGCCCTCCGGCTCCGGCGGTTGCTCGGGCTCGGTCGGCTCGTCGTCTGCGGGTTCCGCCTGCGCCCCGGGAGGGTCGCGCTCGGGGACGGCGTCGCCGGGCTCCCAGCCGTTCTCGATGCGCTCGAAGGCTGTTTTCACCGCCAGGAACGCCTCCGTCGACCCGCCCTGGTCCGGGTGGGTCTCCTTGACGCGCTCCCGATAAGCATCGACTATCTCGGCTTCGTCCGCGTCGGGGTCGACGCCGAGAATCTCGTATGGGGACGCCACACCCGCACGTAGGCTTGGGTCGCCAAAAGCAGTGTGCATCCCTCCCACATTGCGGCTAGGCGTATTCGTGCGTGGTGTCGAAAGTGGCGTTGCAGTGATCCGTACAGCCAGAAAGTCCCGGCAAGCGACACTCGGGGGACTCGCTGCGGTCCTCGCTCACTCCGTTCGCTGTGGTCCTTGCGTCGTCCGCCTTCGTGTGGCTTGCCGCCGGGAGACCGGAGGTCTCCCGAGCAGTCGGCGCGAAGCGCCGACAACGCCCCTTTCTGGCTGTAACAGATCTATTTAACTCCAGAAAACACAGCCTCAGCTAGCGGAACTGCACGCCCAGGTCGTGCAGGCCGTCGTTGTGGCGGGCGACGTTGATGAGCAGGGGGGTCAGCCCCTCCACTTCGGCGGCGTTGGCGAGCGGGCCGCCGTCAAGCGCCCGCAGTCCCTCGATGGCCTCGGCGAGCTCCGAGACCGTGGCCTTGGCGTCCCTGTCGTCGCCGACGACGATGGTGTCCCACTCCAGGTCCGCTTCGAGGTCGGCCAGCCGGCCGGCCGCGAGGTTGTGGAACGCGCCGACCACGGGGGTTTCGTCGGGAGCGGCCGCGGCCGCCAGCTCGGTGACGCTGCCGACGCCGGGGCGGTTGTAGTGGAAGCCGTCCTCGTCGTGTTTCATCCCGACGGCGGGGGAGACGAGGATGGTGTCGGACAGCTCGTCGGCGACGGCCTCGACGGTGTCCGTGAGGTGGTAGGCCGGGACCGCAGTGACGACCACGTCGGCGCGGGCGGCGGCGTCACTGTTTTCCAGGCCCGCGATTTCGACCTCGCGGCCGCGGCTGTCGAGTTCGGCCTCGTACTCCGTGGCTTTCGCTTCGGCCTTCTCGGCGTCGCGCGAGCCGACGATGACCGTGTGGTTGGTGTCGTCCGCCCAGCGCAGGGCGAGCCCTTCGCCGATGTCGCCGGTGCCGCCGAGTAACGCGATGTCCATATGCTGGGGTAGGGCGAACCGCGAATAAGCGTTGTGCGACCGGATGTGCTTGCCACCGTCTGTGCCACGCAGCGGCGACCCGACCAGCGGACGGCCCGTCCCGTGGCAGTCACTCCGACACGGGCTCCGCCCCCGGCCGAACGGTGACCCCGCGGATACGGAGCCGAACGCCGTCGTCATAGTCGGGGTCGATGTCCGCCGTCCACCCCTGGACGCGTGCGAGCAGTCGGACAGTGGGCAGGGCCATCTCGGCGTCGCCGACCGGCACCGGCGGCCCAAACTCCAGCGCGCCGGTGCGCTCGCCCGGCGCGAGGGCCTCGCCGTTGCCGGTGATGGTCACGATATCCCCCGCCGCGTCGAGAGTCACTCTCGTCGCCCCGTTCGCGCTGGCAAACCGGAACACCTCCTGTAGCAGCTCCTCCAGCCGCGGGTGGTTGGCCACCACCGTCGCGTCCGTTTCGACCCTGTAGCGCAGCGAGCCGAACTCCCCGCCAGCCCGGGCTGTTTCGGCCGTGGCGGCCAGTTTACACTCCGTGGTCGTCTCGGCTGTCTGCCCGTACTGTGCCAGTGTTGTCAGCTCCTCGATGACACGCTGCATCCGCGACAGCGCGTCGTCGGCACGCCTGACGTCAGTCGAATCGAAATCGACCGTCCCGTGGGTCGACGACTGTGACGCCTGGTCGAGAAACCCTCCCAACACCGTGATAGCGTTCCGCAGCTCGTGGTTGAGGGCCACGGAGAAGTCGTTGAGCTGTTCGTTCTGGCGTTTGCGCTCCCGGCGCTGTTGCTCGATGTCCGTCACGTCCCTGTAGACGAGCACTTCCCCGACCGCGTCCGTACCACGCGCCAGCGGCGTCCGCTGGACCGTGTAGAACGTCGCCTCGCCGTCGTGTCGGGTTTCGACGACGTTGTCGGACCCTGCGGCGACTGCGTGTAGCTCCGGGGCGACCGCTTCGAGCTGGCGCCCGACGGCACCGTCGAGCGCCGGATACCGCTCTACAGCGACGCGGTTGTAGTCGCGGACCCGCCCGTCCCGCGTGACAAGCAACACCGGGTCGGCAAACTGCTCGACGAACTCGGTCCGCCAGCGGCGCGGCACGGCCACGAACGTCTCGTCGACGACGTACAGGACCCCGATGGCAAACAGGGCAACGGCGACCGGTTCGTAGCTAAACGGCAGCAAGACACCGGGTGCGACCGACGCGACGCCGGCGATATTGACGATGGCCGGCACGCCAGTGAGACCGACGAGGAAGCCGATACGTCTGGTTTCGAGCCGGGTTTCCCGGAACAGCTCGTAGAGGAGATAGAACCCCACGCCGGAGAGCGTGTACGCCAGTCCCGCGACCGTCCAGTGTATCACCGACAGCTCGATGCTCAGGTGTCGGAACGGTTCCTCCGCGACTGACGCCGTAAAGTACAGCGAGTGGGCGGGGTTGGTGAGCTTGACCGCGACGATGGCGAGAAAGACCGCCACGGAGAACCGGCGGATGGTCCGCTGGTGGTGGTAGTCGTAGCCGGCGTAGGCGGAACAGAAGTACAGCCACGCGCCGACGGACGCCAGCCCGACGATCAGGCCGACGATGTACGACGCATGTTGTAGCGTCGGGGACGGCGCGGCGATGCGCCCAGCGCTGGCGGCGGCCCACGTGCCGCTACAGAGGAGGAGCCCGACGAGTCCGCGCCTGGTGTCGCTGTCGGTGATACGCACCGCCCGGGGGACGCTCCCGAAACACGCCAGTGCGGCGAGCGCGAAGACGGCGAGGTAGCCAGCTCGTAGCACTCGTTGGCCAGTACGATATTCCTCCTACATGAAATACGAGGATTGTCTCTCGCGGCGGCGAGCGTGGACTCTATCGCTGTTTCCCCCGCCCGGTATGAGACGCCGGGGACGGCTGGTGGGCCCGTCCTCTCACTCCAGCAACTCGGGCAGGTCCTCGACGCTCTCGACGACGGCGCTCGCGCCCGCTCCCGCGTAGGCCGCTCGGCCGTCGTCGCCGGTCAGCCCGCCGGTCAACACGCCGACGCCGTAGTACACTCGCTCGGGGTCCTCGTCGTCGGCGTTGACGGCGGTCCCGATGTCATCGAGCGTGTCGCCGGCGAAGGCGATTCGCCGGGCGTCGAAGCGCTCGGCCAGCGTCAACAGTGCGCGCGGGTGGGGTTTCCCCTCCGCCCAGTCGTCCATCGTGAACCGGTGCTCGTCGGGGATGTCCAGTCCGACGCGGTCCATCGCGATGTCGGCCTCCGCGGCGGGGCGGCCGGTGACGACGCCGACCGCGTAGCGCTCCTGTAGCGCCTCTAGTGTCGATTCGCTCACCAGCACCGGCTCGTCGTTGATGTAGCCGGGCGCGTCGAAGGCCGGTTCGCCGCCCTCCAACTTCTGGTACAGGTCAGCGCCCAGGTACAGCGTCTGGAACACCTCGCGGAGGCCTCTGGGGTCCCACCGGGCCAGGACGCCGTCGGCGTCGTCGCCAAGCAGCTCCCGGACGACGGCTTTCGCCGCGTCGAGGCCGCCGCCCTGCTGGGCGATAGCGTCGGTAAAGGCCGCCACGTCCACGTCGGTCTCGCGGGCCGTCAGCACGAACAGCGCCGCCGCGTCGGTCAGCTCCCAGTCGTTGTTGAACCCGCCGGCGTCCTTGAACCGCTGAATCGCCGCCTTCTCGATGGTCTCGCCGTACACCTCCTCGACGGACTCGACGATGGCCCGCCGGTAGGAGTCGGCCACGTCCACCAGCACCCCGTCGATGTCCAGCACGACAGCGTCCACTTGCATACTCGGACCTCCACGCGCTCGTTGAAGCGCCTTGCTATCTCCGCTCCCGGCCGCCGACGACCCGGTACAGCACCACGCCACCGGGCAACTGCTCGCTGTCGGTCGGGACGACCGCCGGGTCCCCGCCCAGCGTGGTGAACCAGCAGTCGGCGTCGACACGCTGGGCGACCCGCCACACCGACCGCTGGAGCTCCGGCGGGAGGTTTCGCGCGAACACCACGTCGGTCCCCTCGTACACCGACAGCGTCGGCTCGGTCACGTCGTCGCGGACGAACCGGACCCCCTCGGGGACCGACCGCTCGCGGATGTCCGTCGCCGTCACGTCGACGCCTCGGTCGACCAGTTTGGCGGCGACGCCGGGCCGATTTCCCACGCCGACCTCGACGACGGAATCGACCGCCGACAGTCGGTTACTCAGCGCCGTCTCGGGGTCAGTCACAGCGGGAAACTTATGACACGGTGGTGTTTATGGGTTCGCATGCATGTCGACATCGTACCGGTCGGCGAGGTCTCCAGCCTCGTGAAACGCGAGGCCTCGGAGGGCCTCCGGGAGACGTACGACTGTGAGGTCTCTATGCACGAACCGCAGTCGATCCCCGCCGGTGCGTACCACAGCGACCGCGACCAGTACCGTGCCGAGGAGTTCATAGACCTCGCGCGACGGGTCGGCTCGGGCGAGAAGAACATCGCTATCACCCCCAAGGATCTCTTCTATCGCCGGCGAAACTACGTCTTCGGACTCGCGTATCTCAGCGGCTCCGGGAGCGTCATCTCCACGTACCGGCTTCAGACCTCCTCCGACGGCGGCTTCTCTGATCAGTCCGCAAGCGACATCTTCTCCGCTCGCGTCCGAAAGGAGGTCGTCCACGAGATCGGCCACACCCTGGGGCTGGAACACTGTGACAACAAGCGCTGCGTGATGAACTTCTCCCCGACGGTGCGACAGGTCGACGTCAAGGAGTCCTCGCTGTGTGGCTCCTGCCAGCGCTCGGTGCTGTAATTCGCCGGACGGCGACGTGCCTAACGAGTTAGGCTGTGCTGGTATGTTCCCGTAGCTTGTATGACCAATCGCAATGAGCACGAGTCAGTCACGCGACCGAATCGCAGAGCTCGGTGACATCTTCGTCGCGGTCACGGGCGACGAATCGGTCACAGAAACGCAAGACGGGGACTCCCCCGACCGGGAGCTCCGGCCCGGCGAGGAGTTCGACCCCGACGAGGTCGCGGACGGGCTCGACGATGCCGTCGACGGCTCCGAGACCGGCGATACGAGCGACCCCGCCGCGTAGGCTGTCCGCGCACCGACGCGGCCCACGTGTTCTCCACCCTTTCGAACTGCCTTGAGTGGCTAGGCGAGGTTCTCCCGCCGCAGACGCGCTTCCGGCAGCGGATAGACGACGCCAAACACCAGCCGGTTCGAGGCCATCCCGGTGCCCAATCCGAAAAGCAGCGGTGGGAACACGGCAACTGGCGGACCGGGGACGAGCCACCACAACACCGCGGCGAACGCGAGGATGCTCCCCGATAGCCCGGCTGTGAGCCCGTAGGCCCCGGCGGTGCTCCGGTCGACGACCGCAAAGACGACGACACCGACCGCGGCGGCGACGGCCCCGAGCGACCACGCCGTCGGACCGTCGAGCGAGTACGCTATCAGTCCGCTCGTCACGACACTCGATGTGCCGACAAACAGGTCCCGGGCGACGACGGTGCGTCTGCTGTGTGCCATGCTGTGGGTGGCCGGGGCGGCCGGTCAGTTCTCGTCGGGGGCGTAGTAGTACTCGCCGGCCGACTTCTGTTGCCGGTCGAGCTGGGACCCCGGTTTGTTGATGCGGGGCCGGGAGGTGCGCTCGTCCCGGCGGAAGGTGATATCGAGGTTCGCGAGGAACTCGTTCATCCCCTCGCGCATCCCCTGTGGCGGGGCGGCGTGGCCGGACTTGGCGGGCTCGCCGTCGAAGACGAGGAGCCGGTCGGCGAGCAGGTCTATCATGTAGATGTCGTGGTCGATGACCAGCGCCGTCGCGTCGTGGTTCTCGGCGTAGCGTCGAATCGCCGACGTTGCCATCACTCGCTGTTCCACGTCCAGGTGGGCCGAGGGCTCGTCAAGCAGGTAGAGGTCGGCGTCCTTCGAGAGACAGGCGGCGATGGCGACGCGCTGGCGCTCCCCGCCGGAGAGGTCGGTGAGTTGCTGTTCCATCACCGCATCGAGCTGGAGCGGGTCGGCGATTTCGGTGGTCCAGTAGGAACTCCCGAAGTCGTCCGTGATAGAGGAGAGGAAGGCGTCGACCCGCATCGGCTGGTCGATCTCGATGTACTGCGGTTTGTAGGCGATGTCGAGCTCGCTGTCGACTTCGCCGCTCGTGGGTTCGAGCCGGCCCGCGAGCATCTTCGCGAACGTCGACTTCCCGATGCCGTTGGGGCCCACCACACCGAGGACTTCGCTCTCGCGGATGGTGCCGGCCTCGACGTCGAGGCTGAACTCGCCCTCGCCGTAGGACTTCGTGAGCTCGGGGTACTCGATGACCACGTCGCCCGTCGAGCCGGGGCGTGGGGCGTGTTCCTCGAACTGGATCTCCGTCTGCCGGATGCGCATGTTCTCGTTTTCGAGGAAGCCCGAGAGGTACTGGTTGATGCCCTTCTTCGTGGACTTGGGCGGCGTGATGATACCGAACGCGCCGGGGGACCCGTAGGCGACGTTGATATTGTCCGCAAGCAGGTCCAGGATGGCGAGGTCGTGCTCGACGACGAGCATCGACCGGTCGCCCTCTTCGGCGAGTTCCCGGATGAGCCGGGCGGCGGTCATCCGCTGGCCGATGTCCAGGTAGGGCGTTATCTCGTCGAGGAAGTAGAAGTCGGCGTCCCGCGCCAGCGTCGCGACCAGCGCGACCCGCTGTAGCTCCCCGCCCGAGAGGTCGTCGATGTGGTTGTCGACCACCGGGCGGATGCCGGTGCGGTCGATGAGTTCGTCCAGGGCACCCCGCTCGTCTGTCTGTTCGAGCAGCTCCATCGCCGGTCCGTCGAACTGGTCGGGGATGCGGTCGACGTACTGGGGCTTCCGGGCGACGGTCACGTCGCCGTCGCGCATCTGTTCGAGGTAATCCTGCAGGGCCGTCCCGCGGTACTCATCGAGGATCTCGTCCCAGCCGGGCTCGGTGCCGTACTGGCCGAGGTTCGGGGCCATCTCGTCGGCGAGGATGCGGACCGCGGTGGTCTTCCCGATGCCGTTCGGACCCAGAATGCCGGTGACCTGTCCTTCGGCCGGGGACGGGAGCCCGTACAGCGAGAAGGCGTTCTCGCCGTAGCGGTGGACGGGGTCGTCGTCCAGCTCCTGTGGGAGGTTGATTATCTCGATGGCGTCAAACGGGCACTTGTTGACACAGATACCACAGCTCTCGCCGAGACAGATCTCTTCGGAGATACGGACCTGGTCGGGCTTGCCCTCAAACTCCTCGTCTTCCTCGTAGGTGTCGCTTCGCTTCGTGATACACTCTTTCCCGCTCCGGTTTGGCGGGCAGTAGTTCATACACTCGTAGTTACAGCGGTCGGGCTGACAGCGTTCGAGGTCGACCACTGCGATGCTGTCGTCGGCCATCTCAGGCCCCCGCTGTCAGCAAAATCCCCCACGACACGAACCAGAGCGCGAAGGTCATGAAGGAGATATAGAGGTAGTCCTTGCCCGAGAAGTCGTCGTCGAGGATACCGATGCCCCGCAACAGCGGGAGCTGCACGAAGATGGCGGCGAGAACGACGAGCACCGCGAGCGTGTCGGTCGCGCCGCTCGCCACGGCGTTCGACACGAACGCCGCGGCGATACCGGCGATCGCCGTTATCGTCGTGACAGTGAGCCCCCGCATGTGGGAACTCATTCCGTCCGCCGATTCCGTTGCCATACCCACAGTTCGACGACCCGCCACCAAAAGGGGCGCGGTTCCAGGACAGAACCTGCGCGAGCGCCCGTCTGCCGACCCACTCCTCAATCTTTATGCATCCGGCGACATTCGTAGCAGTTAATGACGGAAACCGATGGCGAGGGCATCACGGACCTGCCGCCCAGCGCGAAGCTCGTCTACAAGGTACTGGAGTACGACGGGCCGCTGACCCAGAAGGGTATCGTCGAGGAGTCGATGCTCTCGGCCCGGACAGTCCGCTACGCGCTCGAACGACTCGACGAGGTCGGCGTTATCGAGGAGGACGTCTACTTCGCCGACGCCAGACAGAACCTCTATGAACTGAGCGAGCCGCCGGCCGAACAGGCCGACCCCGCTATCTCCGACTGAGACGCCACATCGGACCGAAGACGAGAATACGCCCGTTCGTCTGGCTCTTCTACCGTGTCTCGCCTGCACAGGCCGGGCAGGTCCGGCCCCGGCCACCGGACTGCGTACGACAGAACCCACAGCCCCGCCCCGAGCGGTTCCTGATCGACGCGCGGATGCTTCGGCGGACGCTCATGCGAGCTCCCCGCAGGACCGACAGCGCGCCCGGTTCGCCGACGGGTCGTACGCCAGCGCGATCTCGCTACAGTGTCGGCAGTAGCGGTCGCCGGTCATCTCCGAGACCCCGGAGGTGACCGATGGAACGGTCGATTCGACAGCGTGTGATTCGTGCACCGCCATGTTACTACCCAGCAGAGACGGGTACAAAAGAGCTGTGGACATACGTCTGGTAATATCCTTAAACACTACCAACCTCTATTGGTACAGAGAGACTTGCGGAACGAACGTTTCGATATGGGCCGAGATTCGACAGAAATGCAGCTCGAACACTCAAAAACAGTACGGCGGTAATCGTACTGCCGCGGTCGATGGCCCGCTCCAGTATCCTCCTTTGCATCGTCGCCCCTCCTCGCTCGCTACGGGACGAGCGTGGCGGCGAAGCCGCCACGTCATACGGTTGCGGGCCACGGGTCCGCAACCCGCTCCGTGAAAAATGTGGAAAAGCCAACGCCTCACTGCGTTCTGATTCGATGAAACGGCTCGCTACGCTCGCCGTATGCTTACGACGGGGTGACGGTGATCGTGCTCCCGCGGTCGATGGCCCGCTCCAGTTCCTCGGCGATACCGGAGCCACGGGAGACCTGAATCTCGCCGCCGCGGGAGACTGTCGCGGTAAAGAGGTACTCCCCGTCGGCCTGTACCTCGACAGTGTCGCCCGCGTGGCCGTTGAGTGGAATCATGACGTGCCGGGAGGTGACCTCCGGGTTGACGATTTCGCCCTGCTGGCCGCCGCTGTCCGTCTGCGGGCCGCCCGACGGCCCGGTGGGTTTCTCGTCTAGGGTGCGTACGTCGATGTCGATACCCAGCCGGTTCTCCACGTCGGTGATGCGGCCCCCGCCCTTGCCGATGACCTGCGGGATGTCGTCTTCCTCGACCCAGACGACGGCGGTGTCCGGACCGCGCAGTTCCACGTCGACGTGGCCCCGCGCGATGGAGCGAATCTCGCGCTCGACCTCCTGTTTGGCGAGGCGGTCGACGCCGGAGTCCTGGCTGTCCTCCTCTTCGTTGAGCGGCACCGTGACGACCTGGCGGTTGAACGTGTATATCTCGTACTCGGGCTGGCCGGTCTCGAAGTCCCGGACAACGATGACCGGGCGGGCGAGGTCTTCCTCCATCAGGCCGTGGGGGACCTTGACCTCGGTCTTTACGTCGTAGACGGTGTGGACCTCCCCGGCCTCGATGTAGACGACGGTGTCGACGATCTGCGGTATGAGCCCGAGTTCGACGCGGCCGATGAGCCGCTGGAGGGCGTCGACGGCCCGGGTGGCGTGGACGACGCCGACCATCCCCACACCTGCGAGGCGCATGTCGGCAAAGACTTCAAAGTCGTCGGTCTTGCGGACCTCGTCGTAGATGGTGTAGTCGGGCCGGACCATCAGCAGGGAGTCGGCCGTCTTCTCCATGGAGCCGCCCAGCGCGGTGTACTGGGTGATGTCGGGGCCGACCTGGAGGTCCCGCGGTTTCTCCATTGTCTTGACGGAGTAATCGGAGTCGACGAGGAACTCCCCGACCGCCTGTGCGAAGGTGGACTTCCCGGCCCCGGGCGAGCCGGAGATGAGGACGCCACGTTGCTGTTCGGTAAAGCGCTCTCGCAGCTCGTCGGCGTGCTCGTAGTCGTCGAGCTCGGTCTTGACGATGGGCCGCACCGCGGTTATCTCCCGGGCGTCGGAGAAAGGCGGGCGGGCGATGGCGATGCGCAGGTCCCGGAACTGGACGATGCTCATGCCGGGCCCGTCGAGTTCGAGGAAGCCCTCGGCGGAGTCCCGGGCCGCGTCGAGGACGTCCTCAGCGTACTCGCGCAGCTCGTCCTCGGTGGCCACATCGTCGCGGATGGGCTGGTAGTGCATGTCGCCGATAGAACCCTTCTTGGCGTAGGGTTTGACGCCGACTTTGAGGTGGACGCTCATCGTCCCCTCGTCGAAGAAGTTCTCTATCTCCAGGCGGTCGACGGTGCGCCCGCGTGGCTCGACGAACTCCACGTCTAGCCCCTTCGCGCGGGCGACCTCGGCCTGTACGTCGTCGCTGGTCACCAGCGTCGCCCCGCGGTCGCCGGCGATGTCACGGATGAGCGCGTCTATCTCGCCCTCGCCGGCGTCGCGCTTCTCTATGGCGTCGGGCCGGCGCCCGACGTACTCCACGTCGATGGTGCCCTCGTCGGCCAGTTCGACCAGCGCCTGCAGTTCTTCGAGGCCCTCCCAGCCGGTCTCGCGGCCGTCGTTGGCCTGTGCTTCGAGCTCGCCGACGACGGCCTCGGGGACGACGACCGTCGCGCCCGCAAAGCCCATGCCGTCGACCTCGCTGTCGGGGTCGGCGTCGGCGCCGACCTGTGTGGACACGCGGCCGTCGATGACCACGCTCGTGTCCGGAACGATTTCCATACCCCCGGTATGTCGCAGGCGGTGAAAAGGGTGTGGAGTCCACGCGCCGCGGTGTCCGCGTTTGGCCGCTTACGCCACCAGGGCGACCCCGTCGACGAGCAGCGAGCCGGCCAGGGCCGTGATAGCGACGCCGGCGACGAGCCTCGCGACGGCGTGGGCCCGGCCGCTCCACTGCCGCGCGGTCCCGAACACCGCCCCGGCCCCGGCACCGATGGCGCTCATCGTCGCGGTGATGGCCACGCCGTACGTGAGGACCGCCAGCCCGACGACGCCGACCCCGTACTCGGGAAACAGGGTCGCCGCAAACACCATCATCGACACCGGCGGCGAGAGGGTAAACAGCGCGCCGACCAGCCCGGTCTTGAGGTAGGCGCGGGTGTCGTGGGCGTGGTTCGCCGGGTCCAGGCCCGGCAGGGCGATGTGGAGGTGGCTGTGGCTCCGGTCCCCGTGGTCGTGTTCGCCCGTGCGGACGACGCTGCGCAGGCCGCCAAGCGCCATCGCGGCGCCCAGCAGGCCGAGGACGACGCCGACCCCGACGGTGCCGACGGCGTCGAACACCGGCGGGAACTCGGTTCGCCCCAGCAACGCGTATGCGACGGCGAGCCACGCGACGACCAGGGCGACGTGGCCGATGCTGAAACACGCGCCGACCAGCGCCGACAGCCGCGAGTCGCCGTACTCGCTGGTCAGCGAGGAGATGCCGGCGACGTGGTCCGGTTCGATAGCGTGGGTGACGCCCAGTGCTCCTGCGGTGGCCAGTGCGCCGGCGACAGTGACGCTCATTACTCGTATATCCGCAGTGGCTGACGTGAAACTTTTCGTTCCGCTCTGACAGCGGCCGGACGGCGACGGTCCCCGTCGTGGCCTCCGGCCACGCGCCGACGGGAAAACGGGGACTCTTGGCCCGCCGGGGCCATCGGGCGGTATGGACGTCGTCTCACTCACCGAGGAACTTGTCGCGATTCCGAGCCACGACGACGAGACGGCCGCCGGCGACTTCGTCACGGCGTGGCTCCGGGACCACACCGACGCCGCCGTCACGCACGACGACCACGGCAACGTCATCGCCCGCAAGGGGTCGGGCGGCCGGTCGCTCGCCCTGGTCGGCCACCACGACGTGGTGCCGCCGGACGGGTCGCAGGTCGATGACGGCGAGTACGTGGTCGAGCGCCGCGAGACCACGGAACGTGCAAGCGGGAGTGACACGACACGCGAGCGCCTCTACGGCCGGGGCACCGCGGACATGAAGGGCTCGCTCGCGGCCGCGATGCTGGCCTTTGCCGCCGGCTCTCCCGTCGACGGCGAACTCGTCTTTGCCTCCTTCGCCGGCGAGGAGCAGGGCGGTGTCGGGTGTCAGGCCGCCATCGCGGACGGCTTCGAACCCGACTACGCCGTCGTCGGGGAGGGGTCGACGGGCTACTCCGCGCCCGGCGTGACCGACGTGGCCGTCGCCCACAAGGGCCGTCGGGGCTCGACCATCGTCGCCGAAGGGGCGGCGGCCCACGCGAGCGAGGTCGAGGCCGGCGAGAACGCCATCTACCGGGCGACCGACGCGGTCGATGTCGTCCGCGACCTCGACTTCCCGACGACCGAGGTGCTGGGCCACGAGCTTCAGGGCAGCGTCGCCGTCACGGAGATCGACGGCGGCTCGGCCTGGAACGTCGTCCCCGAACGCTGCGAGGCGACCGTCGATGAGCGGACGGTGCCGGGCGAGCGCGCGCCGCTGTCCCGGGTCGAGACCATCGACGGGGTGACCTGGCGGGTCGACCAGGACCTCCCGCCGATGGCCTGTGGCGACGCCGACTTCGCCGATGCGGTGCTTGCGGCCGCCACTGGGGCCCAGGACGCGACCCCGGAACACGTCGTCAAGCCCCACGCGACCGACGCCGGCTGGCTCGCCGCCGAGGGGACCGACTGCATCGTCGTCGGCGCCGCCGAACCCGGCGAGGCTCACACTGCCGACGAGAGCGTCGCTATCGACGTTCTGGAACGGTGCCGGCGCATCTACGACGGCGTCGTCACCGAGTGGCTCGGCTGACCGACTATCGGCGGTGATACGCCGCACACAACTATAGGCCAACCGACATTATTTCCGCGCCCCGCTCACACTTTCGCTGTATGCGTTCGTCGGACGCCACACGCCCGCCAGTCACGCGCCGGACACTGCTCGGTAGCGCCGCCGGCATCGCCGCCGGAACCGTCGGCGTGACCGGTGTCGCAAGCGCCGGTCAGTCGGCGGTCGCGACGGTCATGACACAGAACGCGTATCTCGGATTCGACGTCGCCGGGCTGTTGCGGGCGGAGTCACTGGCCGATGTCCGGTCGATCGCGGGCGGGTTCCTCCGGGACATCGAGCCCGAGCTGTACGCGGCCCGCGCCGAGCGTATCGCCGCGGCGGTCGAGACCGCCGACGCGGACGTGCTCGCCCTGCAGGAGGCAGTGTTGCTGCGGCGCCAGCAGCCGGGGGACTACGGGACGGAGACGAGTTCGGCGGCCACCGACGTGGTGGTCGACCTTCTCGACCTGATTCGGACGGCTCTCGCCGAGCGGGGACTCGACTACACCGTCGCCGCCGAGTCGGTGGCCAACGATTTCGAGCTGCCCGCCGAGACCGACGACGGCCCCGTCGACCTCCGCATCACCGACCGGGACGTGATTCTCGTCCGGAGCGACCTCGACACCGCAGACCCCGAGGCGGGGACTTACGACGACGCGCTGGAACTCCCGATTCCGGACAGCGACCGGACGCTGACTATCTCTCGGGGGTACAGCGCGGTCGACGTGACCATTGGTGGCGTCGATGTCCGGGCCGTCTCGACGCATCTGGAGTCGGCGGCGACGCGATATCGGCGCCGACAGGCCCAGGAGCTGCTCGACACCCTCCCCGAGACGGGGCCGGTGGTCGTCTGTGGCGACCTCAACAGCGCCCCCGGCGAGGCGGCCTACGACCTGCTGACCGGTTCGCTGACCGACTCGTATACCGCGCTCCGGTCCGACGGGGGCGGCGCCACCTGCTGTCAGGCCAAGGACCTGCAAAACGACGAGTCGCTACTCGACCGCCGCATCGACGCCGTGCTGTACCGCGGGCCGGTCACGCCGACGGCCATCGACCGCGTCGGCGACCGGCCCGGCGACCGCACCGCGGTCGAACTCGACGGCGAGACGGTCCGGGCGTGGCCCTCGGACCACGCCGGTGTCGTCGGCACCTTCGACCTGTCGGGGCCGCCGGCAACTGCGACGACGCCGTCACCGACGGCGAGGGACGCCACGGCGACGACAGCGACCGATGGGACGGCGGCGCCCGCCACGAGCGCGTCGGGCCCCGGCTTCGGCACCGGGTCGGCGCTTCTCGGGCTGGTGGTGGGTGCCGGGGCGTGGCTGTGGCGCCGGTGACGGGGGCGGTCGCATCACTGGCCCGTCCACCGCCGTCTACGGAGACGGTACTTGTCTGTACAGCACGCCACACGTCGAGAATGCGCGTCTGAATACCGTTCCGAGTACAAGCGACTGCGGTCGCTGTCCACGCCGCCGGGCACTCAGTCGTCGGCTGGACTCCCGGTCCGGCGGGTGCCCGTGTCGTGGTCCAGCAGGTCCTGCCCGATTCCGAGCGCCCCGTTGGTCCGCTGGATGCTCGTCTCGGCGCTCGTCGTCCGTCCACAGACCGCCCGGATCGCGTCGATGTTCTCGGGGACAACGTCGGCTTCCTGGTGGATCGCCTGGAACAGATAGAGGTCCCCGTCCTCGACTGTCACTGATTCGGCCCAGATGCAGTTCTCCCAGACGTCGCCGCGCGGGCGGCCGGCGTCGCGGGTGTACTCCTTTAGCTTCCCCGCGCCGTCGATATCGAGGTGCTCTGGCAGCAAGAAGAGCCGGGACTCCTGGGACAGGGCGTCCCGGACTTCGGCAGCGGTGGGGTCGGCGTCGAGCGTGACGTTGACCGAGTGGGTGTGCATCTGCGTCGTCGGCACCTTCATCCCCATCGTGTCGATGTCGATGTCGGGGAACACCGTCTCCACGTCCGGCCCGTGGTGGGAGGGGATTTCGACCGGGTCGGGCAGCGTGTCGTTGATCGGCCCCCGCCCCGTGTCGCTGGGGTCGCCGCCGCGGCGGACGAGGGTGACGCGGGCCTTCTCGATGCCGAACTGCTCGCGAATGGGAGCGAACAACCGCGACAGCCCCGTCGTGTTACAGGAGACGACGCGCGCGGACTCCGCGTCGACCGCCCGCTCGTAGTTGGCCCGGGCGTTGAAACTCGCCTCGGCCACGTCGGCGTCCTCGCCGCCCTGGAAGAGCGCCGGCGTCTCGTACTCGCTGTAGAGGTCGGCGTACGTCTCGCCGACACCGCTGGGCGTCGCATCGACGACGACGTCGCTCGCCTCGACGAGGTCCGAGACCACGCCCTGGGTCGGAACGTCGGCAGCCTCGAACTGCGCTCGGCTGTCCTCGTCGGCCGTATAGAGGTCGTATCCGCGGTCGTGTGCGACGACCGCTTCGAAGTTCGGGGAGCGTTTCGTGACGCCAGCGACCGTCATATCAGGCTGTAGTCGAACCGCGTCGGCGACCCGCTTGCCGATGGTTCCGAAGCCGTTGATGCCCACGTGGAGCATAGTAGCGTGTTCACGACGATGACTGATAGTAGTTTCGCATTTCGCAAATATTTTTTACTCAATCCGTAGTAGTACTTCTGATTTAGAAAAACACCCGCCTACACGCCCTCTGTTGTGCCACCGGCCGAACGTCGTGTCTCGAACGGGGCCGCCGCCCGGTTCAGTACCGGGCGTCCCTGATCGCCGGGTCGAGGTCGTCGAACTGAGCGAGATATCTGTCGCGTTCGTCCCGGAGCTCGGCGAGCGTCGACGTGGGGTCGGACAGGGCCGTCGCGACGTCGAACTCGTCGATGTCCATTCCGGGGACGGCAGTCGGGACGGTGAGTCCCGTCGTCTCGTCGCGCTCCCAGTCGAGCGACTCCCGCGCGATACCACGCAACAGCGTCACCGTCTCTTCGACTCCGATGTCGACCGGGCCGACGCTGCCGGTGTTCAACACGAAA
This sequence comes from Haloarcula sediminis, assembly GCF_035656455.1. Taxonomy (NCBI): domain Archaea; kingdom Methanobacteriati; phylum Methanobacteriota; class Halobacteria; order Halobacteriales; family Haloarculaceae; genus Haloarcula; species Haloarcula sediminis. The sequence goes on along the minus strand of NZ_JAYMGA010000003.1, from coordinate 192,933 downwards.
CAGTCCACGTCGAGGTCGGCGATCAGCTCGCGGAACCGGTTGCCCTCCTCGCCTTCCGACCCGATGATAAAGGGGTTCGTCCCGACGACGCGAATCGACTCGCCGGCGGCGTTCGGGTCGCCGGCGCTCGTCTGGACCGACTCGCCGAGCATGAACGCCACCGCGGCCTCTTCCGGCGTGAGCTTCGCGACCGGCGGCATCGCCGGGTTGCGCGTGATGAAGAATATCTGGTCCACCTCGGGCAGGTCGATCTCCTCACCGGCCGAAGAGAGCCGCTCGCGCTGGATGACGGCCCGGCCGTTCGTCGTGTAGCGGTCGCTGTCGAAATCGACCGTCCCGTCCTCGTCGACGGCGACGTTTTCCAGCACCGCCGACTCGTCGGTCACCGCGTCGTACATCGCGGGTTCGGTCTCGCTGTCGAGGCCGTGGGTCTTGACGAACAGCCCCTGGCCTTCGCTGCCGGCCACGGTCCCGTCGGGGCCCAGCGCACAGACGTCGTCCTGGAGCATCGTCGCGCCCTCGGGGTCGTCGAGCCACAGCCCGTGGGCGGTCAGCGTGGACTTGCCGGTCCCCGAGAGCCCGAGAAACAGCTGGCCGACGGTTTCGCGCCCGTCCTCGGCTGCCAGTTCGACCCGTTTGCTCCCCGCGTGGAGGCCGAGCCCGCCCTGGCGTTTCGCGTAGTACATGAACAGCCTGAGAAACGACTTCTTGGCTTCGCCGGTGTAGTCGCTGCCGACGACGGCGGTAAACCCCTCGTCCGGGAAGACGCGAACGCCGGCCTCTTCGTGGTCCGGAAGCTGGACGGTGTGGAAGTCCGGCTCGCGCTCGCTCTCGACGGGTTCGAACAGCTTCGCCCAGCCGAGCGCGATGCGGCTGTACGCTTTGGGCACGTAGTACCGGCAGACGTACGTGTTGTCGGGGTGGCGACCCATCTGTCGGTCCAGACAGACCAGCTCCATCTCGTCGAGGGCCGAGAGGGCGTCGTCGACGAGCTCGTAGTCCGCCGGGCCGAACTCGTGGTCGACGGTGTTTTTCGTCCGCTCGGCGTTCCGCGACCGCTCCCGGCTCACGTACGAGGGCGAGCCGAACTCGGTCGTCGTTTCGAGGTGCTGTGAGAACTCCCGCAGCTGATTCAACGACGGATTGTACGCCACGTTGTCGGCCGTCTCCGGGTCTGGTAGCGCAGCCACGTAGTCCGTGGCTGGTACCGATGGCTGTTGCATCCGTACGAGAGGGGCCGCTCCCTATACTAATAAGATTGATAGGACTGTGATAGTAGTAAATATCTACAGCAGCTCGGGATATGGCAAACGAGCATAAAGTATTCCGCGCGGAACCGGCGGGCAAACTCTACGATTGAACAGTCTGTGCCGGGCTGGTGGCACTCTCGCGGGACCACGCAGTGGTATCGGCAATCGTCGGTCACAGCAGGGCCCGCGTGCTGTCGGCGACCGGTTCAGTTCTCCGGGTCCCACTCGTCGCCGACGCGGTCGACGCCCATCATCGCCTGTCCGGGGTGTTCGGTGAAGACGACTTTCATATTCTCGTCCGGGATGTCGAACTCGTCAGCCGCGTACTCCATCGTGGCGAGCGCGAACGCTCGCTTCTGGTCGAAAGAGCGCCCCTGGCGGATCTCGGCGTCGAGAAAGAGGAGCGGCCCGTCGACAGCCCGTCCGAGGTGCATCTCGCTTGGCTCGCGCTCCCGGATGGTGACCGCGACGTGGCCGCCGGTGGTCGCCATCTCGGTCGTGTAGAGCTCCGTCACCCGCTCGGCGAACGATGTCTTCTTCGCCGCCGATAGCGTCCGTGCGATGTCAAACTGTAACAGGGGCACACCCGCAGTCGCGTCGACAGCGACATTTATGTTGTGTCATCTCCCCCGCCGGTCTACTGCCCGAGACCGGACCGGGTGAGCGGCTGCACGCAGTACCGGCACCGAGGCGAGGCCCAGCGCCCGTCTTGCCTATCGCTGGCCACCAAGCAACACCATTTAAATTATGGCTGTCCCTACTGCGGATTGATTGAGTCTATCGCACACGCGCCTCGGAGCCAGACCGGGGTCCGAGCTGTCCGTGCGGACTCGGTGGTGAAAACTGTGGCAACAGATGACTCAGACTCTGTCGAATATGCCGACATAGACGACGTTTCCCCGATGGCGTGGCGACTCCTCCGGGTCGCCGCCGGGTACGAGCAGCGGGGCGTCGAACGGGAGGTCGACGACCTCATGCAGGCGCACCTCTCGATGCTCGAAAACGGCACGCGCGGCCTGTCCCAGTCCCGCCGTCGGGTCCTATTCGAGTTGTACACCGCTGACCTCACCCGGGAGCAGGTCGAGGCGATAGTTACCAGCTTCTAGTAACATAACCATTCATCATTCATGTCCTCCACAAAGCTTAATAGCGACGGCTTGAGATTACGGCTGTATCAATGATACACCGCACGCTGAGTGAGGCACAGCAGCGATTGGGGAAATTCGCCCTCGCCTCTCTCGGGACGATACTCATCGCAGTCGCACCGACCCCGGAAGGGCTCTCGCTGGCTGGCCAGTACACGCTCGCGACGATGTTTTTCGCCGGGTCGCTGTGGGTAACCGGCACGATGCCCCTGGCCGTGACGGCGCTGTCGATTCCGGTGTTGCTCACTGCCACCGGCGTCTACGACGACATGGACGCCGCGCTCGTCGGCTTCGCGGACCACCTCATCTTCCTGTTCATGGCGGGGTTCATGCTGGCAAACGCCCTCCAGAAATACGACATCGACCGCCGGATCGCGCTGTACACCATGGCGAAGATGGGGAGTTCGCCGCGTCGCCTGATCGGTGCCGTCATGATCTCCACTGCGGGGCTGTCGATGTGGGTCTCGAACACGGCGACGACGGCCATGATGACACCTATCGCCGTCGGCGTCCTCACACAGGTGCTCGGCAGTGAGAGTGTCGCAGCCGTCGGGGACGAGTCCCCGGACGACGCCGCCTCGGGGGCGATGACGGACGGCGGGTTCGGAACCGCCGGTATCGAAACCGCGGACGACTTCACCAACATGCAGATCGGGATGTTGCTCGGGACGGCCTACGCCGCCAGTATCGGCGGCGTCGGGACGATAATCGGCACCCCGCCCAACGCCGTGCTCGTCGGGCAACTCAACGCGATTCTGGACTACGAGATCGGCTTCGCCGACTGGCTGCTCATCGGGCTGCCGGTGGTCTTTGTCACACTGCCCATCGTCTGGTATCTCCTCACGTACGTTCTGTACCCGCCACAGATAGACAACGTCGACGAGGCACAGGCACAGGCCCAGGCGTACCTCGACGACGAGGACGACCTCGACCCGCGAGGTCGCCGCGTCGCGGTCATCTTCGGCGTCACGGCCGGTCTCTGGGTGCTGGGCGGTCTCGGGACGTTTCTGGAGCCGTATCTGCCGAGCACGTGGATGACCACGCTCTTTGGCGGTAGCGGGATGACGGTGTTCGGTCTCGAAGGCCATCAGGGGATCCTCTACTACGTGATGGTTGGTGTGATGGCTATCCCCGCGCTCGTGCTGGCCGACACCATGGAGTGGGACGAACTCGTCGACATCGACTGGGGGACGCTCCTGCTGTTTGGCGGTGGTATCGCGCTGGCCGATGCGCTGGCAAACACCGGCACGACGGAGTGGATCGCCAACACGGTGTTCAGCGGTCTCACCGGGATGCCGATCGTGCTCATCATCGCCGCCGTCGTGCTCTTGGTCGTGTTCCTGACCGAGATGACCTCCAACACCGCGACGGCGACTATCCTCGCGCCGATACTCATCGGCCTCGGGAGCGTCTTCGCGGCCACCGTCGGCCTGACGGAGTTCAAGACGGCCATCTTCCTCTCGGTCGCCGGCACGATTGCGGCCAGCTTCGCGTTCGCGCTCCCCGTGGCGACCCCGCCAAACGCTATCGTCTTCGGGAGCGGGTACATCAAGCAAAACCACATGTTGCGAACCGGCATCATCCTCAACATCCTCATGACGGCGGTGCTGACGGGGCTTATCTGGCTTCTGTTTACCTTCGTCTGGCCGATGTTCCTCTGGTGATACGACGATAGCTATCCGATATGAACCATCGCCGAACGATTTCGCTCGTCTTCCTGTGGCAACTCGCCGCGAGTATCTGTTACTACGCCGTGTTCGCCGCCACGCCGTTTCTCCGCGACGAGTTCGGTCTCAGCGGCACGGCGGTCGGACTCGTGGTGACGGGGCTCACGCTTGGCTACGCGGTGTTTCTGCTCCCGCTTGGCGCTGTCACGGATCGGTACGGCGAACACAAAACCCTCACTGCGGGCCTCCTCGGCCTCGCCGGTGGCGCGCTGCTCGTCCCGCTTGCGGGCACGTATGTGGCACTGTTGGGGAGCGTCTTCGTCCTCGGTGCCCTGTACGGCACGGCGATACCCGGCACGAACAAGGCGATATTCGGCAACGTCCCGGTCGGGCGGCAGAACCTCGCGACGGGCATCAAACAGGTCGGCGTCACCGCGGGAAGCGGCGTCAGCGCGGTGCTCCTGACGAACGTGGCCGCGGTCTTCGCGTGGGAGGCCGGGTTCTACATCGCCGCCGGGCTCGGCGTCGCGGTCGCGCTCCTGTTCGCGCTGAGCTACACCCCCACGACGACGGACGGGACGATGGAGTTTCCCGACTTCGGGACCCTGTTTCGGAACCGACCGTACCGGTCGCTCTGTCTTGCCGGGTGGTTCCTCGGTGCCGCGCTCTTTACCACCGTCGGCTACACCATCATCTACCTCGAGGAGTCCGTCGGCCTGTCGGTCGCGCTCAGCGGGCTCGTTCTCGCCGGGCTACAGGTATCGGGCAGCGCGGGCCGGATTATCACCGGCTGGCTCAGCGACGCGTTGCCCGGCGAACCGCGCCGACGCATCGGGGTGATTCTCCTCGTCCAGGCCCTCGGGAGCGCCGTGCTGTTCGTGGCCGTCGCGTTCGTCGACGGGCGCGTGCCTGCGATAGCGGCCTTCATCGCCCTCGGATTCTTCGTGCTTGGCTTTACCGGCGTCTACTACTCCTGTATGGCGACGCTCGTCCCGAACGAGAAGATGGGTGGCGCCACGGCCGGCGGCCAGCTGGCGCTTACGTCCGGCGCGTTGCTTGCCCCGCCGGCGTTTGGCTATCTCGCGGAGTGGATCGGCTACAGAGCGAGCTGGCTGCTACTGGCCGGCATGACGGCGATATCGGCGGTCTTCGTCGTTCGAGTCGTTCGCACACCCGCTCCGACGACCGCCGGGAGCGGCGACACAACCGCCTGCAGCTGCTCGTCCGATGACTGAGACGGACTGCTGTGGTAATCGGTGTCCCGGAACCGGCGATATCGGCACGGGACGCCGACCGTATGACGACGCGGTTCACAACGGAGACACAACACAATGACACTCGAAGAAGACGCACTCGAATACCACCGGCGGCCGCCGTCGGGCAAGGTAGAGATTTCGACGACCAAATCGACGAGCACACAGCGGGACCTCTCGCTCGCGTACTCGCCGGGCGTGGCGGCGCCCTGTCGGGAGATCGACGAGGACGGGACCCGGGCGTACGACTACACGGCGAAGGGCAACCTCGTCGGCGTCGTCTCGAATGGGTCGGCCGTCCTCGGGCTCGGCGACATCGGCGCGCAGGCGTCGAAGCCGGTGATGGAGGGCAAGGGCGTCCTGTTCAAGCGTTTCGCCGACATCGATGTCTTCGACATCGAACTGGACCTCGACGACCCCGACGCGTTCGTCCAGGCGGTGGCGGGCATGGGGTCTACCTTCGGCGGTATCAACCTCGAAGACATCCGCGCGCCCGAGTGTTTCGAGATAGAACGACGCCTCCGTGAGCGGATGGACATCCCCGTCTTCCACGACGACCAGCACGGGACCGCGATAATCTCGGGTGCGGCCCTGCTCAATGCGGTCGAAATCACCGGGAAAGAGCTGTCGGACCTGCAGGTCACCTTCGCCGGGGCGGGCGCGGCCGCGACGGCGACGGCCCGATTCTACGTCTCGCTTGGCATTCCACGCGAGAACATCACGATGTGTGACGAAGGCGGGGTTCTGTCGGAGCGGCGCGCGTCCGCCGGCGAACTGAACGAGTACATCGAACCGTTCACACGGGGCGTCGACGACGGCGACCTCGCGGACGCGATGGCCGGCGCGGACGTGTTTGTCGGGCTCTCCGTCGGCGGTATCGTCACGCCGGAGATGGTCCGGTCGATGGCCGAAGACCCGGTCATCTTCGCGATGGCTAACCCGGACCCCGAAATCGAGTACGAGGCGGCCAAAAACGCCCGAGACGACACCGTCATCATGGCGACGGGCCGCTCTGACTACCCCAATCAGGTCAACAACGTCCTCGGGTTCCCCTTCATCTTCCGCGGGGCGCTTGACGTGCGTGCCACCGAAATCAACGAGCCGATGAAACGAGCCGCGGCAGAGGCGCTCGCGGACCTCGCCCGGCAGGACGTCCCCGACGCCGTCGTCAAGGCCTACGACGACGACGTGTTGCAGTTCGGGCCCGACTACCTCATCCCGAAACCGCTCGACCAGCGCGTCCTCTACGAGGTGACACCCGCCGTCGCGGAGGCGGCGATGGAAAGCGGCACGGCGCGCCGGGAGCTCGACCTCGATGACTACCGCGAGCAACTGGAGGCCCGACTCGGAAAGTCCCGCGAGATGATGCGGGTCGTCCTGAACAAGGCGAAGTCGGACCCGAAACGCGTCGCGCTCGCCGAGGGGGAAAACGAGCGGATCATCCGGGCGGCAAACCAGATGACAGAGCAGGGCATCGCCGACCCCGTTCTCGTCGGCGACGCGTCGGAGATCCGACGGACCGTCGACGAGCTCGGGCTGGACTTCGAGCCGGCCGTCGCGGACCCGACCGACGACGAGTGGGGCCACTACGGGGCGGAACTGCACCGGCGTCGCCGACGGAAGGGACTCACCCAGGGGGAAGCGGCCGAACTCGTCCGCAGTGACCCGGACTACTTCGCCAGTATGATGGTCGAGATGGACGACGCGGACGCGATGCTCAGCGGGCTCACCCACCAGTACCCGTCCGCGCTGCGTCCGCCCCTGGAGGTCATCGGCACCGCCGACGACGCCGACTACGCCGCCGGCGTCTACATGCTCACCTTCCGGAACCGCGTCATCTTCTGTGCGGACACGACCGTAAACCTCGACCCCTCCGCCGAGGTGCTGGCGGAGGTGACCAAACACACCGCGGAGCTCGCCCGCCGGTTCAACGTCGAACCGCGCGCGGCGCTGCTCTCGTACTCGGACTTCGGGAGCGTCGACAACGCCGGCGTCGCGAAACCGCGAAACGCCGTCTCGATGCTTCACGAGGACCCCCAGGTCGACTTCGACGTCGACGGGGAGATGCAGGCCGACACCGCCGTCGTCGAGGAGATGCTCGCCGGGACCTACGGCTTTTCCGAGCTCGAGGGGCCCGCGAACGTCCTCATCTTCCCGAACCTCGAAGCGGGTAACATCGGCTACAAGCTCCTCCAGCGGCTCGGCGGGGCGGAGGCCATCGGCCCGATGCTCGTTGGGATGGACAAGCCGGCCCACGTCCTCCAGCGCGGCGACGAGGTCAAAGACATCGTCAACCTCGCCGGCGTCGCCGTCGCCGACGCCCAGCAACGGGACAGCGGCGAATAACCGCTTGGCTGCCCCTCGCTGTCAGTTCGGCCCCCGTCTCGCAGGTGCGGGCCAGCGCGTGGCTCCTCCCTCGCTTCGGGTTTCATCCGCTCTGTCGGCCGGCGACTGGCAGTACCGGGACGGCAGTACCGGTACGTTTACAATCCGAGCTGTGTATCATTGATACATGGCGCTTGAAACGGTACTCCTCGTCGGTCGGCCCGGTGACGAGGGGCACGGCACGAAGCTCGCAGAGGCGGCAACCGACATCGCGAAGCCGGCAAACGCCCGCGTCATCGTCGGCCAGATATTCACCGACGAGGAATACGACAACGCACTCGCCAGCCTGGGGCTCGCGGACGAGACCGGGGACCTGTCCGCGGAGATAGCGCGCGAACACGGGACATTCAGCTCGATGACCGCCGAGCTGGACGAGGCGGGCGTCGACTACGAACTCCGAACGGCCGTCGGACAACACGCGAGCAGTATCGTCGACATGGCGGCCGACGCGGACCTTCTCATCATCGGCGGGGCGAAGCGGTCACCGGCGGGGAAAGCCGTCTTCGGGTCCGCGACCCAGGACGTACTCCTCGAAGCGCCCTGCCCGGTGGTGTTCGTCCGCCGAGAATGACCGCGTCACTCCGGCGACCTGCCCCCAGTATCGTCTGACGAGCCGGGGGCGACGCTGGTTGTCGGGAGAGGCCGGTCGACGTGGGCGGACAGGTCGCCGCCGACGAGGACATCGAGACAGGCGAGACTCGGGTCAGCAGAGACGATCTGCTGAGTGGTAGCGCGGCCCGCCGTTCGTCGTGGTGACTCCGGCCTGAAACGCGGGACGGCACTTCCCTGCCCGCGGCCGTGACTGTTCTGTCGCTTCAACAGGAGAGGAAATCGGGACCGCCGACGTGTCGGGCGGTGCCCCGACGGGCACGTCCAGAGCCCGGAAAACAGGATACGGGTTATCCGACGACGATTATTCGAGGTCGAAGCGGTCGAGGCGCATCACTTTGGCCCACGTCTCCGCGAAGTCGCGGACGAACTTCTCCTCCGCGTCGTCGGCGCTGTAGACCTCCGCGATAGCCCGAAGCCGGGAGTGGGAACCGAAGATGAGGTCGATGCGGGTCCCCTCCCACTTGACCTCGCCCGTGGCGCGGTCCAGTCCCTCGTAGACGTTCTCCGAGACCTGCTCCCACTCCGTGTCCATGTCCAGCAGGTTCACGAAGAAGTCGTTGGTCAGCGTCCCCGGCTGGTCGGTGAAGACGCCCAGGTCCGAACCCTGGTAGTTCGCGCCCAGCGCGCGCATGCCGCCGACGAGCACCGTCATCTCGGACGGCGTCAGGTCCAGCAGGTCGGCCTTGTCGACCAGCAGTTCCTCGGGCGGCTGGTCGACGTCGTCCCGGATGTAGTTCCGGAACCCGTCGACGCTCGGTTTGAGCGCCTCGTACGAGTCGGCGTCGGTCTGTTCGCTCGTGGCGTCCGTCCGACCCGGGTCGAAAGGAATCGACACGTCGTAGCCGGCCTCGGCCGCGGCCTGCTCGACGGCCGCGTTACCGCCCAGCACGATGAGGTCCGCGAGCGAGACCTTCGTCCCGTCGTCCCGCGAGTCGTTGAACTCGGCCTGAATCCCTTCGAGGGTCTCCAGGACGGTGCGGAGCTGCTCGGGCTCGTTGACCTCCCAGCTCCGCTGTGGTTCCAGACGGATGCGGGCGCCGTTCGCGCCGCCGCGCTTGTCGCTGTCGCGGTACGTCGAGGCCGACGCCCAGGCGGTCTTGACGAGCTGTGGGACCGAGAGGTCCGTATCGAGGATGTCCGACTTGAGGCGCTCGGCCTCCGCGTCCCCGATGAGGTCGTAGTCGGCGTCGGGCAGCGGGTCCTGCCACAGCATCTCCTCCTCGGGGACCTCGGGACCGAGGAACCGGGAGGGCGGGCCCATGTCGCGGTGGGTCAGTTTGTACCAGGCCTTCGCGAAGTTCATCCCGAACTCCATCGGGTTCTCCTGGAACTCCTCGATTATCTCGCGGTAGTCCGGGTCACGCTTCAGCGCCACGTCGGTCGTGAGCATCATCGGCGTGACCGACTCCTCGTCGTCGTGGGCGTCCGGCGCGGTGTCTTTCAGCTCCTCGTCGACCGGTAGCCACTGCCAGGCGCCGCCGGGGCCCTTCTGGGCCGCCCACTCGTATTCGAGCAGGTTGTCGATGTAACCCATGTCCCAGTCGGTCGGCGAGCCCGTCCATGGACCCTCGATGCCGCTGGTGATGGTGTCGCCGCCCTTCCCGGAGCCGTAGTCGTTCTCCCAGCCCAGCCCCTGGGCCTCGATGGGCGCCGCCTCCGGCTCGGGACCGAGGTGCTCGTCGGGGTCGTCCGCGCCGTGGACTTTCCCGAAGGTGTGGCCGCCGGCGATGAGTGCGGCCGTCTCCTTGTCGTTCATTGCCATCCGGGAGAACGTCTCGCGGATGTTCTTCGCCGACAGCTCCGGGTCGGGGTTCCCGTCGGGACCCTCCGGGTTCACGTAGATGAGCCCCATCACGGACGCGCCGAGGCCCTTCTCTATCTCCCCGGGCTCGTCGAATCGCTCCTGGGTGTCCATCTCGGTTTCTGGCCCCCAGTAGACCGACTCGTCGGGCTCGAAGTCGTCCTCGCGGCCGCCGGCGTAGCCAAAGGTCTTGAACCCCATCGACTCGATGGCGACGTTCCCCGCAAGAATCATCAGGTCGGCCCAGGAGAGCTTGCGGCCGTACTTCTGTTTGATCGGCAAGAGTAGACGGCGCGCCTTGTCGAGGTTCGCGTTGTCGGGCCAGCTGTTGAGCGGCGCGAGGCGCTGTTGGCCGCCGGCCGCGCCGCCGCGGCCGTCGGCGGTGCGGTACGTGCCGGCGCTGTGCCACGCCATCCGGATGAAAAGCGGCCCGTAGTGGCCGTAGTCGGCCGGCCACCAGTCTTTCGAGTCCGTCATCAGCTCTTCGAGGTCCGACTTCACCGCGTCGAGGTCGAGTTTCTGGAACTCCTCCGCGTAGTCGAAGTCGTCCATCGGCCCGGCGTCGCGGGCGTTCTGGTCGAGGATATCGAGGCTCAACTGGTTCGGCCACCACTCGTGGTTGGACTTGCTCATGCGAGAAATCCGTCGCTTTAGATTATTAAAGTTGTTCAAATCGGCAGGATATTGTCGGCCAAACCAAACAATTCTTAATTTACATGAAAACGAGGTGTCCTGTACCGGCCCGCCGGAAGTGTTTCCGCCGGCAACGCGTCTATAGGTCCGCCAGTCTAACCCCTCGCCATGGCAACGACGACCGAGACCTACGAGCAGTTCCTGGAGCACGTCCGACAGCTCCACTACGTCTCCGACGCCGGGAGCGTCCTCCAGTGGGACCAGCAGGTGATGATGCCCGAAGGCGGGACCCCCGCCCGCGCCAAGCAGTCCTCGGCCCTCTCGACGCTGCACCACGACCTGCTGACCGACGACCAGTTGGGGGCGTGGCTGGACGAACTCGACGGGGCCGACCTTGACGCCGAGCAGGCGGCCGTCGTCCGCGAGGTCCGCCGGGACCACGAGCGGGCGGTGCGGGTCCCCTCGGACCTCGTCGAGCGCATCTCCGAAGCGTCCTCCAACGCCCTGCCCGTCTGGGAGGAAGCCAAGGCCGAGGACGACTTCGGCATGTTCGCCGACACGCTCGAAGAGATGGTCGAGCTCCGCCGGGAGTACGCCGCCGCCATCGACCCCGACCGGGACCCCTACGAGGTCCTCTTCGAGGAGTACGAACCCTATCTCGGTATCGACACCGCCGAGGAGGTACTGACGACGCTGCGGGACGAACTCGTCCCCCTCATCGACGACATCGCCGACAGCGATGTGACGCTCGCGGACCCCTTCAGCGGGACCTACGACGACGACACCCAACACGAACTCGTCGAGGACGCCCTTGCCACGCTGGGGTACGACTGGGACCACGGCCGGCTCGATACCGCGCCACACCCGTTCTCGACCGGGACGCAGTTCGACGCCCGCGTCACGACGCGGTTCAAACCCGACGACCCCATGGACGCCGTCGGCTCGACCGTCCACGAGTTCGGCCACGCCACCTACACGCTCGGGCTGCCCCGGGAGGAGTACGGCACGCCGCTGGGGGACAACCGGGACCTCTCGGTCCACGAGTCCCAGTCGCGCTTCTGGGAGAACCATATCGGGCGCTCGCAGCCGTTCTGGGAGCACTTCGGGGCGACGGCCAACGACCGCCTCGGCACCGACGCGACGCCACGCGAGTTCTACGAGGCCGCAAACACCGTTCACCCGGACAACCTCATTCGCGTCGAGGCGGACGAACTCACCTACCACATGCACATCGTCCTCCGGTTCGAGATCGAGCGCGACCTGATCCGGGGCGACCTGGCCGTCGAGGACGTGCCACAGGTCTGGAACGAGAAGATGGAGGAGTATCTGGGCGTGCGACCCGACACCGACGCGGCGGGGTGTCTGCAGGACATCCACTGGACGAACGGCGCCATCGGCTACTTCCCGACCTACACGCTCGGCTCCGTCCTGGCCGCCCAGCTGGACCACCACCTCCGGGCCGACGTGGGCGACGTGGACGCGCTCGTCCGCGAGGGCGACTTCGACCCCATCCACGACTGGCTCACCGAGCACGTCCTCCGCCACGGCGCCCGCTACGAGACCGACGACCTCGTGCGCGAGGCGACCGGCGAATCGTTCACTGCCGACCACTTCCTCGACTACGCCGACGCGAAGTACCGCGACCTCTACGACTGCTGACCCCGCTGCTGTCGGGTCTCCGACTGCCCGCTTCCAGCCGCGGGGCGGCTGTGTCCGCCAGCGACGGATTCGCTTCCGGCCCACGGCGGCGCCGACACGCGCCCCTCACAGCGACTGCCGGGCGCGGGACTCCGCTCGCGCCTGGTAGAGTCCCACACCCCCGACCAGCGACACGATGGCCCCGACGATAACGGCGCCAGTCGCCTGGCCCGACCTGGCGTCTTCGAGGAACGCCGCCCCCGGCGCCTCGGGGTCTACGTACGCCGTCACGCGCTCGCCGACGGCGTACGCCGACACGCGCTCTCGCGCGGTCGCTCTGTCGTCGTACTGGGGCTGGGAACGCCCCGGATAGAGCCTGTCCGAGGTGTAGCCTGTCCCCCGAAAGCGGTACTGGAACTGTACGGCTGGGACGTACGCCTCCCTGCCACGCGACCCCTCGACCTGTTCGACGCCGACCCCGGTGACCTCGGCGGTGACTGTCACTCTCCCGTCCAGCCTCGCCGAGTCGCTCACGTACGAGTAGGCCCCCACGCAGACGATGGCGAGACCGAACAGCAAGACGACGACGCTCATCGCCGTCCCCGGTTTCGGCGGCCGGACGGGGAGCCGGCCGGCGCCGCCCGCGTCGGTCCCGCTGTTTCCCATGTCCCGTACATGGGGGCACGAAAAATAAATCCCGGCGCCGGTTGTCCGGGGACACTGTCGCTCATCCCGCTGTTTATACCGACCGGTGGCCAACACGCCGCTATGCGACCGGACCTGGACCCCGAACAGCTCGACCGCTACTCCCGTCACATCATCATGGACGACGTGGGGCCGGCGGGGCAGGCGGCGCTGCTCGACACCGACGTGCTCGTCGTGGGGGCCGGCGGGCTCGGGTCCCCCGCCCTGCAGTATCTCGCCGCCGCGGGCATCGGCCGGCTGGGCATCGTCGACGACGACACCGTCGAACGGTCGAACCTCCAGCGCCAGGTCATCCACGCCGACAGCGACGTCGGCCGGCCGAAAGTCGAGAGCGCCCGCGACTTTGTCGCCGACCTCAACCCCGACGTGACCGTCGACACCCACGAGCTGCGCTTCTCGGCCGACAACGCCGACCTCGTCGATGACTACGACATCGTCGTCGACGCCTCCGACAACTTCGCCACCCGGTTTCTGGTCAACGACGCCTGCACGCTCGCCGGTGTTCCCTTCTCCCACGGCGCCGTCTTCCGCTTCGAGGGACAGGTGACCACCTTCACCGGCGACGGGCCCTGCTACCGGTGTCTGTTCCCGAAAGCCCCGCCCGCGGGGACGGTCCCGGACTGCTCGACGGCCGGCGTGTTGGGGGTCCTGCCGGGGACCATCGGCTGCCTGCAGGCCACCGAGGTCTGCAAGCTCGCTCTGGACTACGGCGACTCGCTTGCCGGCCGGCTGCTGGCATTCGACGCCGGCTCGATGTCGGTCGACGAGGTGCCCATCGAACCGAACCCGGACTGTCCCGTCTGTGGCGACGACCCCGCCATCGATGACATCACCGAGGCGACCTACGAGGGCCGCTGCGAGCTGTAGCTGGATTTCACACCGATAGCCGGGGCCGTGCGTTTAGGTCAGTGTAGCCGAAAACCGAGGCCAACGGTCTCACAATGTCTCCCTCGTCGCCCGATCTGCTGGCGCGGCTGCAACGCCCGGGCTACGTCGAACTCGTCTTCGGTATCGTGTTCGTCTGGGGGACCGGCGACTTACTCTCTACCCTCGCCGCGCTGCATTTCACCGGCGTCGGGGCCGAGGCGAACCCGCTGATACGGACGCTGCTGTCCCACGACCCGCTGCTGGTCGTCGCGCTGAAAGGCACCGTTATGCTCGTTGTCGGGCTCGTCCTCGTCCGGTACCGGGCCGCCGTCGAGGGGCTCCCGCGCTGGCGGCTGTGGCTCGGCGGGCTCCTCGGTGTCGGTACTGTGGTCGTGGCGCTCAACCTCTCCGTGGCGCTTGCGGCTGCCGGAGTCTAGGCCCGCAGCGGCGCCAGCTCGACCACCGCATCCCGCGGCGGGGCGTCGAACAGGTCGGGGTGACACAGCGCCGCCAGGTGTTCGAGCGTGTCGACCAGCCGCGGGCCCGACCGGTTCACGTAGTGGTGGCCGTCGACGACGTAGGCCCGCCCCTCGCGGACCGCCCGGAGGTCGTCGAACCCGGGTCGGCCGGTCACGTCGGCGAGGTTCTTGCGGGTCTGGTCGATGTCGAACCCACACGGCGCGGCCACCAGCACGTCCGGGTCGTACGCCGTCACTTCGCCCCACTCGCGGGGCCGGGAGTGCGCGCCGTGGTCGGCCATGCCGTACGCGCCGCCGGCCATCTCGACCATCTCGGGAATCCAGTGGCCCGCGACCATCACCGGGTCCAGCCAGTCCAGCACGGCGACGGTCGGTGTCTCGCTGGCCCGCGCGGCGGTCGTCTCCACGGCGGCCACTCGCTCCCGGAGATTCGCCACGAGGTCGGTCGCCCGCTCGTCGCGGTCGATAGCTGCACCGACGCGGTGGATGGAGTCAAAGAGGTCCGCCAGGCTGTGTACGTCGAGCGTCAGCACCTCGGCGTCAAGCCCCAGGTCGGCGACGGCCTCCGCGACCTGCACGTGGTCGACGGCGCACACGTCACAGACGCCCTGCGTGATGACCACGTCGGGGGCAAGGGTCGAAAGCGTCTTGCGGTCGATAGCGTAGACGCCGTCGCCGTCCTCGGCCGCGGCGACCTGCTCGTTGATCTCGCTGCTCGAAGCCGCTGGGTCCACCCGGGAGCGGTTGACAGCGGGCCGCTCGCGGGCCGCCGGCGGGTAGTCACACTCGTGTGAGACCCCGACCGGCTCAACCCCGAGCGCGTAGACGATTTCCGTGGCGGATGGGAGCAGGGTGACGACGCGCATGGGTTCGCTACGGACTGGCGGCCCTAAACTGTGCTGTACCGTCGGCACCCGCCTTCGTTACGCTTACACCCCGTGACCGCGGAGTCGCCCGTATGAACGTCAAATCGCGCCACCACCTCCGCTCCGACGCGGTCGCCGACATCGCCGACGCGCTCGCGGACAACCTCGGCGTCGAACTGGACGCCGACAGCTTCGAGAAAGTGGAGTTCGAGGACAGCGACTGGGACGTGGTCCTCGTCGACGGCGAGCCCTACGTGCTGTACGTCGCGGAGGATGAGCCCTTCCTCACCGTTCAGGGCGCCAACGCCCACCCGCCCGAGAAACACGTCGTCACCGTCGACACCGGCGCTATCTCCTTTGTCTCGGACGGCGCCGACATCATGCGGCCCGGCATCACCGAGGCCGACGACGACATCAGCGAGGGCGACCTCGTCGCCATCAACGAGGAGGCCCACGGGAAGTTCCTCGCCGTCGGCCGGGCGATGGCCGACGGGTCGGACATGGTCGGCGAGTCGGGGAAAGTCGTCACGTCCATCCACCACGTCGGGGACGACCTCTTCGAGTTCTCGGTGTAGGTGAGGGTGTCGTATGCAGTTCTGTGACGAGTGCGGTTCGGTGATGCACACGGAGGGCGATACGTGGGTGTGTCGCTCCTGTGAGAACGAGGCGCCACGTGACTCGCAAGCGGAAGCAGCGATGACGACCCAGGCCGGACAGCGGGACGACGGGGCACCCGCCGTGGCCGACGCGACCCAGGACGCCACCGAGACGATGCAAGAGCCCTGTCCGGCGGACGGCTGCGACAGCGACCGGGCCGACTACGAGATGCTGCCGAAACCGGGCGGCTCCTACGAGGTCCGGCTGTTTACCTGCATCGAGTGTGGCCACAAGTGGCGCGAGTCCTGATGGGGCATCTCGCGGACGCCTCACCAGAAACTGGGGTTTCTGCGGGCGACAAAGAAGTGATGTCTGACGTAAAGTTGAAACGGGTAGCGCCCGCTCTCCGTGACATGGGACTAATGAGCAAGATTCTCGGCGAGTCGGGCCCCTCTCGGCAGACTGACGACTACGTCGAGCTGAACGCCGACAACTTCGATACGTCGAGCGTAGAGTCCGAACGACAGGTCCGCATCGCCCGAATCAGCGGGTCGAAAGACGTCGTCGACATCAAAGACGCCGTCTACGACGGCGACATCGTCGTGGCCGACATCACGCGCCACTCGACGCAGGACACCACGATGGAACGCATCAGCGACGAACTCAAACAGGTCGCCGAGGAAGTCGGCGGCGACATCGTCCAGAAGGACGACGACCAGCTCATTATCACGCCCGCCGGGGTCACGGTCTCGCGGGAGCGACTCGGCCAGTAACACCCGCGTCACCTGCTCACACGGGCATCATCGGCGGGACGGTCCACTGTCCTTTTCGGTGCTGGGCCGATAGGGACAGCAATGACCGACCCGGCGATTCGAACACGGAAACTGCGGAAGAGTTACGGCGACGTACAGGCCCTTGACGGGCTGGATCTCACCGTCGACCGCGGCGAGTTCTTCGGGCTGCTCGGTCCCAACGGCGCGGGCAAGACGACGTTCATCAACACGCTCGTCGGGCTCGTCCACAAGAACAGCGGCACCGCCGAGGTCTTTGGCTTCGACGTCGAGGACGACTACCGCGAGACCCGCGACCGTATCGGTCTGGCCCCCCAGGAGTTCAACGTCGACCGGTTTTTCCCTATCATCGAGGTCCTAGAGCACAAGGCCGGTTACCACGGCATCGGGAGCGAGGAGGCCCGACGCCGGGCCGAGGACGCTCTCAAAACGGTCGGCATCTGGGAGAAACGGGACACCCGCTTCGACTGGCTCTCCGGCGGGATGAAACGCCGCTTCGTCCTCGCGCGGGCGCTCGTCTCCGACCCGGACCTGCTGATCCTGGACGAGCCCACGGCCGGTGTCGACGTCCAGCTGCGCCACGACCTCTGGGACATCATCAACCGGATGAACGACGAGGGGACGACCATCCTGCTGACCACCCACTACATCGAGGAGGCCGAGCGGCTCTGTGACCGCGTCGCTATCATGGACAGCGGACAGAAAGTCGAGGTCGCCGCCCCCGACGAGCTGATGGCGCGTGGTACCGACACCATCGACATCGGGCTGGCCGACCCGCCACGGACCGCGCCGCGTCTCGACGTGGAGGGTGTCACCGAGATAGCCGTCACCGAGGACGGCCTGTCCGTCACCGCCGCCGGAGGCAGCCAGACTGCGCCCGCGCTTATGCGGGCCCTCGAACGACAGGGACACTCCGTCACCTCGCTGGACATCCGACGGGCGTCGCTCGAAGAGGTGTTCGTCGACCTGACCCGCGACGACCGCGAGTACGCGGAGGTGTCGGCATGAACAAGAACACGACGCAGTTCATGACGCTGGTCCGGCGGGAAATCCTGCGGTTCGTGCGGCGTCCGTACAACACGTTCCTGCCCCCCATCATCACGAACACGCTGTATTTCTCCGTGTTCGGCGTGATACTCGGCAGCCGGATCGGCGAGATTGCCGGCGTGAGTTACCTCCAGTTCGTGCTGCCGGGGCTGGTCGTGCTTGGGGCCATCTCGGACAGCTTCGAGAACGCCTCGTTTACCATCTTCCACGGGCGCTGGAACGACTATATCCAGGCCGTGTTGACCTCGCCGATGTCGAACCGGAGCATGGTGACGGCGTACGTCTCGGCGAGCGCGCTCAGGGGTATCGTCACGTCCCTGCTCATCGTCGGTGTGGGGCTGGTGTTTACCCCGGTCCCCCTCGCCAACCCGCTGTATCTGGTCGCGTTCCTGCTGGTCATCACCACGCTGTTTGGCGGTCTCGGCGTCATCGGCGGGCTCTGGGCGAGTGACTTCGACTACCTCACTGTGATGAACCAGTTCATCCTCCGCCCGCTGGTGTTCTTCGGGGCGGTGTTTTACTCGCTCGACGTACTGCCGCCGCTCTGGCGGAACGTCTCGCTGCTCAACCCGATGGTCTACATGGTCAACGGCGTCCGCTACGGGATGATCGGCGTCACGGAAATCGACCCCAACACGTCCCTGGCCGTCCTGACCGGCGTAACGGCAGTCGTTCTGGCCATCGATTTCCTGCTGTTCAAGCGCGGCTACGGCCTGGCCGAATAGGCCTCGTGGGACTGTACCGGGTATGCCGGTGTTACAGCCGGCCGCGGTGTCACCGGAACGAACACCCCCGGCGGAAAAAGCGGACGTGCCAAACTGCCGGATTGGGGCCGCTTCCGGCGGAGCGGCAAACTATGACAGGTGAACGACCCCGCGGGCACAGGGTCCACAGCGGTCCGGATACTTCTGTCCGCCTCCGGCGGGGCGTATGTGACTGTATGTCACGGGCGTATTTAGGGATATCGGCAAAACGCCATCGCAGATAGTGGCAGTCTAGATGTTGTCGGGCGCGTCGGCGTCGTCCTCGACGTCGCGTTTCAGCGACTCTCGCCGGGACTTCGCGTCGCGGCCGGTCGCCTCTTCGAGGAAGTTGTTCTTCTTGCTGACAGCGTCTTCGGCGGCGTCGATGTGCCCCTCGGCGATGACCTCTTCGGCCGGGCGCTCGTCGATGTGCAGCGCCAGCTTGTCCTTCTTGCTGCTGTAGGAGACGGTCCCGGCGACGACGCGTTCGAAAACGGGGTTGTCCGGTTCGTCGACGACCAGGAGGTCGCTGCCGTTGTGGTCCTCGGTGTCGGTTACCTCGCCGAAGTACTCCTCGACGAACGCTTCCATGTCCGGAACGCGGTCTTCGAGGTGCTCGCCGCGCCGCATCTTGTACTCTCGCATGGGCGACGTTTTGCAAGGCGCCGTCTTACCCTTTGCGTTCACTCCGCGGTGTTGACGAGCGCGCCCTTGTGACACTCGGGGCAGAAATCGCCCGCCCGAAGCGAGCTGGAGGCCACGTCGGTGGTGAAGTCACACTCCGGACAGCGGAACTCTCCCTCGGGGACGGTGACGGCGTTCCCGCCGAACGGCTCGACGTCCGTCGACTCGTCCGCCTCGTCGTCCGCCGACGCGTCCGTCTCGGGGGCCCAGCCGTCGCCGTCGTCGCTTGGCTCTTCGGGCCACTCGCCGGGCTGGCGGTCGTCGTCGGCCGCGCCGTCATCGTCGCCGTCGATTATCATCCCGTCATCGGACTCCGGGTCGGTGGCGACCGCCGGCTCCTCGGCGTCCAGCGACGGCTCGCTCTCCCCACTCTCGCCGACCGTCACCTCGGTCGAGGGGTCCTCGAGCTCGCTGTCACCGCTTGCTGTCCCGTCACTGTCGCCATCGAGAATCTCCGCGTCGTCGGCGTCGGGGTCCACGGCGTCGACAGCACTGTCGGGTACCTCGGCGCTCCCGGCTGCTGGCTCCGTTTCGTCCGCCGTCGCTGGCGTGTCGGTGTCCGCTGTCGTGTCGTCCGACGCATCGCCGGCCGCTGGTTCTTCGCCGCCGGCCTTGTCCGCCGAGTCCCCGTCGTCTATCATATCCCCGGCGATGTCCGACGGCGTCTCGATGGCAGTGACCTCCTTGTTCTCGGAGACGATGCGTGTCTTCCCGCAGCGCTCGCAGGTCTCGCGTTCCTGAATCGTGATGACGACCTCGCTGCCCTGTTCCTCCCGCTCGCGCTCGACTTCCGTCTCACCGTACTTGTGCCCGATGACGGAGCATTTGAGACCCATTGTCAGTCAATGTTGCCGTGGCCTACTTAAACCCTGCCCGTCAGCCGCCGGCGTCGGCACCGCTGTTCTCGTCGACCTCCCGACGTTCGTTTCCGGGCTAAAGACACGTAATTTTATAACGGATACCGTGCCCAGTGGTCACCAATGCGCCGGGGTACTCTCCTCTTGCTCGCGGCCGTGGTCCTGTTGGCCACCACGGGAACGGCTCTCGCAGCCGACAACACCGCTCCGCTGGCCGATGCCGGCGTCGACCAGACCGTCCCGGTCAACGGAACGGTGTATCTCGACGGCAACGCCTCGGTCGACCCCGACGGGGAGATCACTCGCGTCGAGTGGTCCATCGAGACGCCCGGCGGCGCGACGACGACGCCCGACTGTGTGGGCTGTCGGCGGACCGAGTTCGACGCCACCGCCGTCGGCCAGTACACGGTCACGCTTACTGTCACCGACGACGACGGGGTCTCCCGTTCGGACACGCTATACGTCACCGTTACCAACGAGAGCGGGCCCGATGTCTCGCTGTCGGGCGCCGGTTCGACGCGGACGGGCACTAACGCAACTGTCGCCGCGAACGTATCGAACGACGACGCGCCGTTGCAGGCGATCACGTGGCTTGTCAACGGCAGCGTAGCCGAACGGGACTCTCTCGACGGGATGTCGGCCAGCCGCCCGTTTACCCACTCGTTCGACAGCGCCGGTGAAGTACCCGTCACGGCGGTGGTGTACGACACCCTCGGCCAGCGTGGGAGCGCGACGCGACGGATTTCGGTTGGGAACACCGGAGGTGGTACCAGCAGTGGCTGCTTCGCCATTTGGTGCGGTAGCGAGGCGGATATGCAGTACTCGTTTGATGGGGAGCAGACCTACGTCGATACGAACGGCGATGGCAAGATTACAACGTATCAAGACGGTCAGCTCGTGGACATCGACCCGGACGCAAGCAACGTGAGAGAACTGGACGGCGGCGGGTACAAAATTGATGGAGGCCCAGAAGCCGTTAGCAGGGACAAAAAAGAGGGTGTTAACGAGCCAATTGATGGGTCGTATGATTCTGTAGACGACAAAGATGGTGGCAGTAGCTCCGACGACGACGATGGTGGTAGTAGTTCCAGCGATGACGCCGGTCACAACCACATCGGCGGCGACAGCTCCGACGACGATGAGGATGACGATGACGATAGTGGTTCCAACTGGGTTTCTATTGACGACGATGATAGCAGTAGTTCCGATAACTCGGGTGGCATATCCGATGCTGACGACGACGGCAGTGTCATTGATGATGCCAGAGACATAATCAGTGGGGGGTTCGACGATGACGGTGGTGACGATAGTGGCGGTATCGGCGGTGGTGGTCTCGGTGGTGGCCTGTTCTAACTCCACTTGATGGTTGGTAGGTATCTGTTTTATGGGCAGTACGAAAGGATATCAAGATTGAATAGAGGCAACTGATACCGACAATTTTCTCAGTATTTATATAGTAAGATAAAAACAAATATACATAGATAAAAACGAGCGATGCAGATATTTACTGACACCACGTTTCGACAGGCAAGACTCAGCGTTCTCATGGCAGCGCTTATCCTAACCGCTGGCTGTGCCGGGTTCCTTTCGGACAAGGGTGGCACGAACGGGGTCGACACGAGCACACCGGCATCGACTGAAGACGGAGAGGTGAAGCGTACCAACGGCACCGACCTCCGCAGTATGTACATCCCTGAGAACGGTAGTGTCACCGCTTCCGGCGAGCTTGACTACGGCGACCCGAGTGAGAGTAACAAGTTCTATGAACCGGTCCAGATCACTGCCGACGAGGGGGAGGTGGTGAACATCACGATGGAGGCTGAAAACGGGAATCCGGGTTTTCGGGTCGTGAATCCTGATGGGAACGTATCCCAAGTTGTCAGCAACGAAAGGGGCGGTCAAGCGCAATTGATCGAGGGGGAGTTCAACCAGAGCGGCCGCTACACGTTCGAGGCCACCTCAGCTGACCAAAGCGCCACGTTCAACTACACGCTCACCATCGAGCGCGTTACAGAAAATGAGGGGCTATTTCGAGGGGATGCTGCCCAGTGGAACGAGACTGAACAGTACCTTATGTTCAGCCAGGATATGGCTGGCGTCGTGAAAGAGGTCTATAATGAAGAACACGGTTCCAGTTATTCAGCAGTAGAACTTCCTGAGTACGCTAACGAGAGCGGTCTGAAGGCGAACGCAACCGGTGACTACGTTGTTTACACTTACGAGATGCCTTCGGAATATAATTTCACTCAGCGAAACACAGTAGATGTCACGGCCACGTTGAGCTATTCAGGCGGACTAAAACGATATGAAGAATTTGGCAACAATACTGATACACCTACCAATAGATCGTGGGCACCGGAGATCGTTTTCTTCAAGGCTGTAGACCCGGAGAGTGGTGAAACCGTAAGCACTACCTTCATCACGAAAGAGTGGGCGTTACGGTACCAAGAGGGCGAAAGCGACGAGGCGTTTTCCTACTACATGGGTGATTACTATTCGACGCTGCGCTACGGACCGGCGCGTCAGGGGTACAGCCCGGAGCGTGACGACACGATAGCATCCGGTGAGCTCCCGGAGGCGTACTACAACTACACGAATCCAAGGTACAACTCGACATTGGCGGAGAAGTACGGGCTGTAGCTGTCCACTCGCGACGGCACATCCAAACGATGACGCATTCGACATAGATAGCCCGCCGCTGGTGACAACTATGGCCGGATGAGGGACAAAGCCAAGAGCCAGCCGGATTTAGAGGGGTGTATGAGAGCGAAGCCGGAGTACCGCAATCGGGACGAGACGGAGGTTGTGGTACTCGACGCGCTCGCGGACCGCCACCAGGAAGGGATGACGGTGTTTGAGATTCGCTCGCGGGCCGATGTCACTATCGACCAGATTGAGGACGCGCTGGCTGCGCTGAAAGACGACGACCTCATCGTGGTCGAGAACGACGAGGAGCGGACGCTCATCCTGCCCGACGAGGACGTGGTGGGGCCGGAGACGACGGACGAGGACGTGTCGTTGCTTGACAAAATCCGCGGTGTGTTGCCGTTCTAGAGCGGCGCTGCGGCGCAGTTGTTCGGGCCGAGTTCCAGTTCGAAGGCGGTGCCGTCCTCGGCCGCGTCGGTGCCGAGGTTGATGGCGACGATGCGCTCGAAGTTGGCGGGGCGGGGTGGGATATCGCCACAGATGCGTTCGACGAAGGTCTCGCGGTCGAGCGCGAGCGCCGGGAGCCGGTCCCGTAGCTCGCCGAGCCGGGCGGTGTAGCTCCCGTCGTCGTTCGGGTCGGTCGCCTCGCTGCGGTGGCCCGGCGCGACCAGCGTCGCCTCTGGGAGCGTTCCGAGTCGCTCGGTGAGCGTCTCGTAGAGCGTGCGTGCCAGTTCCGGGGCGCCGTCGTCGCCGGCTTCGAGGTCCGGGCGGGCGACGCTTTCGAGGAAGACACTGTCGCCGGCAAGCAGGACCTCGCCGACGCGGAACCCGGTCATGCCGGAGGTGTGGCCCGGCAGCGGGAGGGCGTCGAGAGCGGTCGAACCGACCGATAGCGACCCGTCGTCGGAGAGCGCGGTGACCTCGTACGTGACTCCGCGGTCGACGGCGCGGGCGGGCACGACCGGCTCGACGCCGTGGTCGCTGGCGAGTTCCCGGACGCCGCTGACGTGGTCGGCGTGGACGTGGGTGTCGACGGCGTAGCGCAGCGTGGCGTCGCGGTCGGCGGCGTCGGCGACGTAGCGGTCGGTAAACGCCCGGAGCGGGTCGACGACGGCGGCCTCGCCGTCGCTGACGACGAGGTAGGAGAGACAGCCGGTGGCCGGACGCTCGTACTGGAGGACTGGCGCCGCGTCGGCGGGGAGTTCGCGGGCCTCGTAGAGCCGCGCCCACCCTTCCATGCCGTCGGCGAGGTTGCGGGCGTCAACGCCGTGGTCGACGAGCAGGCCGGCGACGAAGGCACTGGCCTCGCCGCGGGCACAGACGGCGGTGACGGGGCCCTCGCCGTCGATATCGTCGAGCAGGCCCTCGACGTCGCCGGTCACCTTCGCCTGGAGGAACTTCGCGAAGGGGAGTTGCGTCGCCGTCACCGACGGCCCGTCGATGTGCCACGCCGCGAACTCGTCGCGGTCGCGGACGTCGAGCAGCCGGACCGGGTCGCCTGCGTCGAGCTGTCTTTTCAGCATCGCCGCGGTGAGCGACGGGTGCTCAGCGGGCGGCTCGGGTGGGTTCTGTGCCATACCGGACGGTGGTGCCGGGCGCCGATAAATCGGGCGGAGGATGTATGTCCGGAGCAGTCCTCTAACCGGTATGGACGCCGCCGACACCATCGCGGCTGTCGAGGAAGCGACGACGACCGAGCGGACCCGAATCGGGTCGGATAAGGCCCTCATCGCTGCCACGGGAGCGAACCTTGAGACCGACGCCGTCTGGGCGGCCGCGGCGACCCGGGAGACCGGTGTGGCCGAGGCACTCGACGGCTGGGCGAGCGACGCCGACGCTACCGTCGACGGAGCCGTGGTCGACGCCTTCGATCGAGCCGCGACGGCTGCGAGCGAACGGGCGGCGCGCATCGACGCGGCGCCGGGCGACCCCGACGCGCTCTCTGCGCATCTCGACGCCGTCGACGGAACCGACGAGCGCGTCGGTGCCGGACTCGTCGCCCCGGCGCTGGTGTTCGACCGGTTTTACCTGCAGGTAGTGAGCTACTTCGTCAACGAAGCCGACGAGACCAGCGCCGACGTGGCCCGCGAACTCAGAAGCGGTGCGAGCGACCTCGAACCGGCCCGTGACGCGCTCGCGGCGCTCGACGGGTCCGGTCGTGAGCGGGCCCGCGACGCGGCGGTCGAGGCGGTCGGCGTCGCCTACGAGGAGTACGCGAACGCACTCGAAGCGATAGGGTTGGATCCGAAGCCGGTCTGCTGACTCACTCCAGCCGGTAGCTGCCCACGCGGTTGGCGGCGTAGAGGTAGCCCATCGCCGCCCCGATAGCGGCGAGCAGGACGGTCGTGGCGACCCCGCCGGCCAGCAGCCACGTCGGCGCGACCGGGGCCAGCGCGGGCGCGAGTATCGCCAGTGCGACGGCGGCGGCGCCGGGGGTCGCGACGGCGGCAAGAACGGCGAAGTAGAGCCCGAAGGCGAACCCGCTGGGCACGGTCACCGACGTGTCTCCGACTGTCGAGGGCTCGAACTTCGGGAAGACGACGCCGGCCGCGGCGGCCACCCAGGGGGCCGCGACGGTCACTACGAGCGCGGTCGCCATCGCGGCCGCGAGCACCGGGAGCGGCGTGCCGGCAACCACGCCCAGCCCGGTGACGAGGACCGTCACCAGACCGACGCCTGGGAGCAGCCCCGCGAGCGCGAGGCCGGTGACGAACCGCTTTCCGGAGATATCGGCCGTCAGCGTCAGCGGTAGGACCCGTTCCTCGCCGCCCAGCGGGTTGAGGCTGAAGGCCGCGCCGGCGGCCGCGGCGGTGACCAGCCCGGCCGTCAGGGGCAAGGTCGGCGGGACGGTCCGTTCGAGCAGGAGCGTCTGGAGCTGGAAAACGAGCAGAAAAGCCGGTGCGACCGCGAACTGGACGGTCAGGGGGGCCCGCTTTGCCCGGCGCCAGGACTTCTGTGTGACGACGCGGGTGGCCGTCGAGACCCGGCCCGAAAGCAGCCGGTCCGACAGCGTCCGCTCGGTGGCGTCGAACTCGTGGTCGGGCTGGACCGCGTCGCCGTACCACACCCGCTCGGCCAGCCAGAGACAGACCAGCCCGGCGGCCGGGAGACTGCCCAGCATGACGGCGGCAGCGACACCGGCGGCCAGCGGCGCGGCCTCGACTGACGGGACCGCGAGCAAGACGAGCTCGCCGACCCACGACAGCGGCGACCGGGTCGCGGCCCGCAGCACCGCCAGCTGGACCCCGGTCGTCCCCCACGCCAGCAGCCAGACGGTCACGAGCGCCAGCGAGGTGACCCCACCGATGACGGCCCGGTGGCGAGCGACGAAGGCCGAGCGAGCGACGACCAGCTTGAGTCCCAGCCCGGCGGCGTAGCTCGCCAGCAGTCCGAACAGGACGACCAGCAGGCTCGTCACCAGCACCGCGAGCCCGAGCAGCGGCAGCCCGCTCCCGACGGTCACACCGACCGCGAGGGCACACAGCGGTACCGCGCCGACCACGAGCAGCCGGCCACACTCGGCGGCCAGCAGCCCCGCGAGGACGTCCTCGTAGCCGACCGTCGTCAACAGTCCGTCGGCGGCGTCGGGCTCGCCGTTTAGCTTGACCGTCCGCTGGAGGACGGCGAACCCCGTCAGTCCGAGCAGCCCCGCCACGGCGCCGGTCGTCGCGAGCCGCACATCGTCGGGGGCCGCGGTGGTGACTGCCCCGCCGCCGAGATAGCCCGCCCCGGCGATGACGAGGCTGTACAGCGGCACCACGAGCACCCCCACGACGAGCAACAGGATGCCCCTGTTGCTGGCCCGCAGCGAACGCCACGTCCGGCGCAGTTCGACCCGGGCGATACGGCCGGCCCGGTGCCGGTCGGGCCGTCTCATTGGCCGGGCTGTTCGCTGGTCACTTCGAGGAACACGTCCTCAAGCGTCGAGCCGCTCTCGACGCCGCCGGTCAGCTCTGCCGGTGCCCCTTCGGCCACGAGCTCGCCGTCGTACAGCACGCCGACGGTGTCGGCCAGCTCCTCGACGACCGGGAGGATGTGCGTCGAGAGGAACACGGTGGTGTCGGCGGCGGCCACCTCGTCGATTGTGGCCCGGACGGTGCGGGCCGCTCGGGGGTCGAGCCCGCTGGTCGGCTCGTCCAGGAAGAGCACGTCGGGCTCGTGGACGAGCGCCTGGATCAGCCCGAGCTTCTGTTTCATCCCCTTTGAGTAGGTCTCGACCCGGCGGTCGGCGTCCTCGTCGAGGTCGAACCGCTCTAGCAGCGACTCCACCCGGTCCCAGTCGTCGTGGCCCCGCAGCCCGGCGATGTACTCAAGCTGTTCGCGGCCGGTGAGCTCGTCGTACAGCGGCGGTTCCTCAGGGAGAAAGCCGATGTGTTCGACCACTGCGCCCCGGTCGCTGACCGGCTGGCCGGCGACGTGTGCGGTGCCGGCCGTGGGTTCGGTCAGCGTCGTCAGGATGCGGATAGTCGAGGTTTTCCCCGCCCCGTTGGGGCCCAGGAAGCCAAAGACGCTGCCGCGCTCGACGCGGAGGTCGAGGCCGGCGACCGCGACGGCGTCGCCGTACCGTTTCCGCAGGCCGTCCGTTCGGATCGCGGGCGTTGGAGGGGTCACGTCTCGGCTGGGGGGCGTAAGCGCCAAAGCGTTTGTCCCTCAGCCCGTAGCTATATTATCCGCCGGCGGAAACGCGAGAACATGACTGGGCAGGGGGACCGGACGGGTGTCCACGCCCGGGGGGAGCGGCTCCGCCGGGCGACCGCGATACTCGGGAAGAAGTGGCACCCGGTGTTGCTTCACGCTCTCCTCACGGAGGAGCCACTCGGGTTTAACGACATGAAGGACCGAATCGACGGCATCTCGGATAAGGTACTGTCGGATGCGCTGGAGGACTTACAGGACGCCGGGCTGGTCGTCCGCGACGTGGTCGAGGACAAACCCGTGCGGGTGAACTACTCGCTGACCCCCGCCGGCCGGGACCTCGAACCCGTCATCGAGGGGCTACTGGAGTGGAGCCGCGAGCATCTCGCGGAGAGTCGGTAGCGTCTAGTCGTCCTCGTCGACGACCTCGATGCCGCGGTTGTTCACCGCCGACGGGTCCAGCCCGACCTCCTCTAAGAACTGCTTGTACTCCCGCTCGCACTGCTCGGCGTCCTTCTGGCGGTCGCTGGCGCGGTCACACAGCGCGATGAGGTCCTCGGGCACGTCGTTACTGTAGACGATCCAGTGGTTGATGAGGTCCGAGAGCCGCCGGATCGGGGAGGTGAAGTGGCCGTATATCTCGAAGTTCAGCGCGTGGTGGCCCCCGAAGGGGTCGTTCATGTACTTCGCGCGGGGCATCACCTTCATCACGGCCCACTGGATCTTGTCGAGCTGGCGCCCCGGCGCTTCCTCCAGGGTGGCGTTGACGGCCTTGCGCGGGTCGTCCCACGCCGACCCCGGGATGGAGACGCCGTCTAGCTCCTGAATCTCGACTAAGGCCTCGTCCCAC
Source organism: Haloarcula sediminis (assembly GCF_035656455.1). Lineage (NCBI taxonomy): Archaea > Methanobacteriati > Methanobacteriota > Halobacteria > Halobacteriales > Haloarculaceae > Haloarcula > Haloarcula sediminis. Next base: position 164,782 of record NZ_JAYMGA010000003.1, on the reverse strand, counting down.
TCGTCGGGGCTGGGCTGGGGGTGGACGCGGTACATCGCCTCGACCCCGCGGTTCCACATCAGCTCGTGGGTCACCGCCTTGTTCGCTTTCAGCATACACTCCTCGATGATGGTGTGGGCGCGGTCGCGGGCCGGGTTCAGGACGAGCGACCCCTCCTCCTTGCGCTGCTCGTGCATCCGGTCTGCCAGCTCCCAGACGAGTTCGGTCTTCTCGGCGAGGTCGACGCTGGTGTCTTCGAGCAGGTCGTCGGCGCTGTCGGGGTCGTCGAGGATGCGTTCGGCCTCGGTGTAGGTCAGCCGGGCGTCGCTCTCGATGACGGACTTGTAGATGTCTATCTCCTCGTAGCCCAGGTTCTCCTTGTCGAGGTGCATCTCGACGGTGTGGGCGAGTCGCTCCTCGTTTGGCACAAGCGAGCAGACCGTCTCGGCCAGCACCGGCGGGAGCATGTGGATGGTGTAGTCCGGGAGGTAGACGGTGTTGCCCCGCTCGACGGCCTCTTCCCACATCGCCGTCTCCGGGTTGACGTAGTGGGTCACGTCGGCGATGTGGACCCAGAGGACGTACTCCTCCTCGCGCTCCTCGACGGAGATGGCGTCGTCGAAGTCCTGGGCGTCGATGGGGTCGGTCGTCCAGGTGGTCATCTCCCGGAGGTCCTCGCGCTCGTCGATTCCCTGCTCGATGTCGGCCTGGACGTTCTGTGTCCGCTCTTTGGCCTCTTCGAGCACCTCGGGCGGGAACTCGTCGCGGATGCCGAACTTCTCGAACAGCTCCTCGCGCTTGTTCGCGAGGTGGCGGGCCATCTCCTCGTCGATTTCCACGGGACCTTGCCCCTCGGCGGTGCCGGCCGCCGCTTGGGCGTCCTCGGTAGTCATGCCACCGGCTACGCCCACGGCGTAGTTAGGGCTGTCGGGGTGGCCACCCGCAGATAGAAATGGCCTGCCCTCATCTATCAATTCAGAACAATGTCTGCCCGTCACCGAACGCCGTCACCGAGCCGACAGACCGAGAACACGTTCCGCGTCCCGTCGCGCTCACGGCTGCTCCGGTCCGTCGCACGGGGCTGTGTCGGGGGGTTCGCCGCCACGGTCGCCATGACCGTCTATCGCATCCCGGCGTTCAAGGCGCTGCCACCGACGGCCGAGTTCTGGGGGCGCTACGTCGGCGGCGGCGACGTAGAGGAGTACTTTCTCCCGGGACTGCTCTTGCATCTCCTCTACGGGGTCGCGGGCGGTGCGGTCTACGGGCTGGTGGCGAGTTTCGCCGACGTGACAGACCCCGTCGCGCGGGAACGGCTGAGCGTTCTGAGCGGGCTCGGGTACGCGCTCGCCCTCTCGGCGTTTGGCTCCCGGGTCGTCTTCGTCCGCCTCCTCGGGCGGGAACTCCAGTCCGAAGACGCGCTGGTGTTTCACGTCGGTCACGCGATCTACGGGGCGACGCTGGGGACGTTCGTCGCCACGAGCGAGTCATCCGGCGATGTCTACCGGAAGAGCAGACGGACGCGACCGGACACGGCGACCCAGCGGGCGTCGGACTAGCGGCGGTCGTCGTCCCTCCGATTTCACCGGGCGACAGTGACGCGTGTTTCGCCGTTCGCGATGATACGGCCCGCCCCGTTAGGCAATGTCGCCGCCGATACCGTCGAAAAAATATTTATAATTTTTGTTTCGCCGCACCGTTCTCAGTTTCTCGGAACTCGTTACTAGGTTTATTAATTGACCATGTTAGCATCCGAACATGGCTCAGTCTGATGTATCGGGAGACGGGTCAGGGACGACACGTCGGAACTTCTTACAGCTCGTCGGAACGGCCGCCGCTGGCTCTGTCATTACCCAGTACAGTTCGGATGTCGCGACAGCGCTGAACCGCGCGACGAACGGCTCGAAGGAGGTCGTCTGGCTGCAGGGACAGACCTGTTCGGCGTGTACGATGTCCACGCTGCAGGGGACGTCGCCGAGCCTCGAAGAGGCGGTCTCCGAGTTCAAACTGGACGTGACCTACCACCCAGAGCTGATGGCCGAAACCGGGCAGGCGGCCATCGACGCGATGAGCGACTCGCCGGACATCCTGATGATAGAGGGGGCGATTCCGACGAAGATTCCCTCCGCGGCGACGTTCGGCCGGGACGAGCGGGGGCGCCGCAAGCCCATCGTCGACTGGGTGAAAGAGCTCGCACCCGAGGCCGAGTACGTCATGGGTATCGGAACCTGTGCCTGCTACGGCGGCTGGCAGTCTGCCGAGAACGGCGCGCCGGCCGTCATGGACGACCCCGAGGAGGGCCCGTGGCTAGACACGAACGTCACCGGCGCGAAGGGCGTCCAGTACACCCACCAGCAGGGCGATCAGGGCGTCCTCGGCCCCGACTTCACCTCGGGGGCCGGGCTGCCGGTCATCAACGTCCCGGGCTGTATGACACACCCCGATTACGTCCTGCTGACCGTCGCCACGCTGCTGAACGGACACACCCCCGAGCTCGACGAGTTCAACCGGCCCGAGGCGTTCTACGGGCCGCTCGTCCACGACCAGTGTTCGCGCCGTGGCTACTTCGACCGCGGCGAGTTCGTCGACCACGTCGGCGAGGACTCCGAGAAGTGCCTCTACACCGTCGGCTGCAAGGGGCCGTACTGTCACTGTGACGACTCCGTCCGCCTCTGGAACGACGGGACCAGCGTCTGTCGGAACGTCGGCGCGCCGTGTATCGGCTGTATGGAACCGGGCTTTTGGGACAACATGACGCCGTTCTACGAACCCATCGAGCAACAGGGCCTGCTGATGACCGACATCGAAACGGCCGGCAAGGCCGCCGTCGGCGCGACGGTCGCGGGCATCGGGGCCCACGCCGCCCGGAAAGGGATGGGGTACGGCGACACCGACGAGCCACCGGCCGAAGGCGCGGCGGAGAACGACCAGCCGCCCAGGACGGACGGGTGTGGCTGTGGCAGCGGCTGTGGCTGCAACTCGGAGGACACGGAGGACTGACCGATGCCCGAAATAGAAATCGACCCGACGACCCGTATCGAAGGTCACCACAGCACGACGCTCAACGTCGAGAACGGCGAGGTGACCGAGGCGAAAAGCCACATGGACATGTTCCGGGGCATGGAGCTTGTCGTGTTGAACCGGCCGCCGTCGGACGCGCCGGTGTTCACACAGCGCGTCTGTGGCGTCTGTTTCAGCGTCCACCGCCAGACGTCGCTGCTGGCCATCGAGAACGCCGCCAGAAACGCCGGCGTCTTCGACGGCATTCCCGAGACCGCACGGAAGATGCGGAACCTGCTCGAACGCATGGCGACCCTGTGGAACCACGCGGTCCACATGTTCGCCCTCGTCGGGCCGGACTACAGCGACGCCGTCGCCGACACGGGGCTGACCCGCATCGACCCCATGGAGGGCGAGGGGTACACGGCCGCCCTGGAGGCCCAGCGGAAACTGCTTCAGGGCTTTGCCGAGTTCGGCGGGAAGGCGCCCCACCCGCTCACGTACGCGCCGGGCGGGATGTCCTCGAACCCCACTATCGAGAAACTCCAGCAGATACGCGACCAGGTCGAGTTCGTCAGCGACTGGCTCGGCCCGACCGACGCGGTGCCGGAGGTCATCGAGAACGTCCGCAACGACGAGTTCGACGCCTCGCTGGGCGAGGGGCTCCACGACATCGTATCCATCCTCCTCGCCGCCAAGGAGGCCGGCGCCGACGACTTCGGGGTCGGGCCCGGCCGGTACTACTGCAACGGCATCTATCCCGACGAGAACGGCGAGGACCAGGTCCCGTCGGGCGTCTACGTCGACGGCGAGCTCTCCCACCCCAGCGACGAGGAGATACAGGCGGCCATCACCGAGAGTACTGCCCACTCGTGGTACACGGACGACTCGGGCGGGCCGCCGATGGAGGAGTCTCCGCCCAAGCCCGAGCCCGAGAAAGAGGGCGCCTACTCCTGGGGGAAGGCCCCGCGGTACGACGGGATGAACATGGAGACGGGCTCGCTCGCGCGGCTGATCGTCTCGGACCGGGACCCCTTTGACCTCCGGGCGAACCTGGGGGGTGACCCGACCAAAAGCAGCACGCTCAACCGGCTCATCGCCCGCGCCCAGGAGTCGCTCCTCCTCCGCGACCAGATTCTGGACGTTCTCGACGACATCGACCCGAACGGGACGGTCAACAACGGCTGGAGCGACGACTTCAGCGGCGAGGGCGTCGGCCTCTGGGAGGCCTCCCGCGGCGCGCTCTCTCACTGGGTGAAAGTCGAGGACGGCACCATCACCAACTACCAGATAATCACGCCGACGCTGTGGAACCTCGGCCCGCGGGACGAGTCGGGGACGCCGAGCATCTTCGAGACGGCCGTCGAGGGGATGGCCGTCGACGACGTGGAAAACCCCATCAACGTGATGCGGACGGTCCGGTCGTTCGACCCGTGTCTGGCCTGTGCGGTCCACGTCGAGAGCCCCGAGGAAAGCTACACAGAAGAGATCACGCCGGCGTCGCCGGGCAGCGCCATCGGGGCCGCCAGCGACACGCCCATCGCCGGCGAGGAGGTCGACGACCCATGACGGCCTCGGAGTCCGGCCCGGGGGCCGGCGACGAGGCGACCGGCCCGCGCCAGCGGCTGGTCTCGTTCGTCAACTCGGTGCTCGCGCCGCCGGAGGACGCCGACGACCGATACAGCCGGGTGCAGGCGCTGAAAGGCCGGGTGACCGTCGAGCGCCACGGCCTCGGGGCGCGAATCTCCCACTGGACCCAGGCGCTGTTGATGTTCGTCCTGATGGGGACCGGCTACGCCATCTGGACGGGGACCTACGGCCCGCTCAACGTCGTCCCCTGGGACGGCTACTACCTCGCGTTCGGGATGCACATGTGGGCCGGCATCCTGCTCATGGCGTTTCTTTTCGTCCTGTTCCCGATGTATCACGTCTACGTCGACGGCCACCGCCAGCTGGCCGAACTCTCCGACATCCGCGTGGCCCTGCGGGTCGGCCAGGCCTTCGTCGGCCTGAAGTCCTACATCCCGGGCTACCACGAGGCGCGCCAGGCATACGACGAGGAAGACGGTGACTGGGTCGCCTACCACCCGATGCAGAAGACGTTCTTCTGGTGGGTGTCGATCCTGTTCGGCGTGCTCGCACTGACCGGCTTCGGCATGTACCGGGAGATGCGGACGGACCCGGTCTGGTGGGTCGACCTGCTTGGCTTTCTGGACGGGTGGCTGAACATCGTCCTCCTGAAACAGATACACCTGCTGACGTTCTTCCTCGTCGTCGCCATGGTCGTCGGCCACGTCTACTTCGCCGTCCTGCCGAGCAACCGGGAGACGCTCCGGTCGATGGTGTTTGGCGACATGGACGCCTACGTTCTCGGGGAGGACGATGACGACGAGCGGTGAGGCGGTCGCCGTCGAACAGGCCGTCGTCGGCGTCGGGAGCATGGTCATGGGCGACGACGGCGTCGGCTACCACGCCGTCGAGCGCCTGCAGGACCGCACGCTCCCCGGCGGCGTGACCGCCACCCACGCCGGAACGACCGCGTTTCTGGCTCTGGAGGCGATGAGCGGGGCCGACCGGGCCGTCGTCGTCGACGCGCTGGCCCTCGATGAGGAGCCGGGAACCATCCGCGAGTTCCGCCTCGGCGACGGCCCCGAGGAAGCCCCGGAGGTCACGATGCACGATTTCAGCTTCAGCGACGCGCTCGCTGTCGGCGACGCCGCCTACGACCTCCCCGAGGAGGTCGTGCTCGTCGGCGTCGTCCCCGAGCGGCTCGAACCGAGTGCCGAACTGTCCGAGACGGTCGCGGCGGCGCTGCCCGACCTCGTCTCGCGCATCGAAACCCGACTCACGTCAGTATGAACGGAAACTGGTACTGCACCGACTGCGAGGAACAGATAGACAAGGAAGCCATCGACGACCACGAGGCCGACGGGCACCACGTCAAGGGGCATTTCCGGCCCGACCGGCTGCTCTCGGGTGACCCGGAACTCGTCGGTACCCAGGCGGGTCTTGACGGGGGTGACTCCTGATGTGTCTCGGCGTGCCCGGCGAGGTCACGGAGATAGACGGCCACGAGGCCGTCGCCGACTTCTGGGGCGTCGAGCGACGGGTCCGCCTGGACGTGGTCGGCGACGCCGTCGAGGTCGGCGACCACATCCTCAACCACGCCGGCTTCGCCATCCGGAAGATTCCAGACCGCGAGGTCGAGGAGACGATGGCCATCTACGAGTCGCTGTTCGGCGACGACGTCGACGAGGCGCTCGACGAGATCGGCGCGCCACGCGGCGCGGACATCGACCTCGGCGACGAACCGGACGCCAAGGCCCCGGGTGAGAGCGATGACGACTGACGGTGCGGGCGCTGAGGAGCTGAAGTTCCGCGACCCGGAGGTGGCAGAGGAACTCGCCGACGACATCGCCGCCCGGATGGAGCGAATCGGCGAGCCCATAGAGATAATGCACGTCTGTGGGAGCCACGAGCAGGTCATCGCCAAGTTCGGGCTGCGGAGCATGCTCCCCGACGACCTCTCGGTGACGATGGGGCCGGGCTGTCCGGTCTGCGTGACGAACATGCCAGAGGTCGACGAGGCGGTGGCGCTTGCGGAAGACGGCAAGACCGTCGCGACCTACGGCGACATGTTCCGCGTGCCGGGCACCGTCAAGAGCCTCGCGGACGCAAAGTCCGAGGGCGCCCCGGTCGAGGTCGTCTACAGCGCCAGCGAGGCGGTCGATCTCGCCGAGGAGACCGACGGGGACGTGGTCTTCTTCGCGACCGGCTTCGAGACCACGGCCGCGCCGACGGCGGCCGTCCTGCAGGCCGACCCGCCCGAGAACTTCTACGTCCTCTCGGCACACAAGTACGTCCCGCCGGCGATGGAGGTCGTCGCGGAGATGCCCGACACCGACGTCGACGCCTTTCTCGCAGCCGGCCACGCCGCGACCATCACCGGGTACGGCCTCTTCGAGGAGTTCGTCGAGGAGTACGACCTCCCGGTGGTCGTCGGCGGCTTCGAGCCGGTCGACGTGCTCTACGGCGTCCGGGCCATCCTCGAGTTCGTCGAGGCGGGCGAGAGCGGGCTCGAAAACGCCTACCCGCGCGGCGTCTCGCGGGCGGGCAACGAGGCGGCGATGGGCGCCATCGACGAGGTGTTCGAGCGCACGACCGGCGAGTGGCGCGGCATCGCGGACATCCCCGACGCCAACTTCGTCCTGAGCGAGGAGTATGCGGCCCACAGCGCCCGCCGGCAGTTCGACGTGGAGCCCGTCGACGGCGCGGGCGACCCGCTCACCGAGGACTGTATCTGTGGCGACATCATGGCCGGGACGGCCTCGCCCGAGGGGTGTGAGCTCTTCGGCGAGGAGTGTACGCCGTCGAACCCGGTCGGGGCGTGTATGGTCTCCGACGAGGGCACCTGCAAGATAGCCCACGAGTACGGGGGGCAACCGGACCTATGAGCGACGGCGAGACTGTGACGGTCGCCCACGGCTCGGGCACCGGGAAGACCCGTGAGTTCCTCGAAGAGAGCGTCCTCTCCCGATTTGGCGGCGACGCTGACGGGGACCTCGCAGTCGGCCTCGGTGCGCTCGACGACGGGGCCGTCCACGAACTCGGCGACCGGTCGGTGGTCGTCACGACCGACAGCCACGTCGTCTCGCCGCTTTCCTTCCCGGGCGGCGACATCGGCCGGCTGGCCGTCGCGGGGACGGTCAACGACCTCGCCGTCATGGGCGCGACCGAGCCGCTCGCGCTCACCTGCTCGCTCGTCGTCGAGGCGGGCACGTCCGTCGACCTGCTGGAGGGAATCCTCGACTCGATGGAGGCCGCCTGCGAGGAAGCCGGCTGTGCCGTCACGACCGGCGACACGAAGGTGATGGGCAGCGGCGAAATCGACGGTATCGTCATCAACACGACCGGGGTCGGCGTCGTCCCGCGGGGAGAGCACGTCCCCGACGCCGGGATCTCGCCGGGCGATGCGCTCGTCCTCTCGGGGCCGGTCGGCGACCACGGTATCACGCTACTGGCCGAGCGCGAGGGGTTCGACATCGACGGCGACCTCGAAAGCGACGTGGCGCCGGTCAACGACGCCGTCGCCGCCGCCCTCGACGCGGGGACCGTCACCGCGATGAAAGACCCGACGCGGGGCGGGCTCGCGACCGCGCTCAACGAGATGGTCCGGAAGGCCGGCGTCGGCGCGACGGTCGACGAGACGGCGATCCCGGTCCGGGACTCGGTCGCGGCGGCCGGCGAACTGCTTGGCATCGACCCCTTCGACGTGGCCAACGAGGGGAAGGTTGTCTTCGGGGTCGATGCGGCCGACGCCGACGCCGTCGTCGAGGCCATCCGAACGACGCAGATGGGGGCCGACGCCGCCGTCATCGGCGAGGTAACCGAGGACAACGCCGGCCGGGTCGTCCTCGACACCGGGTTCGGCCGGCGCTACCTGAGCGAACCGGAGGGCGAACAGCTCCCGCGGATCTGTTGAGCATGCACGAACTCAGCGTCGCACGGGCACTGCTCGACCGGGCCGGCGAGGTCGCGGCCGAACACGACGCCGAGCGTGTCGACGCCGTGACGGTCGAACTCGGCGCGGCGACCCACGTCAACCCCGACCAGTTGCGGCTCTGCCTCGAAACGGTCGCGGAGGCGACGGTTGCGGCGGACGCCACAGTCGACATCGAGACCGTCGCCCCGCGGGCCGCCTGTGACTGCGGTTGGGAGGGCGAGCCGCCCGAATTCGAGGGAACCGCGGCCGTCGTGCCGACGGCCCGCTGTCCGGCGTGTGGCGCGCGGACCGAGTTCGTCCGCGGCAAGGAGTGTCACCTGACCGCCGTCACCGTTCCGGACGACGCTGACGCGACCGCTACAGCGGAGGACTCACCATGACAGCACCCACAGCGATACGGACGCATCGGACGCCAATCGACCGGTTACTGGCGGCCCTGTTCGGGCAGTCACGGCGCTCGCCGACGGCCCGCGCCCACCGCTTCGGGCACGACCACGGCGATTCGGCCGACGCGGACACCGCCGACGACGTGCTCGCGCAGTTCCGCGAGCGGGCGCGGGCGCTCCACGAGCGCGTCGTCCACGACCACGGCGTCGCCGTCGTCGAGTTCCTGGGCGCGACCGGCAGCGGCAAGACCACGCTCGTAGAGCGGCTCATCGAGCGCGCGCCCGACGACGAGTCCATCGGCGTCGTCGTCGGCGACGTGGCCGGCGACGACGACGCGAGCCGGTTTCGCGAACTCGGCGTCTCGGTCGCGAACGTCACGACCGGGAAGGAGTGTCACCTCGACCCCGGGCTGTTGGGCGAGGCCGTCGACGAGTTCGACCTCGACGAACTGGACCGGCTGTACGTAGAGAACGTCGGGAACATGGTCTGTCCGGCCGACTTCCCGCTTGGCGCGCAGGCGCGGGTCCTCGTCGTGAGCACCACCGAAGGCGACGACGTGGTGCGCAAACACCCGCTGCTGTTCGAGGCCTGTGATGCCGCGGTCGTCAACAAGGCCGACATCGCTGAGGCTGTGGGCGCCGACATCGACCGGATGGCGGCCGACGTGAGTGAGGTCGCGCCCGGTATGGACGTGTTCCGGACGAACGCCCGGGACGACGAGGGCGTCGACGACCTCGCGGATTTCCTGGCCGGCGTCCGGGCCGACGGACACGCTCACGGCCACGCGCACGACTGACGATGGGAGACCGTGTCCGAGCGACGGCCCGCGTCTCCGGGACCGTCCAGGGGGTCGGCTTCCGGCCGTTCGTCTACCGCACGGCGGTCGAGGCCGGCGTGACGGGCTACGTCCGCAACGCGGGCGGGACCGTCGAAGCCGCCTTCGAGGGGCCCTGGGCTGCGGTCGAGCGCGTTGTCTCGGCCGTGCGGGACGACCCGCCGCCGCTCGCGAGCGTCGAGTCGGTGGCGGTCGAGTGGGGCGAGCCACGCGGGGCCGACGCCTTCGAGATTCGCGACTCTGACGCCGACGCGGGCGGCGCGGTCGACGTGCCCGTCCCGCCGGACACGGGCATCTGTGACGCGTGTCTCGACGACGTCCGGGACCCGGACTCGCCATATCACGGCTACTGGGCGACGGCCTGTGTCGACTGCGGCCCGCGGTTTACCGCCGTCCGGGAGCTTCCCTACGACCGGAGCCGCACGTCGATGGCCGAGTTCCCGCTGTGTGGGGCGTGTCGCGAGCGCTACGAGACGCCGACCGACCGGCGCTACCACGCACAGACCACCGCCTGCCCCGACTGCGGGCCGACGCTCCGGTACGAGGTCGGGGGTAGTCCGGCGACGACCGGCGGCGACGCGCTCCGGCGGGCCGGGAGCGAACTGGCGGACGGCGAAATTATTGCCGTCAAAGGCATCGGCGGGTTCCACCTCGTCTGTGACGCGACTGACCCGGCGGTCGTCGCGTCGCTCCGGGAACGCACCGGGCGGCCCGCCAAACCGTTCGCGTGCATGGCGCCGGGCCTCGACAGCCTCCGGGAGTTCGCGCGGGTCGACGACGCCGAAGCCGACGCGCTCACCGACATCCGTCGCCCCATCGTCCTGGTCGAGCAGGCCGTCGAGGCGCCGTGGCTCGACGCGGTCGCGCCGGGGCTGGAGACGCTCGGCGTGATGTTGCCCTACGCCGGCCTCCATCACCTTCTGTTCGACCACGTCTCCGGGCCGCTCGTGATGACCAGCGCGAACCGGCCCGGGGAACCGATGTGTACGACGGCCGAGGCGGTGTGGTCGCGGCTCGACGGGGTGATCGACGGCGTCCTCGGCCACGACCGCGAGATAGTCGCCCGGTGTGACGACAGCGTGGTCCGGCTCGTCGACGGGGACCGGCGGTTCGTTCGCCGCTCCCGGGGCTGGACGCCCGCGACCCTCCCGAACCCGGCGGCCGACGAGGCCCCGCCCGTACTGGCGCTGGGACCCGAGCGGGACGCGACGGTCGCCATCGCGACCGGCGACGGGGTGGTCCTCTCCCAGCACCTCGGCGATGTCGACGGCCCGGCCGCCCGCTCGTTTCACCGCGACGCGGTCGAGCACCTGTGTACTCTCACCGACATCGACCCCCGGATAGTCGCCTGCGACCGACACCCCGACTTCCTGACGACCGCCGAGGCCGAGCGGTACGTGGACGACGGGCTGGACGGTCCGGTCGCCGTCCAGCACCACCACGCACACGCGGCCGGGCTGTGTGCCGAACACGGCGTCGAGCGGGCGGTCGTCGTGACCGCGGACGGCACCGGCTACGGCCCGGACGGGACCGTCTGGGGTGGCGAGGTGCTCGACGTGCGGTACTCGGCGTTCGAGCGGGTCGGCGGGCTGGCCCCGTTCTCGCTCCCGGGCGGGACGGCGGCCATCGAGTACCCGGCGCGCGTGCTGGCCGGGCTGCTCGATACCCCCGAACTCGTCGACGACCGACTGGTCGAGACCGGGGCCGTCGACTCACGGGCGGAGGCCGAGATAGTCCGCCAGCAGGCCGAGAAAGCGGTCAACGCGCCAACGTCCACGAGCGCGGGTCGGGTGCTCGACGCGGTGAGTGCGCTGGTCGGGGCCTGCGACAGGCGGACCTACGAAGGCGAGCCCGCCCAGCGCCTCGAAGCGCTCGCCGCGGACGGCACCGCCCAGCCGATAGACGTTCCGTACCGAACCAGCGACGGCCGCCGCGTCGTCGATACGCAGGCACTGGTCTCGGCGCTCGCCGAGCTGCTGTCGGACCGGTCGGCGGCCGACGTGGCGGCGACGGCACAGGCCGCCCTGGCCCGCGGGCTCGGTACGCTCGCGGTGGCGGCCGCCGAGGACCGTGGCGTGTCGAGGGTCGGGTTCACCGGCGGCGTCGCGTACAACGACGCTATCTCCCGTCACCTTCGTGAAGTCGTCACGGACGCGGGACACACGTACCTCACGCCCGACGCCGTCCCGCCCGGCGATGGGGGCATCGCGTACGGGCAGGCTATCGTCGCCGCGGCGCGGTCCGCCCGATAGGCTCAGGTGTCGACCCCGTCGCCGACGGTCAGTGGCCCGTCGGCGGCGGTCCGTTCCCGCAGTAGCGACCGCAGCGCGAGCGTGGCGATGCTCTCGGCGCTGTCCGTGGTCCGGCCGAGCGCGTCGACGGCGTTTGTGAGACGATACGGGGCGTCGTCCGTCTCGAACAGCCGCCGGTCCAGCGCGTCGAGGTCCGCCCGGAGGCGGTCACAGTCGCCAAACACCGTCTGGACCGCCGTGGCGTCGGCGCCGTCGACGATGCCGCCGACCGCCTCGCGAACGACGGTTCGACTCCGGTCGGCCAGCTCGTCGAACGCCTCGGCCAGCTCGCCATCGGCGGGCGTGTCGAGGCGGTTCGCGACGACGGCGATGCGCTGGGCGTGGTCGGCGACCCGTTCGAGTTCGCGGGCGGTGACCCAGTGGACGAACAGGGCCGGTTGGGTCAGTCCCAGCGCGTCCATCACCGACAGCGAGTCAAGCCCCTGCTGGAAGTACCGGTCGACCATGGAGTACAGCCGGTCGGCCTGGTCGTCGCGCACGTCGGGGTCTTCGACGGTCGTGGGGCCGGTCACGGCGGCCGTCGCGTCCCGGTGGGCCGACAGCGCGGTGAACTGCAGCTGTCGGACCGACTGCGGGATAGAGACCTCGTCGGCGTCGAGCAGCGAGCGGACCCGCATCCGCTCGGGGTCGGATTCGGTGACGGTGACCCCGGTCAGGTCGCGGGTGATACGCTCGACTTTCCGGCGCTGGTCATCGGTGAACGCCGCTCTGGCGGACAGTTCGACCGCGTCGATGCCGGCGGCGTAGGCGGCCCGGAGCGTGTGAGCCAGACACTCGGGGTCGGCGTCGCCGACGGACAGCGACAGCGGCGTGGTGCTCTCGCCGCTCTCGGGCCCGGTCTGGACGACGAGTGTCCCGTCGATGTGGGTATGCAGGGCGACGGCCGCGCCGGGTTCGATATCGGCTTTGTCGGCCCACTCTTTTGGTAGGGAGACGGTGTAGGTGCCGCCGCCGACCTGCTGAATCTTGCGGGTCTCCATCCTTACCCGAACTTGCCGGTGATGTAGTCCTCGACGCGCTGGCTCTCGGGGTTCTCGAAGATTTTGTCGGTGTCGTCGAACTCCACCAGCTCCCCGCCCGTGAGGAAGACGGCGGTCTGGTCGGAGATGCGGGCGGCCTGTTGCATGTTGTGGGTGACGATGACGACCGTGTACTCCTCCGAGAGGGTCTCGACGAGGTCCTCTATCTTCGAGGTGGCGATGGGGTCAAGCGCCGAGGCCGGTTCATCCATCAGGATGACTTCGGGGTCGACGGCCAGACAGCGGGCGATACAGAGCCGCTGTTGCTGGCCGCCCGACAGCCCCAGGGCGTTGTCGTCCAGTCGGTTTTCTACCTCGTCCCACAGCGCCGCCTGCTTCAGACAGCGCTCGACGAGTTCGGCCTCCTGCTCGGTGTCGTCCCGGCCGAACAGTCGCGCGAGCAGCCCCTTCTCGATGTCGCCGTGTTTCCGCGGGCCGTAGGAGATGTTCTCCCGGATGGACTTGGGGAAGGGGTTGGGCGACTGGAACACCATCCCGATGCGTTTGCGCAGCTCGACGAGGTTGGCGTTGGCGTCGTATATCTCGGTCCCCTCCAGTTCGACGGAGCCGTCGATGCGGGCCGACTTGATGCGGTCGTTCATGCGGTTGAGACACCGCAGGAACGTCGACTTCCCACAGCCGGAGGGTCCGATGAGGGCGGTGACGCTGTTTTCGGGGATGTCCATCGAGACGCCCTTCAGCGCGTGGTCGTCGCCGTACCAGACATCGAGGTCGCGCACGGAGAGCTTCGTCTCGCCGTCGAAGCGATAGTCAGTCCACTCCTCGCGGACCTCCTCCTCGCTCTCACCGCTGGTCGTGACGCTGCCGGCGTCGATGTCGACGCCGCCCGCGGCGGTCTGTTCCTCCTGGTCGTCGTCGTTGATTGCGTTACTCATAGTTCAGCTTCCTCCGGAAGTAGGTTCGCGCGGTGATACCGACGGCATAGAAGGTCAGTACGACGGCAAGCAGGATGAACGCCGTCGCCCACCCCATCGAGGGGGAGCCGCTGACACCGGCCGCGATGACCGCCCACACCTGCGTGGGCAGCGACGCCGACGCCGACAGCAGCGCCTCGTTGGCGACGAACGGGGGCGTGGTGGTGAACTGGAACCCGTTCAGCACCTCGACGGCCGCCGTCGAGTTCAGCGTGGAACCGAGCACCAGAATCAGCGGGGCCGTCTCGCCGGCGATGCGACCGACGCCGAGGATGACCCCGGTGATGACGCCGGGCATCGCCGCCGGCAGGACGACGCTTCGAATCGTCTCCCACTGGCTGACACCCAGCGCGGCGCTGGCGTCGCGGTACTCGTCGGGGACGGACTTGATAGCCTCCCGCGAGGTGATAAGCACCAGCGGCAAGAGCATAAAGCCCAACACGAGCATCCCCGCAAGCAGCGACTCGTCGCCGCCGATGCGGGGGATGAGGAAGGTCGCACCGAACAGGCCGAAGACGATACTCGGCGTGGACCAGAGCGCGTTGGTCGCCACCTCGACGACCGCCGTCAGGCGGCCCTGTTCGGCGTACTCGGTGAGGAAGACGGCCGCGCCGACGCCCAGCGGCACCGCGAACATCGTGGCGCCGACGACGAGCCACACCGTCCCGACGATGGCCGGGAATATACCGCCCGGTTCGGCCCCCAGCGGGATGTAGGGCTCCATCGCCATCGGCAGCGACAGCGAGCCGGCGTTGGCGATGGCGATTCCGAGCGAGAAGTCCTGCTTCGTCAGCGCGACGTGGCCACCGAGCAAGGCGAGGTAGCCGGCCGTCGCCGCGAGGCTCAGTGCGAGTTCCTCGCCCAGCAGCCGGCGGGTGAGTGGCTCGTCGGTGCCGCGTTTCGCGGACGCGAGCAGTCCCGCCGTCGCCCCGGTGGCGACGGCCCCGACGAGTGCCGCGAGCGGGACGATGCCGCGCCCGAGCACTGCGGGGGCGACCATCGCGGGCCCCTGCAACACCGTGACTGCTGCGAGCAGAGCGAGCCCGCCGAAGACGGAGAGGGTAAACAGCCTCGCGCGGTCGATTGCCCGCTCGGCGAGCGGCCCGTCACCGACCAGGAGCCCGGCCAGTGGCAGGGCCGCGAGCCCGACGGCGACGGCCGACCCGGAACTGACGGCGGCGAGGCCGACGACCAGCCCCACCGGGAGGCCGCCGGGTGACGGGCCGGTCACGACGAGGAGCACCGTCAGGGCCACGACGGCCGCGATAGCCAGCGGGAGCCGGCGGCGGACCGCTTCGGCGCGCTCGAACTCGCTCCCCACGTCACGCAGCGAGCCGTACTGCCGGAAGAAGTAGGTAAAGAGCAGGAGTGCCGGGAGTACGAGCACCAGCGAGCCGACGGTCGTATCGGGCGTGACGGCTATCTGGGTGTCGAGGACGACCGACTCACGGTTCTGCAAGACAGTGTAGGTGTAGGCGTAGTCCAGCGCCTCGCCGGTGGCGAGCACGGTCGCGAGCAGCGCCGCGACCGAGCCGACCACGGCGAGGGGAAGCAGGCGGAACAGCTGTCGCGCACCGGTGTGCCAGTCCTCGCCGCCGGCGGGCGTGCGTGCCGTCCGCACGGCGAGAACGAGGACCGGCGAGAGCAACACGAGCCCCGACAGCGCGCCGATAGTCGCGCCGTGGAAGGCGAAGCCGACGCCCTTGATGGTGACGAACACGACGATGGTCGCCATGATGGCCACCATCAGGATGGCGTTGAGGTTGATGACGAGGAAGGCCCCGTACTCCCGACCGCGGGCGCCGAAGCCGGCCCGGCACTTCGCGGCCGACCACGAGGCGACGATGGTCCCAAAGAGGAGGAACACGGGGATGACGGCCCCGCCGGTGAACCCGCCCGAGACCGCCGCGGGGTTCCACTGCCAGCCGACCCCGATGGTCGCGGTGGCGACAGTGGCGCCAAGCGCCCCGACGACGACGGTGGCGGGGAGCGTCGAGCCGAGGTCTTCGCGCGGGAGAATCGCCAGCGCGAACAGCCCGACGCCGGCGAGCAGCGCCGTGAGCGCCCACAGGACGCCGCCGAAGCCGA
The DNA here is from genome assembly GCF_035656455.1 of Haloarcula sediminis. Taxonomy (NCBI): domain Archaea; kingdom Methanobacteriati; phylum Methanobacteriota; class Halobacteria; order Halobacteriales; family Haloarculaceae; genus Haloarcula; species Haloarcula sediminis. Next base: position 148,727 of record NZ_JAYMGA010000003.1, on the reverse strand, counting down.
CGAGCGTCCCGCCCAGGACCGCCCCGAGCACCAGCCCGAAGGTGCCAAAGGCCAGACCGGCAAGCAGGCCGGCGCTCGTGTTCGGCTCGGTGTCGACGAGGCCGAGGTTCGAGACGACGCCGGCCGTGGCCACGGCGACGGCCTCGACGAGCAAGAGCCCGCCGAGCAGGGTCGCGAGGGTGACCGGGACGACGTAGGCGGCCACCGTCAGGCCCAGCAGGGCGACGAGCAGCCCGCTCGCGACTCCGCGTACGCGCTGTGACTCGATGGGGGTGACGTTCGCCCACGACGACAGGCCGACCAACCCGACACCGCCGGCGGCGACGACAAGCAGTGTCGCGAGCGTCTCGGCCAGCGCCGCGCCGCGGCTGGCGAGCGGGACGAGGTCTATCAGCGTCAACAGTCCGAGGAGGAAGCCGACGATGCCAAGGGCGATAGTCCCGTCGAGGGCCCGGTCGTACCCGCTCGACTCGGTGTTGACCAGGCTGTTCTGAGTTTCGTAGGCCTCGCTCATGTTTGCCCCCGGAGTTTGGCTTTCATGCGGCGCTCGATCGTCAGCGAGATGACGCTCATCCCGGCGACGATGACGAACAGCATGACGCCGGCGACGAAGAGCACGGTCTGGGTGCTCTCGGAGGCGCTGCCGTACTGGGTCGCGATGAGACTCGTGAGCGTCGCGTTGGCGTCGAAGACGTCGAAAAGCGGGTTCGCGAACTGCGTCCCCGACGCCATGATGGCGGCGACGGCCATCGTCTCGCCGATGGCCCGCCCCAGCCCGAGGATGAGCCCCGCCGAGATGCCCGAGAAGGCCGCCGGGATGGAGATGCTCTGCATCGTCTGCCAGCTGGTCGCGCCCATCGCGATAGAGCCATCACCCATCGAGTCGGGCACGCTGGAGAGAGCGTCCTCCCCGACCGAGACCACGGTCGGGAGGGCCATCACGCCGACGACGAGCCCCGCGATGAGGAAGCTCGCACCGTCGTCCAGGAAGGCCGTCTGGATGAAGCCGTTCAGCACCTGGAAGCCGATGAAGCCATAGACGATGGAGGGGATACCGGCAAGCACCTCCACGCCGGGCTTTACGAGCTCCCGAACTCCGTCGCTTGCGACCTCGGCGATGAACAGCGCGCCAAAGAGGCCGAGCGGCCCGGCGACGGCGCCGGCGATGACGGTGACGACGGCCGTCGCCCATATCATCGGTATCAGCGAGTACGCCCCCGAGGAGGGGTTCCAGTAGGTGGTGTCGGCCGGCAACACCGTCTCCAGCCAGAAGAACCACCGGGGGTCCCCGTTCTGGATGGGAATCAACAGCAGTCCCAGTCCGTGTTCCCGAACGGCCGGCAGCGCGCTCAGAAACAGGAAGACAGTGATGAACGCGACCGTCAACACCGTCAGCAGCGTCGCGACCAGCGTCAGGAAGCGAGCGATCTCGGCCTGGAACCGGAGCCAGCCCAGCGCGGTCACAAAGCAGAACGCCCCGACCATCGGGAGCGCGAGGGCCGGCCACGCCAGAAAGGCGACGATAGTCGCGACGAGCAGTGTCGCCGACGCGCCGACGGCTACTGGCGCCCCCTCGGTCGTGTCCCGTCCCAGCAGTGTCTCTCGAACGTTTTCTCCTACGTCTTGTATCATGTAGTTGTATGAAAAGCAAGTGGCAGCGGCCACACGACAGTGCTCGCGGCGTTAGACCGGGGTCTGGTCGGGGAGCTTGTCGAGCTCTTCCTGCTGGCGGCGCGAGCCGAGCTTGAAGTAGTTGTTCGGCCCGACGAAGGTGTCCTGGCCGAAGTCGTTGAGGACCATGTTGATGACTGCGGCTTCCTTCTTCGAGGTACCCTCCCAGGTGTAACAGTGCAGGTCACGCGAGAGCGGATACTCCGTCGAGTCCAGCCCGTTCTGGTCGTCCTGGTAGGCGTAGGTCGTCCCCTCCCACTCCAGGGCGATGGGGGCCAGGCCGTCCGTGTTGATGAACGCGAGCGCGAGGTAGCTGATGGCGTTGTCGGCCTGTGCGATGGCCTCGGCGAGGCGCTGGTTCTGGCCGTAGCGGTTGGCGACCGTGGTGTCTTCCTCGGGGTTGCCAAAGACGTTCGAGACGAAGGAAGTCCGGGTACCCGAGCCCTTGACGCGGGCGAGGACCTGCACCTCGCGGTCCGGACCGCCGAGTTCGCTCCAGTTGGTGATGCGGCCCTTGTAGAGATCCTTGAGCTGCTGGCCCGTTATCTGGGAGACGCCGGAGTCGGCGATCTCCTGGGAGACCACGAGCGGCTGGCCGTCGACGCCGACCACGTGGTCGACGAACTGGTCGTAGGAGTCACGGTCGGGGAGCTCGTCCTCGACGTTCCCGCTGGAGTTGCCGATGTCGTGCTGGCCGTTCATCACCTTCTCGACGCCGGTGCCGGAGTGGGAGAGGCCGACGGTGAACTCGAAGGGCGGGTCGCCGCCGTCCTTGGCCTCGAAGCCGTAGAGGCCGGCCCAGTAATCGGCGAGGTTCTTCTCCGTGTCGATGTCGTACTCGCCGTGGGGCCAGTACTCGGTGTCGCTGGCGGGTCGGTTGGCGCTCCAGTACGACGCCGCCGAGTTCATGATGGGATACACCGTCGAGGAACCGCCGGACTGCAGCGCACTGGTCGCGCCCGAGGGTGTCCCCTCACCCGAGCTCTCACCGGTCGAACAGCCGGCCACTGCACCGGCCCCGGCGACGCCGGCCGCCGCGATGAACTTTCGTCGTGAAATGCTGTCAGAGAGCCGCTGTGGGTCCTGCGTCATCACCTGAGCGAAGGCGAGGTGTTACTAAAGCGATTTATAATAGGGATATACCGATGACAGTCCGACTCTATATGGGACTTTCCGCTATTGTTAACTATATATGCGGATAGAGCCGGCCGGCACTATGACGGAACGCGACAGCAGGCCGTCTCAACAGCTCCCGCCGGCGCCGCAGGCGTCACCGTACTGTATCCCGGTCTCCTCGCTGATGGCTTCGTTGCACTGCATCAGTACCGTCTCGAACTCGAAGTCGGTCGCCTCGGACTCCATCGCCGCCAGTTCCTCGCCGAGCGCTTCGGCGGCCGCCAGCACGTCCTCGTCAGTGGTGCTCAACAGCACCCACCCCCCATCGACTGGGCGAACTCCCGACCGATCTGCTCGCTTATCACGTCGTTTGTCTCCTGGAGGAGTTCGACGAGCGCTTTCTGTGCCTCGCGGTGGCGCTGGATCGTCTCGTTGTCGTCCATCTCCGACTGGAGATCCTGAAGTTCGCTCATGACCGACTGGTCGAAGCCGCCCCGTTGCATCCGCTGTTGCTTCTGCTGGAACTCCCGGACTAGCGCCGACGCCTCCGAGTCTGCTTCGAGTGCCTCACTGGCCTCGACGAACTCCTGATAGGTCTCGGAATCGGTCAACGTCTCCATGAACGTTCGGAGTTGCTCCTCGACTGCCGCCTCACTGGATTGGATTTCGCTCATGAGATGGTCACCTCCTCTTCCCGCTTTTTCAGATCCGAAAGTCCGGTAATCTCGTCGCCGAACGCGCGCAGTTCGTCCAGTCCGACTGGCTCGTCACGGCGAAGCGGCGCACACATCATCGGCGTCTCGAAGCGGTCCTTGATCTCGCCGAGATACTTCTCCTGCTGGGCCCGCCGGTTCGCGAAGAACGCGTTGTCGCCGTACGCCTCGGGCAGCAGGTAGTTCGCGACGACGAAGGCCGTCTCGATGCCGACCTGGTCTTTGAGGTCCTCGGCCGCGCGATAGGCCTCCATCATCGGCGTGAACTCCGGATACATGACAAAGGCGAAGGAACTGCGCTCGGGGTCCTGCATCGTCTCGATGACCTCGTCGTACTGGTCGCCCTTCGCGGGTGCGGCCCCCTTCGTCAGCGAGCCGAGGTCCATGAATCCCTTCCAGTCGGAAGGCAGTTCGAGCAGCCGGAGCGTGTGACCGGTCGGCGCGGTGTCGAAGACGACGATGTCGTAGCCGTCCTCTTGGAAGTAGCTCACGAACTTCTCTAAGGCGGCCATCTCCTCGGCACACGGCGACTCCAGCTCCTCCTCGACGTTGGCGATGGCCGCCTCGACGTTCAGTTCGGTGTCCTCCTTGTCCGCATACATCTCCCGCACGTGGGTCAGGACCTGCTCGCGGTACTCTTCGAGGGCTTTCTCTTGGTCGATGCGGGCCGCGTCGAGGTTCGCCTGACTCACCGACGTGGGCTCGTGCCCGACCGGCTCGCCGAAGATGTCTTCGAGGTGGGCAGCCGGGTCGGTCGTGACGACGAGGGTCTCGTAGCCGGCTTCGGCGAGCTTCGTCGCCGATGTCGCGGCGACGGTGCTCTTGCCGACGCCGCCTTTCCCGGTGAAGAACAGATACCGGGTGTCCTCGCCGGGCGTCAACTGCTCTGTGACCGCCTCGGGGTCGGCCAGCGCCTCGACGTCGACCGACTGGTCGGTGTCGACGTCGGTGGCCGAGCCGACTTCGACGGTTGCTTCCTCGCCGTCGTAGATGACGCCACCGACGTCAGCGAGCAGGTCGAGGCCGGCGATTTCGCCGGGCTGGAGCGGATAGGTCGCCGTGGCGTCGGCGTCGAACTCCTCGCTGGCGCGCTCGATGACCGCCTGTTCGTCCTCGCGTTTCCCCTCGAAGAAGGGGTCCTCACAGACCGACTCGGGGAGGTAGCCGTTGACGACGAGCAGCTGTGACTCGATACCTAGTTCAGCGAGGTCCGAGGCGCTGCGCTCGATCTCGTCGAGCGAGGAGTCCTCTGGCTTGCCCACAAAGGCGAAGGTCGTCTGCTCGTCGTCCTGTAGCGTGTCGATGGCCCGTTCGTACTGGGCCTTCTTGTCCTCCATCGAGGCAGCGGGGCCGATACAGGTCGAGCCGCCCTTCTCCAGCTCGGCGTTCCAGTCGGACGGCAGCTCCATCAGCCGGATAGTGTGGCCGGTCGGCGCGGTGTCGAAGACGACCACGTCGTACTCCGGGCTCTGCATGAAGTCGACGAAGTTGTCGAAGGCGGCTATCTCATCTACACACGGGCTGTTGAGCTGTTCCTCGATGGTTTCGAGCTGCTCGTCGTCGAGCAGTTCCCGCATCGGCTCGATGGTCTCCTGGCGGTACTCCTCGGCCGCCGTGTCGGGGTCGATTTCGATGGCCGAGAGGTTGTCGATGTCGTCGATTTCGGTCACCTCGTGGCCGATGTCCTGCTCGAAGATGTCCGAGAGGTTCGGTGCCGGGTCGGTGGTCACAAGCAGCGTCTCGTAGTCGTTGTCGGCCAGCCACGTGGCCGTGGCACAGCTGACGGTGCTCTTGCCGACGCCGCCTTTCCCGCTGAAGAAGACGAACTCGGTGTCTCCGCCGCTCGGTTCGACGATCTCTCTGGCTCCGGTTTGTGCACTCATCGTTCAGACTTGGGGGGTCGTCTCTGGGTCGCTCACTTCGCTGACGAGCTCGTTGTAGTCGAGATACTCCGACTTCGCGACGATGTCACCGTCGACGACGGTGATCGGGAGTACCGACGGTCCGTTCTCCTGGACCATGTCGTAGATGCGCTGGGTGTTCAGGAACTGGTCGATGTTGTGCTGCATGTTCGCACGTGTCACGTCGACGTCGAACTCGTCTTCGAGCTGGTCGAGAGCCGCGCTGACCTCGACGAGTTCGTCGTCCGGGTCCGGTCCACAGACGCCGGTGGAACAACACATCGCCTCTTCGTACAGGGTGAGTTCAGTCATAGTTCTAATATTCGCTCAACCGAACGGCCGGTTCGGCCGGATTGTGGCTCGCATATTCGCTATACTTCCACTGACTTCAGTTTAGCGTCTGTTCATATGTACTTCAACTCTTCGGTCGGACACGCAACTCGTCGGCTGTCCACAACTGGCCGCTGAAGCTCGAAAACCCAGCATGGGGCGCCAGAAAGCGGCGTTAGCGCCGTTCTACGTGCGCCAAAACCGAGCCTGTCCGTCGCTCCGAGCGGACTGTCAGGCTCTTCGCTTGAATTGTTGTCGAGATAGCTTTAGAATACGCTAAATTGTATGTGTTCCAAATACCGCGTTTGGAGACACTCGCTGCACAACACTTACTTTACTATCCACTCAATCTGTCTGTATGTCATCGACCGAGCGGTTAGAGCGGTATCTCTCCGACGAACGCGGCAGCTGTGGCGAGGGGGCGGTGGCCGAACGGCTCGCCGAGCTGGAAGAACTCGACGCGGCCGCGGGCGGACCCGACCTCGACGCGGACGTGGGCGTGTTGTCCGCCCTCGCCAACGAGACGCGATACAAAATCGTCCGTATTCTGCACGTCGCTGACGACGAACTCTGTGTCTGTGAGTTCTCACCGCTGTTAGATGTCAGCGACAGCGCCATCAGTCACGCGCTCTCCCAGCTCACCGACGCCGGACTGTTGACCCGACGGAAAGACGGGAAGTGGCGGAAATATCGGACGACCGCACGGGCGAACGCACTGCTCGTCGCGCTTGACGGGTCTCGACGCTGAGCGAACTATATAGAAATATAGCGGCCAACGTAGTCCAAATACGAGAACTCATGACCGGGACGCCGAATTGAGTAGCCATGTCCGACGACTCGACAACGACGTTTGGATTCGTCTGTGTACAGAACGCCGGACGGAGCCAGATGTCGACGGCGTTCGCCGAGCGCGAGCGGGAGCGGCGCGGTCTCGAAGATCGCGTCGAGATACTGACCGGCGGCACACGGCCCGCCGACCACGTTCACGATGAGGTAATCACCGTCATGCGGGAACTCGATATCGACCTCTCGGACCGGACGCCCCGGGAAGTCTCGACCGAGGAACTCGAATCCTGTGACGTGGTCGCGACGATGGGCTGTTCGACCCTGGAACTCGACGCGAGTACCGTCGACGTCCGCGACTGGGCGCTTGACGACCCCGACGGGCAGGACATGGAGCGGGTCCGCGAGATCCGGGACGATATCGCCGGACGCGTCTCGGACCTGTTCGACGAGTTCTACCCCGACAGCTGAATCCACGCGCTGTAGCGGCGGTGTGGCGGACGTTTCTCGTCTGGCAGGGTCTAACACCGGAGAGCGTCGCTGACAAACCGTCGCGACACCGTTCTAAGACGGGGCACAACGGGGAGCACCCGGAACGCGGTTATTTTATATCTCGATATTGGGTTTATGTTATAACTATCGTCGAGGCGAACGTCGGTAGCAGAACCGTTCAATCGGTGCCAAAGCCCCGTCTCGGCACAGTCCCACCGCTCTCAGGTTCGGACGGGAGCGCCGTCGAATCTCCGCCTCCGGCCCTTGGGACGGCGCCGGCCCGGTTTACTGCCGGTCGTCAGTGAGTTCGTGGAACTGCCGCAGGAAGGTCTCGCGGTCGGTCTCGCCGGCCTCGGCCGCCGCCAGCGTCGCCTCCAGCCCGTCCCGCGGCTGGCGACAGGTCTCCGTGAAACACGCCTTGCAGAGATACTCGAAGGACTTGTCCTGCCGGTCCCAGCGGTCGCCGTGCTTGTCGTATTCGCGGGCGTCTGACCGGGCACACTCCTCTCCGCAGGCGATGCAGGTCACCGTCTCCCCGCCGTGCCGGGACCCGAACATACACAGTGGTAGCGGCTGACAGGATAAATCGTTTTCCGAGCGGGCAAGCGACTCGCTGGGGCAGCCACACGTTTATCAGATAGGCAGCACTACCCTGTACATCGGCTGTTACAGGCCAGAAAGCCGACCATGCAATCACCTCAGACGCTCGTCCACTCGACGCTCGATACGCTCCCTATCAATATCGCCGTCCTCGACGACGAGGGGACGATTCTCTTTACGAACCGCGCCTGGCGGGAGTTCGCCAGCGCCGACGAGGGGGAGATGCAGGGGGTCAACTACTTCGGGACGACCGACGTCGACGCCGACGAGTACGCCAGCCGGGCCGTCGAGGGTATCGAGTCAGTCATCGCCGGCGAACGCGAGCTGTTCACGCTGGAGTATCCCTGTCACTCGCCGGACGAGAAACAGTGGTTCCTGATGCGGGTCGCGCCGCTGCCACCCGAGGAGGAGGGCAGCGCGGTCGTCGCACACATCGACATCACACAGCGGAAACTGGCGGAGCTGGCCGCCGAGCGGCGAAGCGAGCAGCTCAAGGCGGAGCGCTCGAACCTCCGCCATCTCGTCGACCGCGTCGAGGGGCTCATCACCGCCGTGATGGACGATATCATGAGCGCGGACTCGCGGGCCGACATCCAGCGGACGGTCGTCAACCGGCTCGCGACCGTCGACTCCTATCGCTTCGTCTGGGTCGGGGAGTTCGACCTGCGGGACGAGACGCTCCGGCCGGCGGCGCTGTCGGTCGACCGCCAGACTGATCTGGCCATCCCCCTGGACGCGGACGACCCCGTAGCCGTCGCCGCGCGGACCGAGGAGATTCAGTTCACGGGCGATGTCGGCTCGGACCACGCCGCCCTGACCGACGCCCAGAGCCTCGCCGCGGTGCCGCTGGTCGCCGGCGAGTCGCTGTACGGCGTCCTGACGGTGTACGCCGACGGCGACGACGTGTTCGACCCCCGGGAGCGGGCCGTACTCGGCGCCGTGGGACAGGCCGTCGCCACCGCCATCGACGCCACCGAGACCAGCCGGCTGCTGACCGCCGACAACGTCACCGAGCTCGAACTCCAGATCCAAGACGACGACGTCTTTTTCGTCTCGCTGGCCCGCGAACTGGGCTGTCGGCTGGAGTACGGTGGGAGCGTCGTCGGCGACGAGGAGACGGTGATGTTCTTCCTGGTCGAGAGCGACGACCCCTCGACGGTGTGTGCCGTCGCCGCCGACCACCCGGCTGTCAGCGCCGTCACACACGTCTCGACCACCGAGTCGATGGCGCTGTTTGAGTTCACTGTCTCGGACCCGCCGGTCGTCTCGCTGCTCGCCGACCGCGGGGCCGAGACGCGCGACATCGAGGTCACGCCCGAGCACGCCCGACTCACCGTCATGCTTCCCTCGACGACGGAGACCCGCAGTATCGTCGAACAGGTGCGGGACCACTACCCGGGAACCGACCTCCTCTCGGTCCGGGAACGCGACGAGCCGCCGGTCTCCCGCCAGGCGTTTCTCGGCGACCTCGAAGAGCGCCTGACGAACCGGCAGCTCACGGCGCTCCGGAAGGGGTATCTCGGGGGGTTTTTCGACTGGCCGCGGGACGTCTCCGGCGAGGAACTGGCCGACTCGATGGGTATCTGCCCCTCGACCTTCCATCAGCATCTCCGGGCCGGCGAGCGGAAACTGCTCGAAGCAATCTTCGAGACGTGGTGACGCCGTCGGCGGGGGAGTCGGGTCGGCCATGCAGTGCCATCCGACCAGTTTGGCAGGTGATTTAAACCTGTCCTGCCCTAATATTGGACATACGATGCGTCAATCGGGTCCCACGAGCGAGCCGCGGTCATCCTCTCTGCGGGCAGCCCGCTCGCGCTCGTCTCCACACGCCATCCGCGCCTCGGGACGGCGTGACAGCCACGGAGCGCCGAACAACCAGCCCACCACGTCGAGATAATGCAATCTGACAATATCCGCACCAGCAAGTCGATTCAACAGCAGACCGGTCGGACGTTCCACCTCGCGACGCGTCTCCTCCCCGAGCGGATTCGCCACCCGACGTACGTGATGTACGCCTTCTTCCGGGTCGCCGACGAGGTCGTCGACCAGCCCGATGGGCCGCCGCCGACTGTCCAGCACGAGCGGCTAGAGGAGATCCGCGAGGCTGCACTGGGCAACCGCGACCCCGGCGACATGCCGGACGGCGAAGTGCTCGCGGCGTTCCAGGAGCTACGCGAGAAACACAACATTCCGGACGAGGAGGTGAACGTCTTCGTCGACGGGATGGAGATGGACATCGCTCAGGCCCGCTACGAGACCTTCGAGGACCTCCGCGAGTACATGCGTGGCTCCGCCGTCGCCGTCGGCAACATGATGACGATGGTGATGGACCCGCCACAGGCCGACACCGCGCTTCCCCACGCTCAGGCGCTCGCCGAAGCGTTCCAGCTCTCGAACTTTCTCCGTGACGTCCGCGAGGATATCCACGACTACGGTCGGGTGTATCTCCCACAGGAGACCTTACAGCGCCACGGCGTCACCGAGGCACAATTGGCCGACGCCGAGGTCGACGACGGCTTCCGCGCGGTGATGCAGGAGGAACTGGCCCGGACTGAAGACCTGTACCGGGAGGGGGTTGCCGGCATCCGCTATCTGCCCGAGGACTGTCAGTTCGCCGTCCTGCTTTCGGCGGTGCTGTACGCCGAACACCACCGGCTCATCCGTTCGCGGGGCTACGACGTGCTCACGGAGACGCCGGAACTGACCCGGCGCCGCCGGCTCTGGCTCCTCGTCCGGACCTGGTGGCACTGGCGGCGCAACGGCGACCCCGAGGCGACCTTCTACGCCGTCAGCGCCGTCTCGGAGGGCAGTCCAAGCCCGACAGCCACCGGGCGAACCAGCCACGGCCAGCCCACGTGGCGGGGCTGATGGGTCCCCAGCGGCGATGACCGCCGGGTTCGACTACCTCGTCTTCCACGCCGTAGCCATCCTGCCGGTCGTCGCCGCGCTGGCCTTCCTGGCCCGCTACCGTCTCGGGACCCGGCGCGACGTGCTCGCGGGGACGCTGGTGCTCGCTGGGCTGGCGCTGGTGTATACGACGCCCTGGGACAGCTATCTCATCACCCGGGGCGTCTGGTGGTACGGCGACGGCGCGGTTCTCGTGCGCTTTCGCGCCGTCCCGCTCGGCGAGTATCTGTTTTTCCTCTTCCAGCCGCTGCTGGTGGCGCTGTGGGCCGCCCGGTTTCCGGTCGAGACGGCGCGGCCGCTGTCGGTTCCGCTGCCAGAGCGGGCGCTGGGGCTGCTCGGGGCCGGCGTGGTCGCCGCCGCCGGGCTCGCCTTGCTCGGTTCGGACAGCGGTCTGTACCTCGGCTCGCTGCTGGTGTGGAGCGCCCCTATCCTGGCCATCCAGTGGGCCTTCGGCTGGCCGTTTTTACTCTCGGAGTGGCGCACCGTCCTGGCCGGGACGCTCGTGCCGACGCTGTATCTCTGGGTCGTCGACCGGGCCGCCATCGAGGTCGGGCTCTGGACGCTGTCGGAGCGGTACACCACCGGGGCCGTGGTCCCCCTGCTCGGGCTCCCGATAGAGGAGGCCGTGTTCTTCCTGCTGACCTCGCTGTTTGTCGTCCAGGGGCTCGTGCTGTACGTCTGGCTCGTCGACCGGGTGCGGGCGGCCGAGCACCGCCGCCCCCTCGCCATGCTGTTTGGGGGCCGTGACTCGTGACGACAGCTCAGACCGCCCGCGAGACGGTCCGGCCGCTGGCGTTCGTCCCCGGGTGGGTCGGCATCGCCGTCGCCGCCGTACCGTTTCTCGCCGGCCTCCGACTCGCTCCCGTCCTCCAGTACGCGCCGCTTGTCGCCAGCGCCCTGCTTTTGGGGCTGCCCCACGGGGCCGTCGACCACCTCGCTGTCGCCCGGACCCGGGGCCGGCGACCCGACCTGCGAGCTATCGCTGGAGTCGTCGCTCTCTATGTCGCCGTCGGCGGCGCCTACGCCGTCGGCTGGTTCTTCGCGCCCGCTGCCGCTTTCGCCCTGTTCATCCTCGTCACGTGGTTCCACTGGGGACAGGGGGACCTCTACGCGCTCGTTGCGCTTGCCGACGCCGACCACCTCCGGTCGCCCATCCAGCGCCTCGGGACCGTCGTCGTCCGCGGCGGTCTCCCGATGCTCGTCCCCCTGCTCGCTTTCCCCGAGTGGTACCGGCGGGTCGCGGTGACGCTCGTTGGCCGCTTTGCCCCCGGCACCGCGGCGGCGCTGTCGCCCGCCTTCCGTCCGGACGTTCGCCTGGGCCTGGGTCTCGCCTACGGGGCCCTCGTCCTCGCGACGCTCGCGCTGGGGTACGCTCGCGCCACTGACCACGGTCCCTGGCGCCTCGACGCCGCCGAGACGCTCGGGCTCGTCGCCTACTTCGCCGTCGTCCCGCCGGTGCTCGCCATCGGCGTCTACTTCTGTCTGTGGCACTCGCTGCGTCACATCGCCCGCCTGCTGCTCGTCGACAACGACGCAATGGCCGCCCTCCGCGAACGGGACGCGAGCGCGGCCTTCGCCCGCTTTGCCCGCGACGCACTCCCGCTGACGCTCGTCTCGCTGGCCCTGCTGGGCGGCCTCGCACTGGCCGTCCCGAACCCCCCCGAGACCGTCCCCGAGTGGGTCGGGCTGTATCTGGTCTTTATCGCCGTCGTCACCCTCCCGCACGTGGTCGTCGTGACGATAATGGACGGGGAGCAAAGCGTCTGGGCGTAGCCGGCAGGCCGCACAGGAGCAAAGCGTCTGGGCGTAGCCGGCAGGCCGCACAGGAGCAAAGCGTCTGGGCGTAGTCCGACCGGACCGCACAGAAACGTAGCGCGAACGTCTCGGTAATACGACAGTAGACGGAAAAACGGAGCGTGCTCTCCCGGACCGTCAGTTGCGCGAATCAGCTGACAAGCTTCGTCGTCTCCATATAGCGGTTGCAGATATCACAGAAGGCGCTGTCGCCAGCTTCGATGATCGGGTTGTTCTCACACTCCGGGCACGCTCTGTCGGTCGCGCGGTTTTCTTTCGTCATACATCCACCTTGGAACCTGCGTATATTAAACCTATTATATGTCTGTCATATTTGTTCCTGTAACTCACGGAAGCGCTATATAGCCGCGATGAAACCGCGAAAGAACAGCTGGGGTGTCCCACGGCTCACTTCGAGGCGCTTCGTGCCTCGCTCTCACCGTTTTCTCCGTTCTTCGACGCCTCGCCTTACTTGCCTTTGCCGCTGTTCGAGCGGATCGAGGGTCGGGTCTTCTCTGCGCCCTTGCCCTTGCCGCCCAGCCCGCGGTTGCGTCGGCCGGCACCGGTCAGACCGCGGAAGACGCGGTCGGCCTGGTCCGGTTCGCAGATCCAGTTGAGGTCGTCGTCGTTCTGGATGGCCGGGTGCTCGGGGTCCACGAGGATGATTTCGTGCCACTTCTGTCGGCCGTCCTGGCCGACGGAGTAGCTGTTCAGCACCCGGAGGTTCGGGTAGACCCGCGCGGCGCGTTCCTCGGCGACGCGCTGGAGGTTCTTCCGGCGGGTGATGCGGGTGACGCCCTGGCGCTTCGAGCGCCGGCCGGCCTTGTGTCGCTGCTTGCGCGCGCTGCCCTTGCGGACTGAGACGCGGGCCACGACGACGCCCTGTTTTGCCTTGTACCCCTGCGAGCGGGCCTTGTCCAGTCGGGTCGGGCGCTCGACGCGGACGACCGAGCCCTCGTCGCGCCACTCCTGTTGGCGCTGCCACTGCAGTTCAGCCAGTTTCCCCTCCTTGGGGGTCTGCCATGCGTCTCGGATGTACGAGTATGCGCTTCGTGCCATAGTGTTTCACCACGGGCGTTGCGTGGTTCAAGTCGCGTCGGCGACTGACGGTCGCGTCGGCGACTCACATCCCGACCTGCACACGCAGGTGCCCGCTGGTGCCCGTCGTCCAGCGAGTTGCCGACAGTTCCACAGTCGCGGCCTTAAACGGTTCGAAGCCGAGCGACCGTGGGACGGCTGTGCATGCCTCGTTCCCGACCGCTGAGAACCCGCTCTGGAACTTATATTCGTAGCCCCACTGTGTTCAGACATGGACTGTGTCGTCGCCAGTGATGACCCGATGATAGATGTCGCCACGCTCCGTGACCGCCTCGACGCCGAGGTCGTCGTCGCCGACGGCGAGCGGACGCTGGTGGACGCCGCCGACGGTGTTACCGGGCTCGTCGTCGACGTGAACACCCCGGTGGGGAGCCCGGAGTTCGAGGCCCTCGACGACCTGCAGGTGGTCGCCCGGGCCGGTGTCGGCATCGACAACATCGACGTGGCAGCGGCCGCCGAGCACGGCGTCGCCGTCACCAACGCGCCCGACTACTGCACCGACGAAGTCGCGACCCACACCGTTGCGCTCCTGCTCGACTGCGTCCGCGGCGTCGCCGCCTACGACCGCGACACCCGGGCCGGAGGCTGGGGCTGGGAGCGGGGTCGGGAGGTTCACCGCCTGCAGGGCGGGACCATCGGTCTGGCCTCTTTTGGCCCCATCGCCCGTCGGGTCCGCGAACAGCTGCGTGGCTTCGACGTCGACGTAGTGGCCTACGACCCATACGTCGACGCCGACGAGATGGCCGAGGCCGACGTGGAGAAGGTGGAACTCGACGAGCTATACGCCCGGGCCGACCACGTCTCCCTGCACGCGCCGGTGACCGACGAGACCCGCGGGATGGTCGATGCCGACGCGCTCGCTGCGATGGACGAGGAGGGCGTCCTCGTCAACACCGGTCGCGGCGCGCTCATCAACGAGGACGCGCTGGCCGCGGCGCTACGTGAGGGGACCATCGCCGCCGCCGGTCTCGACGTGCTCCGGACGGAGCCCCCCGAGCCGGACCACCCGCTGGTGGGACTGGACAACTGCGTCGTCACGCCCCACGCCGCGTGGTACTCCGAGGAGGCCCGCGACGACCTCAACGCCACCGTCGCCGAGAACGTCCGGGCCGGACTGGCCGGCGAGACGCCGCCGAACTACATCGACCCCGACACCGACTGGCTGTAGTACCGAGAGCGACAGGCCGGAGCGGCGCGGAGGCCCTGGTCCGGCGGCTGTCGTAGCGCGTTCTCGGCCCGGGACTCGAAAACTAACAGTCGAACCGCGTCCGCCCGCTCCCCAGTGGTTCCCGCGCGAGGAGCGTCGTCAACACGTCGCGGCCGAGGTTTCTGCAGTACGCTGCGATACCCGGGTCACACGAACCGGCCGCTCTCGCCTGGCGGTAGTCACAGTACAGCGCGACCGGGAGCACCGGCGCGACGAACACGCCGGCGACGGTGACACCGAGTGCGACCGGCCCGCTCTGTACGACCGCGGCGGCAAGCCCGACCAGCAGCCACGCAGCGGCGCCGTGGACGACCGTCGGCCGCCAGTCGTGGGCCGGCCGGTCCCCCGCGACACGGTCGCTGCGCTCTGACGACTGACACGACATAGCGGACGAACGGGCGTTACGAGTATCACTGGACGTTCGGCGTATGCCGAAATTTTCCGGGGATATAAGCAGCTCCCCCGCGTACCACGGCTGTGCGCGAGTTCATCTTCACCATTGACTACGACCGGAACGTGGACCCACTGATGGACGTGTTCATCGACCATCCCGAGACCCACTCCCGGTCTATCGCCTGTAACGTGACCGAGTCGGGGATGTGGCGCCTCGAACGGGTCGCCGGTCCCGAGTCGGCGCTGAAACAGCTGGACGACGTCTACGAGAGCCCGGTCCAGTGTACGGAGTGTATCGGGACCCGCGACTGCGTGACCGACTGGTACTACGAGGTCATCTCGCGCGAGTCGGGCCGCCGAACGGTGTACAGCTACCGGTCTGAGGCCGGCGACTGCCACTCTATCCCCCGCCTCGCCATCGAACACGTCGGCCAGGGGGTCCTCGTCGAGACCGAGCGCCGGGGGAGCCGCTGTGAGTGGCGGCTCCTCCTCTGTTCGGACGAGGGCATCGACGACCTCTTTTCGGCCCTCGAAGCGGAGCTTCGCCCCGGGCTCACCGTCGAGTTCCGCCAGCTCGGCGAACCCGCCTACTGGGCCGACGAGGCCGTCACGCTCGCCGAGCTCCCACCGGAACAGCAGGCCGCCGTCGAGGCCGCCGTCGACTACGGCTACTACCGCACCCCGCGGGACGTCTCGCTTTCGGACCTCGCCGAGCGGCTCGACGTTTCGCGGTCGACGCTGCAGTACCGCCTCCAGCGCGCCGAGTCGTGGATCGTCCGCTCCTTTGTCACCCGCTCGATGGGCCCTGTGGAGGCCGACGAGGCCGTCGCCGAGGGGAGCCGGCTCCGGGTCGGCCGCTCCAGCGTGTGACCCGGTTTCAGTATTCGGCATATGCCAACCGAGTCCTGATACCCGATGGGCGTGTCCGTATGAACACGCACGCGAGCAGCGGTCCACGCTCGCAGTATACACCCCATGACTACACTCAGCACCTACGACGCCCACGAGCGCGACACCGACGAGGAGGAAGCGGTCGCTGACGAGCATCGCTGTCCGGACTGTGGCGGCTCCCTCACCACTGACGCCTCTCGCGGCGAGACAGTCTGTGGGGACTGCGGGCTCGTCGTCGCGGAAGACGAGATAGACCACGGGCCCGAGTGGCGCGCGTTCGACTCGGCAGAGCGCGACCAGAAGTCCCGCGTCGGCGCCCCCACGACCAAGATGATGCACGACGAGGGGCTCTCGACCAACATCGGCTGGCAGGACAAGGACGCAAACGGCAACGCCCTGTCGGCGAGCCAGCGCGAGAAGATGCAGCGCCTGCGCACGTGGAACGAGCGCTTTCGCACCCGCGACCACAGCGAGCGCAACCTCAAGCAGGCGCTGGGCGAGATAGACCGGATGGGCTCCGCCCTGGGCGTCCCCGAGAGCGCCCGCGAGACCGCAAGCGTCGTCTACCGGCGCGCGCTGGACGAGGGACTGCTCCCGGGCCGCTCCATCGAGGGCATCGCCACCGCCGCGCTGTACGCCGCCATCCGGCAGGCGAACCTCCCCCAGACCATCGACGACATGGTGCTCGTGAGCCGCGTCGACGAACAGGAGTTCACGCGGGCCTACCGCTACATCAACCGCGAGCTCGCCCTGGAGATCGGCCCGCCGGACCCGGCCGACTACCTCACCAAGTTCGCCTCGGAGGTCGACGCCAGCGACGAGCTGGTACGGCGGGCCCGCGAGCTCATCGAGACGGGCAAGGCCGCGAACGTCCACAGCGGCAAGAGCCCCGTCGGCCTGGCCGCCGCGGCGATCTACGCCGCCGGTCTGCTGGTCAACGAGGAGCTCACCCAGGAGACGGTGAGCGAGGCCACCGACGTGAGCACGGTCACCATCCGCGACCGCTACCGCGAACTGCTCGAAGCCGAGTCCGCCCGCGACACAACCGCGACGAGCGGTTCCAACGCGAGCGCCTGAGAGCCGATAAACGGGGTTGCACCGCTCAAGCTACTTAATTGTTCGACCGACCGGACCTATTTATCCTCGCCCCGCCCACTCCCGGGTATGACGGCTACTGTGACCGGCAAGACGGTTCTCGTCACCGGTGGTGCTGGCTTCGTCGGGAGTCACATCGCCGATGCCCACCTCCCCGACAACGAGGTCCGGATCCTCGACAACTTCTCCAGCGGCCGGCGGGCGAACGTCCCCGACGCCGCCACGGTCATCGAGGGCGATATCCGCGACGACGCGGCCCGCTCCGAGGCCATGGACGGCGTCGATATCGTCTTCCACCAGGCGGCCATCGTCAGCGTCGCCCGCTCCGTCGAGGACCCGACGACGAGCAACGCGGTCAACGCCAACGGGACCCTGGCGATTCTGGAGGCGGCCCGCCGGCAGGACGCCCGCGTCGTCTTTGCCTCCAGTGCCGCCATCTACGGCGCGCCCGAGACGCTCCCGATTACCGAGGGTGAATCGAAAGCGCCCGCCTCGCCCTACGGTCTGGAGAAGCTCACCAGCGACCACTACTGCCGGTTGTACGCCGACCTCTATGACCTCCCGACGGTCGCGCTGCGCTATTTCAACATCTACGGGCCGCGTCAGTCCGGCGGCGACTACGCCGGCGTCATCAAGGCCTTCACCGAGCAGGCCCGCGACGGCGGCCCGCTGACCGTCCACGGCGACGGCGAGCAGACCCGCGACTTCGTCAACGTCGCCGACGTGGTCCAGGCGAACTGCCTCGCCGCCACCACCGACGCGACCGGCGAGGCGTTCAACGTCGGTACCGGCACGCGAACCTCGGTCCGACAGCTCGCGGAGCTAATCAGAGACGAGGTCGCCCCCACTGCCGAGATAACGCACGTCGACGCCCGCGACGGCGATATCCGCCACTCGGCCGCCGACATCAGCAAGGCCCGCGAGGGGCTCGGCTTCGAGCCCACGATTTCGCTCGCGGACGGACTGCACGACTACCTGAACTAGCCCTCGACGATGACGGTCCCTTTCATCCCCGACTCGTGGGGGATACAGAAGTAGGCGAACTCGCCGGCCGTCTCGAAGGTGTGTTCGTAGCTCTCCTCGGAGGCGACGCTCCCCTCGCTGGGGTAGGCCTCACGGGCGGCCGACTCGCTGTCGAACCCGCCGGAGGCGAAATACGCCGCCCCGTCGGGCAGTTGCTCCTCGTAGGCGGTGACGCTGTGTGGGACCGAGCCGGTAGTCGTCCAGGTGACGGTCTCACCGACGCTGACGGTTATCTCCGCCGGCTCGAAGTTGAGGTCGTCGGTCATATCGACCAGGTTGTCCGTCTCCGCCCCGGCCGGTGTGTCGTCCGATCCCGACCCGCCACAGCCCGCGAGCGTTCCGGTCAGTGCCAGGCCGCCCATCCGTAGTACGGTCCGTCGGTCCATACCTCCGTCTTTGTCTTTCGACACTTACGTCACGCGGTTTCGTTCGCTGTAGGGTGTGAGCCACCGATAAATCACCTCCACGGCGTTTGCAGCCGCACTGATTGATACAACCCCAGTGGCGGCGTGCTTTCGTTTTCCCCCACAGCACGTACTCCTCGAACCGGACTCACATGAGCTCTCGGCGCTCCGCCAGCTCGACCTCGAATCGCGCTCCGCCCTCCGCTCCATCGGTTACAGACAGTTCCCAGCCGTGGGCTTGTACGATGTCTCTGACGATGGCGAGACCAAAACCGGTTCCGTCTTTATTGGTGCTGTACCCCTCCTCGAACACCTGTTCACGCGCATCCGCGGGGATACCGACACCGGTGTCTTCGATGTAGAACCCGGAACTCCCGGACATCGAGCCAACCTCGACGGTTAGATCGGTCGACTCGTTGTGCTCAACACTGTTCCGAAACAGGTTCTCAAATACGTTGAGGAGCCGACCGGAGTCACTTTGCAGGTGCAGCGTCTCTTCGACCACAAGAGTTGCTTCCCCAGTGTCCACGTTTTTCCAGGCATCGCGGGCGATAGCCTCGAGATCGGTCTCGCTGGTCTCGGTGACTGTCTCACCGGAGCGAGCCAGTGTGAGCGAGTCGTCGATAATATCTTCCATCCTGTCGAGCTGGCGTTGGACCGTTTCGATGGAGCCATCGTGTTCATCAGTGACCTCCGATTCGAGGAGCTCGAGGTGACCAACAGCGACAGTCAGCGGATTCCGAAGATCGTGCGAGACGATACTGGCAAACTTGTCGAGACGCTGGTTCTGTCGCTCGAGCTTTCGCTTTTGCTGTTGTTTTTCAGTTATATCGTGTGAGTTCAGAACGATTCCCTCGACGAACGGATCGTCAAGCAGATTCCTCGCTCGGGCCTCCATGATCCGCCATTCACCGTCGGCGTTGCGGAACCGCGCTTTGTACGTGCTGCTGTACCCGTACTCTTCGCCGTACTTCGACAGCTCTGAAATGATTTCCTCCCGATCCTCAGGGTGAATGCGTTTCGTGAGGTTTTCGCCCACTAGTTCGGTAGGCTCGTAACCAAGTGCCTCTTCGACTGATTGACTGACGTAGGTTATCGTTCCGCTCTTGTCGATGACAGACACTGTGTGGGCAGACCGCTCAATAAGGCGTTTGTATCGCCTTTCGATGCTGTGTCGTTCAGTCACGTCACGGTAGATGAACAACGACCCGATTGTCGTCCCCATCCTGTCGGTCAGGGTTGTCTTCTTCGCATCGAAGAACTGCACCTCACCGTCTGTCTCAACCTCCACTACTGAGTTGTATCCGTCACTGTCGCTCTCCAACGAGTCGTAAGCGGGGAGCAGAGCGGCGGCCTCTCGCTCGATCGGATCGGTCTCTTGCCCGCCGAGAATTTCTCTTCCAGCCTCGTTCACATCGACGATCCGCCCGTCAGGACCGACGACGAAGACCGGGTCGGTCATCTCGTCGATGAGGGTATGCCTCGCTACGGGGATCAGATCGAGGAAGTTGTAACGAAAGAGCGCGACTGCGAATACGACTCCGGTAATCGTAAATGCAAACGCTGTCGGGTCCCAGGCCGCCGTAAGGTTGCGGCTGGACAGGAGCGCTACAGCCCCAATGGTCGGTGTGATTCCCCCGATCAACATCAGTATGACCTGGGTCCGGTACTTCCCACCCCGGTTGATCCCAACCAGCGCGATGAGTATGTAGGTTGCAACTGCCAAGGCGAAGTGGTATATGAACGTAAGCCACAGTACTGGGCTCCCCTCCCGGGCCACTGCCGCGGCCGGGGCCGCTGTAACGAACCCCTCCACGTTCCATAGCAAATCGTGTGCCGGGGCGGTCAGAACAAGCGCGAAAACCCCGAGTGGCAAGACGAGTAACGCCGCCCAGCGGCGGCTATCAAGTAGCGAGTTCCGGCCGGTGTACGTGAGCCCGAACCACAACTGCGCCGGCCCGAGACCGAGAATACCGGCGTATTTGATGATGGTTCCGACCCGGTAAGACGAAAGAGTCAGACTTGCCGCCCGAACGGCGGTACCGACTGAGTACAACGAGACGAAAACCATTATCACAGCGAACGGGACCGCACCTCGGACCTCCTTACGACGAACAGCGATCACACTGATCGCTAAATTGATGCCGGCAACGGCCAGTAAAGACCATGTTAGTACCCCGGGTGCTAGTTCCATACTTAGGAGTAGTTATGTTATCCGATGTATGACTTCGCTTTGTTTTCATTGATGATATTCGAACGGTGGGTCGGCAACTCGACCTACGAGACGGTAAAAAGTGAGCTGGCTCTCTCAACTGTCTCCAGCCGACTAAAACAACGTTTCGTGGGTACTGATAGCACGGGTTCGCAGGTGTGTCACTTGTCGCACTTGTGTCACAGAGAAATTATCAAACCAGATAACTGGCTCAGACGATCGGGACATGTAAGCCGTCGATACCGTCTGAGTGGACATAGATCGGGAGCAAAACCGTTCCGCGGCCAGCACCGCTGTGACTCCATCACGGTCATCTGGCCCGGGCTCTTTCCCGGTCAGTGTGCTCCTCCGCCGGTGCGGTTCGACCAGAAACCGGCCTTGACCACACGACCAAGTCGATTTGATATAGCGAGCCATGATTTACGGAGGCGACAGCGAACGCTCGACAGTGTCGCTATCGGCGAAAAACGGCGTCGAGGGGTCTCAGACGGTGTATGCCGACACCGTCTCGAAGCTGCCGTCGGTCAGCGCACCCGCCAGGGCGTCGGTGTCGACCTCGTCGACGTGTGCGGGGTATTTCCGCCCGAAGTAGTTCACGATGTTCTCGACGTCACGCGCCAGCAGCGCCTCGCTGTTCTCGTGGTCGGTCGGCACGGCCTGGGGCCAGTCGAAGACGACGACCCCCTGTGTCGTGACGAAGACGTTGTACTCGCTCATGTCCGCGTGGACGAAGCCGGCGTCGTAGGCCGTCTGCATCTCGTCTAAGACGAGGTCCAGCACGGGGACGACCTGCTCGGGTTCGAGGCCGGTCCGGGACAGCTCGACGCCGTCGACTTTCTCCATGACGATGGCGTGGCGGTTCGTGTCGATGGGCTGGGGGACCGAGACCTCCGGATACAGCGTTTCGAGGGCGTCGTACTCCCGCTCGGCGGCCTTCCGGGCGGTGTAGAGCCAGGAGACGTGGTCGCGGTCGGCCGTGTACTCCCGCTCTTTCATGACTTCCCGGAAGTTCGTGTACCCCTCGCGGTGGTACTTGAGCGCCAGCGGTTTGTACGACTGGACCTCGTAGACGTCGCTCTCCTTGCCGACGCCCAGCGGGGCACCGAACCCTTCCAGGGTGTCCCGCTCGACGAAGGTGTGCAGGGCGAGCGCGTCGTACCCCTCGAAGGTGAGCTTGAACCCCTCGTACTGGATAGTCTTGCGCTCTACCAGCCCGCGGTCCTCACACCGGTCCAGCCGGTAGTCGACGTTCTCCTCGCTCAGCCGGGAGAAGTCGGTGAGCTTCTCTCGGTTGACATACTCCGAGAAGCGCATCCCCTGTTCGACCCCCGAGAGAAGGTGGAAATCCTCCGGCTCCAGCTCGCCCATCACCGAGACCACGTTCTGGACCATTAGCGACGCCTAGACGTCCGGTACCTAAAAGTTCGACGCGTCGGCGGCGCCCCCTCGATAAACTCCATCTGGCTATACAGAATCCAGCGACGACTGGTTTCACTGACACCGACCCAGGGGAGTCGACGTGTCAGTTTGAGCGGCCGGTCGTCTCAGTCGTCGCCGGTCGCGGGCGACGCCCCGCTGTCGACGACTGCTCCATCTCCCGTTACCGGCGTCCACGACAGCTCGCCGGCGTAGTGGAAGGCGGTGTGGTCCTGCGTGGGGTCGACGACGGTCAGGGAGAGCCAGCCGTTATCGAGCAGTTGGGCCACGTCCCCGTTGTCGGCGAGGATGTCGGTGACGGTGTCGACGGGGGCGTGGATGACTGTCGAGAGGCGAAGGGGCTGGTGGTAGGGCTCGTCGTCGGCCGCCATGAGCGACTGCAGCGGGAGCCCGGTCATCAGGTCGCCGCCGTTGCCCTGGTAGACGCCGACGTTGCCGACGGGGTTGTGCGTTATCTTCGAGCCGCTGCCGTAGACGGCGGTGTCGACCGTCGAGAAGTAGTACTGGTTGTTTATCCACTGGGTGACGACCATCGGCGCGGTCATGATCGCCGCCAGGGCGTCGCCGTCGGGGTCGGTCGTCCAGTCGTAGGAGTGCAGGAAGGCACGGCCGTCGAGGTCGAGCCCGGCGGCCAGTTCGCTCGGGCCGACGACGAAGCCGGCGTTGCCGGCCAGCCCCCACTCGGGGCGGGTCTCGGCCCAGTCGGCCGCCTTGCGCTCGGTCTCGCGGGCGGCGTCGCCCGCCGACGCGGTCCGCTCGCTGGTCGCCCCCTCGCGGGCGGTTTCGAGGTCGGCGCGGAGCCGCTTGAGGTCCGCCTGGTGGCTCTCGGGTACGCCGCCGTCGTACAGGTCGACCTCGTCGGTCGTGGTGTTGTGCTGGCCGGCGAGGAAGACGGTGTCGTCGGGGATATCGAAGCCGCGCTCGCGGAGCTCGGCCTGCACGGCGTCCTCGTTGCAGATGGCCGCCAGCACGCGGGCGCTCGGGCCGCCGGGGTTGCCGGCACAGGCCCCACAGTCCAGGCTCGAATCGAACGGGTTGTTCGCGGTCTGGCTCGCGTGGCCGGTGAAGACGACGAGGCGGGCGAAGTGGTCCCACCCCATCAGGTCGAAGGCGGTCTCGGCGTAGCCGACCTTCTCACCGAGCGTGAGGTCGTCGAGCGACGGGCGACAGAAGTCGTGTTCGTCGGGCACCGTGTCGCCGACGCTGTCGAGGAAGTCGTGGACGCGTCCGGGGACCAGCGTGCGGCTCGCCAGTGCGAGCCCGTAGCCGCTGCCGGCGCTCTCGACGAAGCCGTAGGCGGTGGCGGCGTTGGTCTCGATGGACTCGACTATCTCGGCCGCGGCCTCGCGGATGCCCGTCAGATAGTCGTACTCGGTCTCCGTCTCCGCGTCGACCGGTTCGTCGGTGATGCGGTGCTGTGCGGTCGCGATGGGCGGACACGCCGTGACCGAGACCTCCGCGTCGTACCCCCTGTACTCCATCGGGATGCCGAAGAAACCGGCGTAGCCGTGGGTCTCGTAGTCGCCGGCGTCTTCGAGGTGGCGACGGAGGACCTCAGAGCGTGTGTCGATACAGAAGACGAGCTGGGCGTCCGGACGGCCCGACGGCTCGCGCTCGGCCAGCGACTCGCTCTCGGCCGTGATACTCCCGACCAGCTCCTCGCGGTAGGTCGACTCCCACGCCGTCAGGAAGGCCTCGCTGAGCTGGTCGACCTCGTGTGTGTCGCCGTCGGGGTCCTCGGCGGGCGTGAGGTCGGCATCGAGGGCGTCGAGCAGCGCCAGCCGCGCGGCGAGATAGCCAGTGAGCGTTATCGGATATCGTGACTGCCACTGGCCGCCGTCGTCGGCCCGCTGTTTGATGAACCCGGTCCAGCCCGGGAGCGCGGTCAGCTGTTCCTCGAAGATAGCCGGCCACTGTTCCGTCGGGTAGGGGTCGAGCACGGTCTTGACTGTCTCGGTCGGCGTCGTCGGCAGGTCGGCGACGATGCCCGTGTCGGGTATCTGGCTGTCGTGGGCGGCGAACGTGCGGAAGACGCCGTAGAACCCGAGGTCCCGATCTGGCAGCGACCAGTGGGCCCGTCCCTCGTCGAGAAACGACGAGAGCCACTTCGTCAGCACGTGGTCGACGCGGTCTTCGATGGCGTCGTGGTCCTGTTCGTCCGTCTCGACTGCGGTGTCCATGCGGGAAAGCAACGCCTCGGGGTCGGCGTCGTAACCGGCCGCGGCGAGTTCGGCGTCGAGGGTGTCGCGGTCTATCTGCTCGCGCTCCAGTGCTTTCCGGAACGTCTCCGGGCTGGGGTAGCCACGCCCGCCGAGAATATCGGCGGCCTCCGTGACCGCCTCGGCGAAGGGCTTGTCCTCGAACCCCGAGAGGGGGTTGGCCGTCACGAACGAGTGGACCGGCCAGACCGAGCCGACCGTCTCGGCCGCGTCGTCGATGCTGTCGCGAATCGCTCGCTCAGTACTCATTGTACTCCCCCGTGTCGGTCACCAGCGTGTCGGTCGGCGGCTGGCTGGCGTTCAAAAGCGCCACGTAGAGGCGCCGGCTGTGTCTGTGGACGCCGGTCTCGATGGCGAGGTAGACGCCGACGAAGAAGACGGCGACGGCGACGTGGACCAGGGTCAGTTCGGTCGTCGCCGTGCTCACCGACAGGAGCCCCGAGATGCCCTCATAGACCATGGCATAGAGGACCAGGGCCGGGAAGAAGACAAGCGGGACGGCCCCGTAGCGGGCCCGCGGCGGCAACTCGGTGTGGGTGACCGCGTTGCGAGCCGCGTGCAGCGTGGTAAATACGACGAAGAAGGTAAGGAGGAGGCCGCTGTCGACTTTTGCGCCTTTCCCGGTCAGCGCCGCGAACAGCAGGCCGCCGGCCAGCGCGGTCAGCAGCGTCACGGCGATGCCGCCGAGGCTCTCGCGCATGCCGATCTCGCCGGTTGGGCTGGTGTGTTCGACGGCGTCGCCGGCGGAGAGGAACTGGTAGGCCTTGTAACAGCCGTGCAGGATGAGGTGGGTGATGGCGGCTCCGAAGAAGCCGAGGCCGGCCTGCATTATCATAAAGCCCATCTGGCCGACCGTCGAGCAGCCCAGTTTGCTCTTGACGTCCGTCTGGACCATCTTCAGGAGCTTCCCGCCGAGAGCGCTGGCCGCGCCCACGGCGACAATCACGAGCATGAGCCCCGAATCGACGGTGATGACCGGGGCAAAGCGGGTCAGCAGGACGCCGCCGGCGTTGACGAAGCCGGCGTGCATCAGCGCCGACGCCGGCGTCGGCGCGGTCATCGAGGAGAGCAGCCAGCCCTGGAACGGGATGAGCGCGGACTGTATCATTGCCGCGAGCACGAGCGCCCCGGCGGCGACGAGCCACACCGGCCCGCCGAGCGTGTTCGACGCCGCGTCGATACCCGATATCGTCGTCGCGTCGGTCGCCCACCACAGCGCCGTCAGGGCAACGCCCAGCAGCGCGCTGCTCGCGAGGAAGTACTTGCGGGCGACCGCCGCCGCCGCTCCCGCCTGTTTCCACCCGCTGATGACGCCGATGAGCTGTGCCATCACCAGCCCCATGGCCAGCCACAGGAGCCCGAACAGGGCGACGTGGTTGGCCGCGACCAGCGCCATCACCACGACGGTGAACCCGAACACGGCGGCGAAAAACCGCGTCTGGTGGGCGCTGCCGGCCATGTAGCGCCGGGAGTAGCTGTGGACGATGCCCGAGAAGAACGTGACGACCGTCCACATCAGGACGGTCAGCCCGTCGATGGCGATCAGGTCGCCGAACGCAGGGGCCCAGCCGGCTACGGTGTGGGCCACCAGCGCGAGCAGACTCAGGCCCCACAGCAGCCAGACGGCCCGCGTCAGGACTTTCGGTGTGCCCAGTGCTTGCTGCCCGATACCGCTCGGAAGCGCTCCGACCGTCGTACGCTGTGTCTCGTCTCCCATCGTTGTGTTCGGTGACCGGTCTAGTTCGAGGAGTCCCCTGCCCGAACCGACCGCTTTCTCACCCACATAGCGAACGGTCTGGTTATTAAATCCTTCTATATTACCAGTTTGTTCGCCTATAGGGAGATCATAGAACATTATGGTCTTCCGGCGCTGGACGTCACCGGTCTCGGCGAAACCGTCGGTGTTCGCGCTACTACGCGGCGTTTTTGCCCACGACGCGTGTCGGTGTTTCGCCGCTCCCACGGCGACCCTACTCGCCCGCGAACCCGCCGAAGGGCGTCGTCTCGTGGCTCCGGACGAGCACCTCGTCGACGACTTTCAGCCCCATGTCGAGCAGCTCCTGGGCGACCGGTGTGATGTCGCTGTCCGTCTCCCCGACGGCCGTCACCAGGAGGTTCTGCTCGCCGGTGACAAGCTCCTGGACCGAGACGACGCCGTCGATGTCGAGGATGGCCGGAATCTGCTCGCCCCGGTCGGGAATCGGCGCGGTACAGAACAGCAGCATCCGCAGGGGGTAGCCCGACTGCTGGTAGTCTATCTCGGCGCTGTACCCCTTGATGACCTCGTCGCCCTCCAGTCGCTGTATCCGTTTCCGGACCGTACTCCCCGACGTGCCGGTTCGCTCGGCGATGTCGCCCGAGGAGAGGTTTCGCGCGTCCTCCTGGAGGGCGTGGAGAATTGCCTCGTCGACATCGTCGATAGCGTCGTCTCCCATACCCTCTCCTACAGGTGTCGCTGCCAAAGGAACTTCGCCTGCCGAGCTAGCAATTTCGAGCTGTGCGAACTGGACTGTAGACAGCCAGTCGGGGCTTTCTGGCTGTTCACCGTTGCAGTTGCTCAGATACAGGTAACATCGGCGATAGAACCCGCTACTGCCCGAACTCGAACTCGCTGATGGCGTCGCGCCAGGACTCGGGGATGGGCTGGGGTTCGCCGGCCGCACGGTCGTAGGTCACGACGGTCGTCTCGCCGGTCGCCGCGACCGCATCGCCGTCCCGGATTTCGTACTCGAAGGGGAAACTTGTCGTGCCCAGCCGGGGCACCTGAACGCCGACGGTGACGCTGTCGGCGCTTCGGACCGGCCGCTCGAACTCGATGTCGAGTGTCTTGATGACGATGCCGTCGTCGCTGTCCGCGAGAAACGCCCGGCTGCCGTCGCCGACGACCTCGGCGAGGTAGTCGATGCGGGCCTCCTCCAGATACGTGCCGTACCGGACGTTGTTGACGTGGCCGTAGGTGTCTAAGTCGTCAAAGCGCAGGTCCACCTCGGTCTCGAAGCTCATGCCAGCAACTCGGCGTGTTTCGCCCGGAGCTTGTCGAGCTTGGGCGGGATGGTCATCTGGCAGTAAGACTGGTTGGGGTTCTTCTCGAAGTAGTCCTGATGGTACTCCTCGGCGGGGTAGAACGTCTCCAGGGGCTCGACCTCGGTGACGATGTCGTCGTCGTAGGCCGGCCCGATGTCCTCGATGAACGCCTCGACGGTCTCGCGTTGCTCGTCGTCGTGATAGAACACCGCCGAGCGATACTGGGTCCCCACGTCGTTGCCTTCCCGGTTCAGCGTCGTCGGCGTGTGCGTCGTGAAGAACACTCCCAGCAGCTCCTCGTAGCTCACTACCTCCGGGTCGTAGGTCAGCTGGACGCACTCGGCGTGGCCCGTCTCCTCGCGGCAGACGGCCTCGTAGCTCGGGTTCTCGGCGTGGCCGCCGGCGTAGCCCGAGATCACCGCCTCGACGCCCTCGACCTGTTTGAAGACGGACTCGGTACACCAGAAACACCCGCCCGCGAACGTCGCTTGCTCGGTCATCACTCCCAGTAGGCGTGGGACGTACAAAAGCGACCGGACGCGTTCAGTCTGCCGTCTTTAGTTACGGGAGATGGACTGCAAACAGCCAGAAAGCCCCGGCTGGCTCCGGTCGAGGGCCTCGCTACGGTCCTCACTACGTTGCGGTCCTTGCATCGGCCGTCTTCCCGGAGCCAGCCGCCCCTTTCAGTCCCTCCCGTAGCCGGTTGGTCAACCGGCTTGGGTGGGGCTTTCTGGCTGTGAGCATCCATTTCTCTTAACTAGACACGACCCGCTCAGTCCCCGGCCGCCGGCGTTGCGGGCGCTGTGGCTCCCTGTTCGGTCGTGACGGCGTCGCCGTCACCGAGCGACCGAGCGGAGTTGGCCACGACGAGCAGGCTGGAGACAGTCATCGCCAGCGCGGCAAACAGCGGGTTCAACAGGCCGGCGAGCGCCAGGGGCAGCGCCACGGCGTTGTAGCAGAACGCCCACGCGAGGTTCTGGCGGATGCGCCGGCGGGTCCGGCGGGTCAGGTCGAACACCCGGGGCACCGCCCCGAGGTCGTCCGTGGTCACCACCGCGTCGGCGGCGTCGGCGGCCAGCGCGGTGCCCGAGGACAGCGAGATGCCCAGGTCGGCGGTCCCCAGCGCCGGCGCGTCGTTGGTGCCGTCGCCGACCATCGCGACGGTGCCTCGGGATTTGAGTCGCTCGACCACCTCGGCCTTCGCGTCCGGCGGGACGCCGGCGAACACCTCATCGACCGCGTCGTGGCGCTCGAACGGTGCGGCCGCGGCCGGGCCGTCGCCGGTGATGACGACGACCTCGCGGGGCGCGAGCGCTTCGGCGACGCTCTCCCACCCCTCGCGGGGCTGGTCGCCGCCGACGACGATGTCTCGGGCGCGGCCGTCCCAGCCCACGAGCGCGGGAATCTGCCCGTCCGCGCGGGCGCGCTCGCAGCGGTCGGCCAGTTCGTCCGGCACCGCGAGCCCCTCGTCGGCAAGCAGCGCGGGCGTCCCGACGACGACGCGCTCGCCGGCCGCCTGCCCGCCCGCTTTGACGACACCGCTCACGCCCCGGCCGGGGTGGTGTTCGACGTCTTCCACGACGGCATCGGCCGCCTGCGCGGCGTCGGTAATCGCGCCGGCAAGCGGGTGGTCGGCGAACTGTTCGAGGGCCGCGGCCCGCCACAGGCCCCCGTCGTCGGGCCGCTCGACCAGCCGCATCTCGCCGGTGGTGAGCGTCCCGGTCTTGTCGAACGCGACCACGTCGACCTCGGTGGCGGTCTCGAAGGCCGACCCGTCGGTGACGACGACGCCTTCGTCCAGTGCCGCCCGGACCCCGGCGGCCGTCGCCAGCGGCGTCGCCAGGCCGAGCGCGCAGGGACAGGAGACCACCAGCACCGCAAGCCCTGTCAGCAGGGCGTCGGTCGGGGCCGCCCCGCCGAGCAGGTGACCGGCCCCCGCGAGGACGGCCAGCCCGACCACCAGCGGGACGAAGACGGCCGCGATGCGGTCGACGAGTCGCTGGACGCCCCCGCGCTCGCTCTGGACGCTCCAGAGCAGCTCCGTGAGCCGGGAGACGGTGCTCTCGGCCTCGGGGCCGACCCGGACCACGAGTCCCCCCTCGGTCACCATGGCGCCGCCGACCACCTCGTCGCCCGAGGTCTTCCGGACCGGCAGGGACTCGCCGGTCACCAGCGACTCGTCGACGCCGGCGGTCCCTTCGAGGACGTGCCCGTCGACGGGGATGCGCTCGCCGGCTCTGACGACCACCTCGTCGTCCGGCGCGAGCGCGTCGACGCCGACCGTCTCGGTGCCGGAGCCGGTCCGCCGGCGGGCCTGTTCGGCCCGCTGGCTGGTCAGGTCCGTCAGCCGCCCCGCGGCGGCCCGGCGGACCCGGTCGCGGTAGTAGTCGCCGACGGAGACGGCCAGCACGATGACTGTCGCCACGTCGAAGTACACCTCCGTCCGACCCAGGACCACCGCGACGACGCTGTAGACGAACGCGGTCGTCGTGGCCATCGCCACCAGCAGGTCCATGTTTGGCCGGCGGGTTCGCAGACTCACCACCGCGCCCCGCAACAGCGGCCAGCCGGTGTAGCCGACCACGACACCGGTCATGACGGCGGTGTTCCAGAGCAGGTACGAGCCGGCGGCCCCGTTGAGGTCGACCAGGCCGAGGTCAACCCCGAGATACGACGGATAGAGAAAGAGGACGTACCACAGCATCGTCATCATCCCGAAAAAGCCGCCGACGAGCAGCCGCCCGACCTGCTCGTTGTCGTCCTCCTCGCCCGGCTCGCGCCGGGAGACCTCGTAGCCCGCGCCGGAGAGCCGGTCGGGCAGCGCGTCGGCGTCTATCCGGGCTGGGTCGTAGGTGACTTTCATCGTCCCCGTCGCGTAGCTGGCCGATGCGCCGGCGATACCTTCCTGGGACGTCGCCTGCCGTTCGAGGAACAGTTCGCAGGTCGCACAGTGCATCCCGGACACCGAGCAAAAGGCCGTCTCGCCCTCGGCGTCGTCGGGGTCCGCGGTCTCGACGGCGTCCGGGTCGGTGTCGCCGGGCTCGTCCAGGGTGCGAGCGACCTCCAGACAGCCCCGACAGCAGAAGTCGCCGGCCACGTCGCTGTCGGTGACGGGGTCGTCGGTCGCCAGGCCACAGAGAGTGCAGTCGGTCATGTCCAGGGCATCGGCAGCGGCGGTTTCGGGGCGGCGACGCCGAAGGCCGCCAGACCGTTCGCGAGCGGTACCAGCGCGAGTACGACAAACAGGGCCCCGAGGACGCGGTGCAGGGACTCGCGCCGCCCGGGCGAGAGCGTGCCGAAGGCGGTGCCGTAAGCGAACACTAACGGGATGGTCCCGACTCCCAGCGCCGCCAGCGAGGCGGCGCCGGTCACCGCCGAGCCGGTGGCCGCGGCATAGAGGAAAGCCGGGTACAACAGCGGACAGGGGAGCAACCCGTGTATCGCGCCCAGCGCGACCATCCCCGGCCCGTCGACCAGCCGGTCGAGGCGCGCGACAAGCGCCGACGAGACCCGCTCGAACCAGGCGCCGACGACGGGGAGCCCCCTGGCGAGGTCGACGGCCCGACCCCGGGTCAGGTAGCCCAGCCCGATGGCCAGAATGGCGAGACCGACGACGACACCGACCCCGCCCCGGACGACGGTCCCGACCCGGGCGAGCGCCGCCACATCGTAGACCAGCGCGCCCACAGCGCCGAACAGGCCGCCAAGCAGCGTGTAGCTCGCGGTGCGACCGACGTTGAACAGGGCCTGCTGGCGTATCTCCGACAGCGACAGCGGGCCGCCGTCGTCGAGCCGGTCGGCGTAGGTCGTCACGAGCGGCCCACACATCCCGAGACAGTGGACGCTCCCGACGAGCCCGAGGCCGACCATCGCGGCGAGTCCGGTGGTCTCGCCCGCCGACAGCCCGCCGGTCCCGAGCGCCATCTCAGGCGGCCTGGCCCTCGTGGTCGCCGGTCATCAGGAAGAGGCTCGCCGCAATGATGACGACGCTGACCAGCGAGAGGGCGACGATGTTCCGGCCGGTCCCGAGGATGTAGTAGGCGACTGGTGCCAGTCCCAGCAGTGCAAGCAGCGTCACGAGTCGCGGGCTGGATGATGACATGACAGAGGGTTATGCGGACGCTATATAAAAACGGTTGGCGTATTCCAACAACGCAGGAATGCCGTAATCCCTTTTTTTGATTAGGGTGAAACCGGTCCAGTATGGTATCGTTCAGTAGCGGTAGCGCGTGGACGACCAGCACACCGGGAGGTGGCCGATGACCGTCGGACGGCGGCAGTTCCTGTCGGCGACCGCCGGGGCAGCGGCTCTCGGCGTGGCCGGGACCGCGAGCGCACAGAGCGAGCCGGACTACGGCGGCTGGTTCGACGACGTCTCGAACTTCGACGGGACCGTCGACAAGCGCGGCCAGGACACGGTCGAGATAGCGGTCGGCGCGGAGGGGAACAGCGGGAACTACGCCTTCGACCCCCCGGCGGTCCGGGTCAATCCCGGCACCGAGGTCGTCTGGACCTGGACCGGCCAGGGTCAGGCCCACAACGTCGTTTCCGACGGCGACGGGCCCCTGGACTCGGGTGAGGCGGTCGCCGAGGAAGGGACGACTTACAGCCACACCTTCGAGAGCGAGGGCATCTACAAGTACGTCTGTACGCCCCACGAGAGCCTCGGGATGAAAGGCGCCGTCGTGGTCAGACCCGGAACGCCCGGCCCGGAGGGACCGCCGGCCGACCCCGACTACGAGGGGTTCTTCGACGGCGTCTCGAACTACGACGGGAACACCGTCGACCAGACCGGTTCCGACAGCGTCGAGATAGCGGTCGGCGCGGAGGGGAACAACGGCGCGTTCGCCTTCGACCCCCCGGCGGTCCGGGTCACACCCGGCACCGAGGTCACCTGGACGTGGACCGGTGAGGGCAGCGGGCACAACGTCGTCTCGGACGGCGACGGACCGCTGGACTCGGGTGACCCGGTCGCCGCGGAGGGGACGACCTACAGCCACACCTTCGAGGAGTACGGCATCTACAAGTACGTCTGTACACCCCACGAGAGCCTCGGGATGAAAGGCGCCGTCGTGGTCGGCGGCCCGCTGGAGGGCGGGGCCGGCGGCGAGGGCGGCACCGACATCTCGATGTCGGGGCCGGGGTGGCTGCTGGCGGGCTCGGTGCTTGCGGCCTTCTTCTCGCCGCTGCTGTTGGCCGCGGTGATGCGTCGGCGCTACCGCGAGCGACCGCCGGAGCCGTCCGGCTCGGACCTCGAACTGGCGAGCGGCCCGACGCCGGTCGAGGAGGCACCGGCGACGGAGCCGGACGTCGAGGTCGGCCACGACGAGTTCGACCCGACGGGGACGGCATCGCTCATCGCGTTCTACTTCGTCCTCATCGCCCTGCTGTGGGTGTTCATGTACTTCGTGGAGTTCCTCGGCCGCGTCTCGGTGATCGGGTGATACAATGCAGGTTCACAACTTCGAGAAGGTCTGGCTTGGCGCAGCGCTCCTGCTCATCGTCGGCTTCATCGCCACCGTCAGCTACGGGACTGTTAGTGCTGGCGTCCAGATGGTCGACGACTCGGGCGGCGAGATAGATCCGCAGGCGGTCCAGCAAGGCAATACTGGGACCGGGTTCGACGACCCCGGCGTCGTCAAACAGAACGACAGCCACTACGTCGTCTACGTGGTGGCCCAGCAGTTCCAGTTCGACCCAGGGACCGGTGATAACCCGATACGCGTCCCCGCGGACACGCGGGTCACCTTCCGTGTGACCAGCGCGGACGTGACCCACGGGTTCTCCATCGTCGAGACGAACATCAACACGATGGTCATCCCCGGGCAGGTGTCCGAAGTCACTGCCCGATTCGACGACCCCGGTACGTACGGGCTGGTCTGTCACGAGTACTGCGGGGCAGCCCACCACGAGATGGGCGGGTCCATCGAGGTGGTGTCCCAGTCCGAGTACACGTACAATGACACGGAGGTGCAAAACTGATGGTCTTCGTCGATAGCTACCCCAAGACGTCGAAACTAGTTCGTAGCCAGTTCATCGTCTCCTTTGTCGCGCTCGGTATCGGCGCGCTCTTTGGCATCGTCCAGGCGCTGCACCGGACCGGCGTCTTCCAGGGGCTCATCAGTTCCGCGGACTACTACACCCTCCTGACGGGACACGGCGTCCTGCTGGCGCTGGTGTTTACGACCTTCTTCATCGCCGGGCTCTTTAGCTGGGCGGTGACCAAGAATCTGGACCGTGAGCTCCCCCAGCGAATCGCCTGGGGCGCGTTCTGGCTGATGCTGTTTGGAACGGTGCTTGCCGCCGTCGCCATCCTCGGTGGGATCATGGGCGCGCCCTCGATCCTCGGCCAGGAGCTGAGCGCGGACGTGCTCTTTACCTTCTACGCGCCGATGCAGGCGCACCCGTTCTTCTACGTCGGGGCGGCCCTGCTCATCGTCGGCTCGTGGGTCGCCGGCGGCGCCTACTTCAAGTCGCTGTGGGACTGGCGCTCCGAGAACCCCGACGAGCGCATCCCGCTGCAGGTGTTCATGGTCGTGACGACGATGCTGATGTGGTACGTCAGTACCATCGGCGTCGCCGTCGAGGTGGTCGCCTTCCTCATCCCGTGGTCGCTGGGGCTCATCAGTCAGGTCGACCCACTGCTGACCAGGACGCTGTTCTGGTACTTCGGCCACCCCGTGGTGTACTTCTGGCTGATGCCCGCCTATCTGGTGTGGTACACCATCCTGCCGAAACTGGCCGGCGGGCGGCTGTTCAGCGACCCGCTCGCCCGCGTCGTTTTCGTCCTGTTCCTGTTGCTGTCGACGCCGGTCGGGTTCCACCACCAGTACGTCGACCCCGGCATCCCGGAAGGGTTCAAGGCAATCGCGATGACGAACACGATGTTCCTGCTGTTGCCGTCGCTGTTGACGGCCTTTACCGTCGTCGCCAGCGTCGAACACGCCGCACGACAGCGCGGCGCGACGGGATACGTCAGCTGGATCCGTGAGCTGCCGTGGGACAACCCGGCTTTCACCGGCTGTATGCTGGCCGGCCTGATGTTCGCCGCCGGCGGATTCAGCGGGATGATAAACGCCGGGATGAACATCAACTACCTCATCCACAACACGCTGTGGGTGCCCGGTCACTTCCACCTCACCGTGGGGACGGCCTTTGCCCTGACGGCGATGGCCATCAGCTACTGGCTGGTCCCCCAGATAACCGGCAAGCAGCTCAAGCGACGGTCGGTCGCGGTCGCCCAGCCGTACGTCTGGTTCATCGGCATGGCGCTGATGTCCAACGCGATGCACCGGGCCGGGCTGGCGGGCGTCCCCCGCCGGACCGCCGAGCCGACCTACGACGAGTTCGCCTTCAGCGGCGTCGCCGGGAGCATGAGCGAGATGCGCATCCAGATCGCCATCGGCGGCACGCTGCTGTTTGTCGGCGCGGCGATGTTCCTGTTCGTGATGGCCGAGACCTGGCTCGCCCACCGGGGCGGGACCCTCTCGGTCAATGGTTCGATCCCCGACCCGCTCTCGGGTGCGGACCACAGCCCGCGCATACTCGACAACTACAAGCTCTGGACTGCCATCGCCCTGGTGCTCATCGTCATCGCCTACGGGCCGCCGCTCTGGAGCATGGTCTCCGGCGGCATCACCGTACCGGGTAGCCCGCCCATCCCGGTCTGATGTTCGACGACGTCGACCCGCCGGAGGTGAGCATGGTCCGGGTGCTCATCGTGCTCGCCATCGCCATCCCCATCGCCATCGAGGTGGTGACCTTCGGCGGCCTCATCGCCCACTACGTGGGCGGCGGTGGACAGGGGGCCGCGGCGACGCCGACCCCGGCTGCCGAGGTCGACGGCGCGACCGTCGGCGACGAGATACTCTCCG
The DNA here is from genome assembly GCF_035656455.1 of Haloarcula sediminis. Classification (NCBI taxonomy): domain Archaea; kingdom Methanobacteriati; phylum Methanobacteriota; class Halobacteria; order Halobacteriales; family Haloarculaceae; genus Haloarcula; species Haloarcula sediminis. Next base: position 113,543 of record NZ_JAYMGA010000003.1, on the reverse strand, counting down.
GGACCGCGGCCACCGAGCGGGTCGACGGGGCGACGCTCACCGACGACGACAACGCGACGCAGTTCGTCCTCACCGTGGCGGTCACCGACCCCATCGACGGCTACGAACTTCGGCTCGGAGCGGTCACCACCCGCGAGGGCCGCACCGTCGAGGGGTCGGGAGCGACGACCGGCACGCTCGACACCGGCGAGGACGGGCTGGTCACCGGCGCCTGGGAGCTCCCCGCCGGCGACCGGCCGGACACGCTCACCGTGACCGTCGTCGCGGCGCCGGGCAACGACACGCCGACGCCCCGCGGCTACACCGTCGACCTGGGCGACCTCTAGGCGCTACCGGTCGACCTCGCCCATGATGGTGTCTAGGCTCCCCAACGTCGCCACGAGGTCGGCGACGTACTCGCCTTCGGCCATCGCCGGGAGCGCCTGGACGTGGGAGAAGGAGGGGCCCCGAATCTTGAACCGGGCGGGCGTCTCGGTGCCGTCGGAACGGATGTAAATCCCCAGTTCCCCTTTGGCGGCTTCGACCGCCCGATAGATTTCCGTGTCCGGGTCGGGCCGCAGCGTTCGGGGAACGTTGGCCTGAATCTCGCGGTCGTCTTCAGGCCACTCCCGGAGCAGGTCGACACACTGCCTGATGATTTTCGCCGACTCCTCGACCTCGCGCAGCCGGACCAGCAGGCGAGCGAAGTTATCGCCGCCGTCCTCCGTGACGACCGACCAGTCGAGTTCGTCGTAGTAGCCATACGGGTCGTCACGGCGGAGGTCGTAGTCGACGCCGGAGGCCCGCGCGACGGGACCGGTACAGCCGTAGGCCTTCGCGGTTTCGGGGTCGAGATATCCGGTGTCGACGGTCCGGAGCTGGAGGATCTCGTTGCCGGTGAGCGTGTCGTGGTACTCGGCGAGCTTGCGGGGGAGCCCGTCGAGGAACGCCTCGACCGTCTCGAAGAAGGGCTCGCGGGGCTCAGGGAGGTCCCACGCGACACCGCCCAGCCGGAGGTAGTTGAACATGAGCCGCTGGCCGGTCAGCTCTTCCAGGATGTTCTGGACTATCTCTCTGTCCCGGATGCCCCACTGGAAGACGGCAGTGAACTCCCCGACCACGTCTAGGGCGTAGGTAGCGACGGCGAGCATATGCGAGAGGATGCGAGCGAGTTCGCCACACATCGTCCGGATGACCTGGGCGTAGTCGGGCACTTCGATGTCGGCGAGGGCTTCCGCCGTTCGCGCGTAGGCCCACTCGTTCAACAGCCCGGCGCCGCTCCAGTCCCAGCGGTCGGGGTAGGGCATGATCTGGTGGCGGTATGTGCCTTTCTGACACAGCTGCTCCTCGCAGCGGTGAATGTAGCCGATATCGGGGTCGACGCCGGCCACCTGCTCGCCGTCGAGTTCGGCGTTCAGGTGGAGCACGCCGTGTGTCGAGGGGTGGTGTGGCCCGACGTTGATGTGTATCGTGTCCGGACCGGTGCGTTCGTCTTCGAGCAGCTGCCGGTGCTCGCGGAAGGTAACAATCTGGGGCTGGCTTCGGTCGTACGCCCGGCGCAGCGGGTGGCCCTGCCAGGTCTCGGGCAGCAGAATCCGGCGGAGGTCCGGATGGTCGTCGTAGCTGATGCCCAGTAGGTCGTAGGCCTCCCGTTCGTGCCACCCGGCGGTCCGGTAGACGGGGGCCGCCGACTCGCTGTGGGGGTCGTCGTGGGCAGTGGGAACCACGACCGACAGCTCCCGGGTCGGGTCATCGTAGCTTCGCAGGTGGTAGATGGTCTCGAAGCGGTCGGCGTACTCCTGGGCGGTGACACAGGCACAGTGGTCCAGCCCCACCTCGGCTTTGAGCGTCGAGAGGACCGCCTGGACCTCGTCGGCGCGAATCACGACTGCCGGCGCGTTCTCGTGGGTCTCCGCCCGGACGACGCGTTCGCGAATCGGTTCGACGAGGTCGGCGGTCGCTTCGGCCGGTCTAGCGACGGCGTCGGACATACCTGCGGTGTCGCTCCCTGTCGCCCTCGCCGTGGTGCCCCAGCGGCGAGGCGCATTTATATTCGGCGGCCCCATGGCTGGTGTGAAGTACGTTAGGCTCTCGCTGTCGCTGCCGCCCGAGGCGCGCAACCCGATGCACCAGTTCGTCGTCGACCACGACGGCTACGAGGCGAGCTACCTGCTCCGGGGGAACAACATCGAGGCCGACATCCACACGATGCTGTTCTACGTCGACGGCCACCCGATTGCCCCCTATCGGGAGGCCCTGGAGGCGACCGACTACGTCATCGAATACGAGATATCGAGGTGTCCGGACGACACGTTCTACCTCTACGTCCGGGACCGGTTCTCCGAGACGGGCCAGAGTATCGTCGACGCGGTCACCGCCGCCGGGCTGGTTGGCGTCTCGCCGGTTGCGTTCCGGGCCGACGGGACGATGGAGCTCACGCTCGTCGGCCCGGGGGAGACCGTCCAGCGTGCCGTCGAGGCCGTCCCCGAGGGTATCGGCGTCGACGTCCGCGAGGTCGGCGAGTACGTGAACCACCGCTTCGAGCCGACGGCGGCCCTGACCGACCGGCAGTTTGAGGCCGTCGCCGCCGCCGTCGACTGTGGCTACTACGACGAACCCCGCGAGGGGTCGACCGCCGACGTGGCCGAGGCCCTGGGGTGCTCGCCCGGTACCGCCGCCGAACACCTCCGGAAGGCCGAGGCCCGGGTGATGGGACGGCTCGTCGACGGCGACGGTCCGGGATGAGACAGTCGCGCCGACATTCACAACGGCTAATCCCCGCGGCCCCGTACCGGCGCCAATGACACTCGCGGAGCTGGACTGGCGGGTCATCGGCGAAGCCACCGACAGCGGCCCGATGACGATGGCACTGGAAGAGATTGCCGCCGAGACGGCGGCGGCGGGCGGCCCGGCCACCGTCCGCGTCTACACCTGGCCCGACGTGCTCTCGCTGGGGTACAACCAGGACCCCGACACCGTCGACTGGGACTACTGCGAGCGCGAGGGTATCGACGTCACGCGCCGGCCGACCGGTGGCGGCGCCATCTACCACGACCGCTACGCCGACCTCTCCTACAGCATCGTCGCGCCGGCCGACGCGGTCCCGGGCGACCTGATGGAATGTTACGAGCTGTTCTGTGAGCCGATACTGGATGCTTTCGAGGGTATCGGCGTCGACGCGAGTTTCGTCGACGCGGAACGCGAGGCCGTCCACCAGCCGGCCTGCTACCTGCGGGCGCTACATCCCGCCCACGACATCGTCGGCCCGGACGGCCGCAAGCTCGGCGGCAACGCCCAGTACCGTCGGAAGGACGCCGTCGTCCAGCACGGCTCGCTGTCGGTGTCGCTCCGACCCGACCGTCACTGCGGCTGTTTCACGGCCAAACCGGACCCGGACGCCTTCCGCGAGCGTGTGGGCGCGATAGACGAGTATGTCGATGTCGACCGCGAGAAGCTCGTTGCGACGCTCCGCGAGACGCTGGCCGAGTGGGCCGGCGCCGACGAGGGTGACTGGACGGACGACGAGCGGGCCCGCGCACGCGAGCGCGCGGAGTCGAAGTACGCCACCGACGAGTGGGTTCGACGGACGCCCTGACCGAGCGGGTTGTAGCCCGGTCGCGCTATCACTGTCACTTTTATCGACCGGCCGCAACTGACCGGACATGCCCTCCCCAGACGACGAGTCCGACAGCGCGCCGGCCCTCTCCGAGGCCGAACTGTACCGTATCGTCCACGAAGCGACCCAGGATGCCATTCTGGGTGCGGTCGGCACGATACTGCTTGCCGGCGTCGGCGTCGTGTTGTTCCTCGCTGGTCTGTCGGCGATAGTCGGTGCGCTCAACATCGTCGGGACGGTTCTTGGTGTCTGTTTCGCCGCGCTGGGTCTCTATCTCGTGGCGTCGCTCCTCGATGGGGTCCCGTCGCTGTGGGGGTGACCTCGGAACTTCGGAACCCCTTTTATCCGGCGTCCCTCACCGCTGTCCATGGTACGAGTCGGTGCACACACCTCTATCGCCGGCGGCGCCTACAACGCCGTCGACGAGCAGGTCGAGTACGGCGGCAACTGCGGCCAGATATTCTCCCACTCCCCGCAGGTCTGGCAGGACCCCAACATCGAGGACGACGAGGCCGCGAAGTTCCGCGAGCTGAGCGAGGACAACGGCGTCGGCCCGTGGGTTATCCACTCCTCCTATCTCGTGAACCTCTGTACGCCAAAGGACGACCTCCGGGAGAAGTCACTCGACTCGATGCAGAAAGAGGTCGACGCCGCCGACAAACTGGGCATCGAGTACGTCAACGTTCACCTGGGCGCCCACACCGGCGCCGGCGTCGACGGCGGGCTCGACAACGCCGCGAGCGTGCTGGACGAGCTGGACGTGCCCGACGGCGTCACCGTCCTCATCGAGTCCGACGCCGGCAGCGGGACGAAACTGGGCGGCCAGTTCGAACACCTGGCGACGGTTCGGGAACGGACCAGTCTGGACATCGAGTTCTGTCTGGACACCGCCCACATGTTCGCGGCGGGCTATGACCTCTCGACGCCGGAGGAGGTCGACGAGACGTTCGCCGAGTTCGACGATGTGGTCGGGTTCGAGGACCTGGCCTGTATCCACCTCAACGACTCCAAACACGCCTGCGGGACCAACAAGGACGAACACGCCCACATCGGCGAGGGCGAGATCGGCAAAGCGGGCATGGAGGCGTTCGTCAACCACGACGCCGTCGCGGACGTGCCGTTCGTCCTCGAAACCCCGACCGAGGACGGCAAGAGCTTCGCCTGGAACATCGAGCGGGTGCGCGAGCTGCGCGCCGACTGACCGGCGACCGCGGACTTTTTGCTGCTGTCCCGACTGCGTTCTCGCGTGCGACGTTTCTCCGCGGACTACCTGGAGACCACCCGCTCGGGGATGTGGGCCGACTCCCGTACGGCCCTGTCGGACCTCGACATCGGCGGGTGCGACCGGATTCTCGACGCCGGCTGTGGCACCGGCGAACTCACGCGCGTGCTCCGAGAGGAGAGCGACGGCGACGTGGTGGGACTTGACGCCGACGCCGAACTCCTGTCGTCGGTCCCGGGGCCGACCGTCAGGGGCGACGCGACGCGGCTCCCCTTTGCCGACGATACGTTCGATCTGGTGGTGTGTCAGGCGCTGCTCATCAACCTCTCCGACCCGGTCGCCGCCGTCAGCGAGTTCGCTCGCGTGGCCCGCGACCGCGTCGCGGCCGTCGAGCCCAACAACGGCGCGGTCACGGTCCGCTCTACCGTCGACAGCGAGCCCCGGCTGGCCCGGCGCGCCCGCGAGCTCTTCCTCGACGGGGTTGACACTGACGTAGAAATGGGCGCCGACGCCGCGGCTGTCTTCGAGGCGGCCGGCCTCGAGGTCGTCTCGACCCGACGGTACGACCAGGAACTCACCGTCGAGCCGCCGTACGGAACGCGGGCCGTCCGCGAGGCCCGGCAGAAGGCCACCGGCGAGGGGCTGGCGGCCGACCGCGAGACCATCCTCGACGGCGAGGCCACGCCCGAGGAGTACGACGCCCTGCGCGAGCAGTGGCGCGAGATGGGTCGGGCGGTCGTGACACAGATGCAGACCGACGACTACGAGCGCCGGGAGACGGTCCCGTTCTTCGTCACCGTCGGTCGGGTGTAGCCGACTGGGAGCGGCCGGCGACAGCGCTCACTCCGCCCCGGGAACCGACACGACGCCCTCGCCGGCGGCGACGTTCCAGCGTTCGTCCGGGGCGACGGTCAGACTGACCACCCCCGTCTCCAGGGTCTCGGGACGCTCGAAGCGGACGGCAGTCGTCCGCGAGGTGAAGTCGTCGGTCACGATACAGGGGTCGCTGTGACAGCCGAAGGCGTGGACGCCGTCGCCGGTCGCCTCGACGCGCTTGAGGTGGGGATACACCGACCCCGACCCCCAGCCGGTCTGGACGACGAGGACGGCGTGGCTGTCGACGTCCGTCTCTCGAATTAGCTGTGCGGTCTCGCCGTCGGCCTCGCTGTCGACCCTGTCCAGGTCGGACGCCTCGGTCAGGAGCGTCGCGAACAGTTCGTCGCCGCTGCTGTCGTCGGACAGTTCGAGCCCCGCGTCGGCCAGGACACTCCCCCTGGTATGTGCCTGTTCGAACGACAGCGACGGCTCCGTCGCCATGTTCGCACAGAGATACAGCGGGTCTCTCCCACCGCCGTCGGAGCTGATATCGCCACACTCGGGAACGGTGATATCGTAGGGCGGCTCGTCGACCCGTTCCAGGTCCGGGGGGAGCTGCCCGTTCGTGGGCGGGGTCTCGGTCGGCCGGTCGGTGGACGTTTCGGTCGGCCGGTCCGTGGGCGTGCCGGCCGGGGTGTCCGCGTCGTCGAGACAGCCGGCGGCCAGCGCTGCTACCGACACGCCGGCGAGCCGGAGGGCGTCGCGTCGTGTGCGTTCCATACCGGGACGTGATGTGGTTCAGATAAAGCTCTTGTAGTGGCTCAAACGACGGCTTGAGTGTTCACGTCGCTCGCTGGTGTCGCCTGCGCCGCGGGTCGGTTCGCCCCCGCTTCGCTTTGCCGTAGTTCGTTCGTCCCTGCTACTGCGCCGCGGTTCACGCTTTGCTCCACGGCTCCCGCTGGTCGCCGTTTCGCTTTGCTCGCGGCTTCGCCGCTCGCCTGTTCGGAGACACCTCGCTTCGCTCGCACCCCGCTTGCTCGCGGCTTCGCCGCTCGCCTGTTCGGAGACACCTCGCTTCGCTCGCACCCCGCTTGCTCGCGGCTTCGCCGCTCGCCTGTTCGGAGACACCTCGCTTCGCTCGGTGTCTCCTACACCACGTCCCCGCGAACCGTCGCCCCCTCCTGTCGCTCCCGGTACGCCCGCACGGCGTCGGCCGCCTCGTCGGCCTCGTCGGCGTCCATCCCCAGCATCTCCAGGGCCCCCGACAGCGTCGGCAGGACGAACTCGCCGTCATGGAGCTTCTGAAACGCGTCCTCGGAGCGTGTCCCGTCCACCCACAGACACGCGCCGCGGGGGTCCAGAATCTGCTCGTAGTCCCCGCGGGCCATCGCGCCTTTCAGCCGCTGGGTGACGTTGTCGTCGAAGGAGGCGTTACACACTTCCAGGTGGATGGGCTCGTCGGCGTCGTCGGGCAGGAGGTGGGCGGCCAGACACTTCTCGGGGGCGGCGTGGCCGCTGGCGTTGGCCCGGAGATAGTCGGGGTACTCGTCGGCCCACTCGGCCCGCACTGTCTTTCCGACGCCGTCGACGCCGTGGCTGGCCCGGAACTCCTCGCTGCGGTCGGGGGCGTCCTTGAACAGGATGTCCTTGGTGACGTAGACGTCCAGACGCTCGATGGGGTCAAGCCCCAGCGCCACGTCGCCGTACACCCACACCTCCCGGACCGGCACCGGCATGGTTTCGGACTCGACCGTCTCGACTATCTCCTCGACGCGGGCGACGGCGGCCGAACGGTCCATACTCATTACCCGGGATAGCGGGCCGGCGGGCAAAACGCTGACTCTCCGCGGTTCCGGTGGGCTACTGGTGCCCGACGACGGCGACCGCGGGGAGTGGAGTTTTCAGCCCGTCCGGCCAAGCCAGGATATGCAGATTCGGGTGTACGACGACGGTCGGGACGCTGGTGACGTGCGGGACTGCCTGTTCGTGCTGGGCTGGGGGAACCGCTGTCGGCACGACAACGTCCAGTGGTTCGTCGACCGCCTCGCCGAGCGGTACCGCGTCCACGTCGCCGAACTGCCGACACACATCACCGATGTCGAGCGCGAATGGGTCGCGCCACTGGAGCGCTACGCGGCCGACCTCGGCCGCTTTGACCTCCTGGGCCACAGCGCCGGCGGGCTGGCGACTGCCCACCTTGACGCCGGCGGCGCGGGCAACCGCGTCTATCTCAGCCCGTGGTGGGGCAGCGACTTCCCGCTGCCCGACGCCGTCTTCCGGGCGCTCACGTCCCTGCCGATATCGACGCCGCTTCTCCCGTTTGACGACCTCGGGGCCGAGGCACTGGGCGAACTGGCGACCGACCGGCAGGTCGAGGAGGGCCCGACGGCCGCCTCGCCCGCCTTCCTCCGGACCGTCGACCGCGCACAGCGACGGCTCCCGCCGGCCCGCAAGGACGCCGCGGCTCTCTGTACGCTCACCGACGCCATTGTCGACCCGCGGGCGGTGGGTCACCGACTGCCCGCCGACCGCATCCGGCTGTACGACGGCGGCCACGAACTGTTCTCCTCGCCCGCCAGGGAGACGCTCACCGAAACGGTCCTCGACAGTCTCCAAGCGGGGCCTGCCGGACTCTTGGATAGCGGGTCCCGGGAGGCCACGTAGCCCTCGGGTGGCCGGTTCCACCGGCGGAATGGTTATATAATATAGCGATATTGACACTATATGGAATATCGTCCGGCGCTCGACGACATATACGCCAAGACGCTGCGGGTGTTCACCGACAGCGACGAGCCGACGGCACCACGGACCACGCCGGAGGTCGCTGCGGAACTGGACTGCGGTCGCCGCGCCACCCACAAACGCCTGCGACAGCTCGTAGACGCCGGGGAGCTCCGAACGAAGAAGGTCGGCGCGGGCGCCCGCGTCTGGTGGCTCCCGGCTGCTGGTGACTTGCCGGACCAGCGGCGGCTCAGGGAGCTGTTGACCGACGCCGAGCGGCTGGGCGATGTCGGCGCCTGGGAGTACGACATCGACGACGGCGAGCTGTTCTGGACCGACGGCGCTCGCCGGATTCACGGCGTCGACAGCGGGTACGAACCGGAGCTGGAGTCGGCGCTGGACTTTTTCCATCCCGAGGACCGGCCGACGATTCGAAAGCAGTTCGAGACCTGCGTCGAGACGGGCGCCCCCTACAGCGTGGAGCTTCGTCTGCAGACGGCGGCCGGCGAGACCCGCTGGGTACAGGTCTCGGGGGAAGCCATCTCCCAGGGCGGCCGTGCGTTGGTCCGTGGCTACCTCCAGGATATCACCGCCCGGAAACACCGCGAGCGGCTCCTCGAAAGCCAGCGTGACAACATGGACGTGCTGAACACCCTCAACGCCGTCGTTCGCCAGCTCACCGACGCCGTCATCGACCAGTCGACCCGGCCCGAGATCGAGGCGACGACCTGTGAGCAACTGAGCGCGTCCGACTCCTATCGGTTCGCGTGGATCGCAACCACAGACCCGTGCACGCTCGACCTCGTTCCGCGAGCGGAACACGGCTGTGACGGTTATCTGGTCGACGCTGACCTCACTTCGAACCCGGGGGAGCCAAACGGACGGGGCCCCGCCGGCCGAGCGGTCAGGACACAGGCGATGCAGCTTTCGCGGGACGTCTACGCGGACCCCGATTTCGAGCCCTGGCTGGACCTGGCCGACGACTACGGCTACCGCTCGATGGCCGTCATCCCGATTGTCTTCGAGTCGACCCTGTACGGCGTGCTCGGTATCTACTCCGAGCGGGTCGGTGCCTTCGGCGCGGCCGAGCGCGAGGTGCTCGCGGGTATCGGCGAGATAGTCGGCCACGCCATCGCCGCCGTCGAGCGCAAGCAGGCGCTACTCTCCGACGAGGTCGTGGAACTGTCGTTCCGTCTCGACGGCACCGGTTCCCGAACCGGTATGCCGGCGGCGGTCAGCGGCTCGTTCGAGTTCGACAGTACGCTGTCGCTCGGTGACGGGGAGTTTCTGGTGTACTGTACGGCGACTGATGTCGGCCCCGAGGCGATAGAGACACTCACGGAGACGGCGTCGCTCCGGTGTGTCGACGACATCACCGTGCTCAGGGAGACCAGCGACGGCTGCGAACTCGAACTGAAACTGGTCGACCCACCGGTCCTCTCGACGGTCGCGAGCCTCGGTGGCTCCGTCTCGAACGTGACTATCACCGGCGACAGCACGACGGTGACCGTCTACTTCCCGGCCGAGGGGGACGTCTCCGGGGCAGTCGACCGAATCACGAGCATCGAGCCCGACATGGAGATGCTCCGCCGCCGACAGACGACTCGGCCGACCCGCTCACTCGACTCGCGGTTCCCCGACTCGCTGACCGATCGCCAGCGGGCGGCGCTGGACGCGGCGTACTTCATGGGCTATTTCAGCTGGCCCCGCGAGAGCTCCGGGCCGGCGGTGGCCGACCGGCTCGGCGTGAGTTCTTCCACGTTCCACCAGCATCTCCGGGCGGCCGAGGCGAAGCTCCTCGATGCCGTCTTCGAGTGACCTGGCTATGACATCACAGATTTCCGGCATGAGACGTATCCACCGAGCGGCTGTACTGGAACCAATGAAAACCCTACAGCGCTCTCGTCCCGACCGCCACCGGCTGTCCGCCACGCTGGCCGACCGACGGGCGAGGGAACTCCTCAGCCATCTCAGCGGCGGCCCGGCGACCGTCCGGGACCTGGCGGTCGCCCTCGCGGCGGCGGAGCGTGGCTGTGCGCGCTCGGCCGTGACCACTGCCGACCGACGGCAGTATCGCCGACAGTTCGAACACCGCCACCTGCCACGGTTGGCTGACGCGGGGCTGGTCACCTGCACTCCCGGCGGGCTCGTCCGGTACGTGCCGACGACGCTGGATCGCTTCGAGGTCCAGTTCCCGCCGCTGGACGAGCCGGACCACCCGACCTGGGCGGCCGCTGCAGCGGTGCTCGGTCGTTCACACCGGTACCCGCTGGTCTCGATCGTCGACGAGACGGAATCGCTGTCGCTGTCCCGGCTCGCCGACCGACTGGTGGGTACCGACGCGACAGACGCGACGCCCAGTGACCTCGCTATCGCGCTCCACCACGCCGACCTCCCCAAACTGGCCGCGGTCGACCTGCTCGCGTACGAACCCGAGGGTGGAACGGTGCGACGGACGTCCGAGACGGCGACGGTGCTGTAGGCGCGAGACGAAACCCTCAGGGCGACCCGGACGTACCCCTACCTAATGGAGTGTGACAAGTGCGGGTCCGACGCGGTGTTGCACGCGGCCTACTCCGGCCTCTATCTCTGTGAGGACCACCTCTGTCGGGCCGTCGAGAAGCGGCTGCGCCGGCGGGTACGCGAGGACGGCCTCGTCCCCGACGACGCGACGCCCGAGGACCCGGAGACGTGGGTCATCGGGCTCTCGGGCGGCAAGGACAGCGTCGTCCTCACCCACATCCTCCACGACGTCTTCGAGCGGGACCCCCGAATCGAACTCGTCGCACTCTCCATCCACGAGGGGATAGAGGGGTACCGCGACAAGAGTATCGACGCGTGCGAGGAACTCACCGACGAGCTGGGTATCCGTCACGAGGTCGTCTCCTACGAGTCGGAGTTTGGCGTCCAGATGGACGATGTCGTCGAGGACGACCCCGAGGGGATGGCCGCCTGTGCCTACTGTGGCGTCTTCCGTCGGGACGTCCTCTCGCGGTACGCCGAGGAGCTTGAGGCGGACAAACTGCTGACCGGCCACAACCTGGACGACGAGGCCGAGACGGCGCTGATGAACTTCCTGGAGGGCGACGTCGACCAGATAGCCAAACACTTCGACGCCTCGCTGGGTCCCTTCGAGGGCGGCGACGCGCCCATCGACCGGACCCGCGAGCCCCAGGACCACCACGTCCCCAGAGCAAAGCCCCTGCGTGACGTGCCCGAGAAAGAGATCGCACTCTACGCCCGCTTCCGTGACCTCCCGGCCCACATCACCGAGTGTCCCCACGCCTCGGAGGCCTACCGCGGCGAGATTCAGGAGCTCATGCTCGGACTGGAGGAGAACCACCCCGGTACGCGCCACTCCATCATGGCCGGCTACGAGAAACTCGCCGCGCTGGCGGCCGACGCTTTCGGCGGCGAGGACAGTGAGAAAGACTTCGGCGAGTGTGACAACTGCGGTGCGCCCACCGCTCGCGATATCTGTCGGAAGTGCAACCTGATTGCGGCGCTCGAAGCAGTCTGAGCCCCCCGCCGCCAAACAGCCTGCGAACGGGGCAAGCCGTCCGACAGCGGCACCGCTGGACCGGCTGGAAAACGGAGAACGGGGTCGGGACTACTCGTTCGTCCGGATGACGTCGAGACCGTTGTTCTTCTCTTTCGGCGTGCGGCCGCCGTCGGTCTCGCCGTAGCCGGCACTGCTGCCCCCGGCGCCGCCGGCGTTGGCCTCCTCGAAGTTCTCGGAGGCGTCGAAGGAGGTGTCGTCGCCGACCTCCTCGATTGCCTCGCGGGACTTGTTGGCCTGCTTCTGGGTGGACGGGCCAAGCACCTGTGCGGACTGGACGCCGGTCATGATGGCCATGACGCGGACCTTGCCCTTGTACTCCTCCTGGATGCGGGCGCCCCAGATGACGTTGGCGTTGGCCTCCAGTCGCTCGGTGATGTTCTGTGCGATGCCCTCTGCCTCCTTCAGCGTGAGGTCCGGACCGCCGGTGATGTGGACGAGCCCGCCGCTCGCGCCGCGGTAGTCCACGTCCAGCAGGGGGTGGTTCATCGCGTCCTTGACAACTTCCTCGGTCTTGTTTTTGTCCTGGGTCTCGCCGACCAGCATCACCGCGACGCCGCCCTGGTTCATGATGCTAGTCATGTCGGCGTAGTCGAGGTTGATGAGGCTCGGCTGGGTGATGGTCTCCGAGATGCCCTTGACCGTCTCGGCGATGATCTGGTCCATCACCGAGAAGGCCTTGCCGATGGGCAGGTTCGGGACGTAGTCAAGCAGCCGGTTGTTGTCAAGCACGATGATGGAGTCGGCCTCGTTGCGGAGCTTCTCCAGGCCCTCCTCGGCTTTCACCGTGCGGGCGCGCTCGACGTTGAACGGCGTCGACACCATGCCGACGACGATGGCGCCCTGCTCTTTGGCTATCTTCGAGACGACCGGCGCGGCGCCGGTCCCGGTCCCGCCACCCATGCCCGCGGTGACGAAGACCAGGTCAGCATCGCCCAGCACCTCCTTGATCGTTCCCTGTGCCATCTCGGTCGCGCGCTCGCCCATCGAGGGGTCGCCGCCCGCGCCCAGACCGTTGGTGAGGGACTTGCCGACCAGTATCTTCGTGTCGGCTTCTATCATCTTGAGATGCTGTTTGTCCGTGTTGATGGCCACGGTGTCGGCGCCCTCGACGCCGATGTTGTACAGGCGGTTGACGGTGTTGTTGCCGGCGCCACCGCAGCCGACGATGACGATTCGGGGGTCACCGAAGCCGTCGATGTTCTCGTCGGACAGCTTCTGCTGTTCCTGTTCGTCGCGTTCCAGGGCTTCGTTGACGATATCCTGCATCGTCACACCCTCGCCCAGGTTCGCTTTTCGTTTTTCTCGGAGCTGCGTTCCGAGCCCTCCTGCTCGGACAGCATCTCCCGGACGGCCGACCGGATCGCCTCGCTCCGGTTGGGGTACTCCCCCGTCTCGACCATCTGTTCGACCTCTTCGATCTGCTGCTTCGGAATCCGTAGTGTCACACGCTCCATGGTTGTTTCCCTTTGGGTAAGACGATCCAAACGGGCCGTGTTTACGGCCCGCACGTCTGTTTACACAGCGAAATCGCCCGACGGCGGCCGGTATGCCGCCGCGACCCCGGCTGTGTAAGACGACCGTCTTACGCAAGATGTACCACAGACTATGGGATAATAAAACTTCCGCCGAGTGTATGACAACGGTGCGTTTACGTCAGTAAGACGGTGCTACTCCCTGTTTGCGCCGCTTCTGGACTGGTCGAGCACGTCCGCTGCGGGGGTCCGTCGCCCACAGCCCGGACAGAAGCCCCAGTCCGAGCGGATCTCGTCGCCACAGTCACAGAACACGCGCCGGGACGCCTTCTCTCCGCAGTTCGGGCAGTAAACGTGGGAGGGAGCCAGGTTCTCGCCACACTGGGCGCACGCGGACTCGGTCTCCGACCCCGTCTTCTCATGGCTCGTCGCCGCGTTTTCACGGCTGTCGGCTGCTGTCTTACGACTCTCGGACTCGTGTGATACACCCGCCGTCTCACCCTCATCACCCGTGTCCGACGCACGCCCGCTACCGGTCTGTTCCCGGGTTACAGTCCCGCTACCGGCGTCGAGGGTGATGTTTACATTCACGTCCCGCGGCTGACCTCTCGCCGTCTGTGGCCCCAGCCGGTCGGCGATGAGCGCATCGACGCGGTCGGCGATGAGCGCGTCGATGCTCTCGGTGTCTGTCACCGGCCCGTCCGCGTCCGACGTCGACTCGGCCTCGTCGTCGAGATACGCTCGGAGCGCCTCGCGCATGACCTGGCTCTTCGAGGCGTCGAACTCCTCGAGGCGGTCGACGAGGTCGTCGTCAGCGCGGAAGGTTATCTTGCTCATCCGACTCGTCTTACAGGTCGTCTCCCGGGTATTTCAATCTTCCCGCTGTGTCTGACGCCTGTCGGCTCGGCGTCAGCGCGGGTCGTAGCCGGCGCTCCAGGAGAGGTCACAGAACGGGCAGTCGATCCGGTAGCTGTTCGAGCTGAGAAGCTTCGACTCGACCGTGACCGAGAACTCGCCCGCGTCGCGGGCGCACTCGACGTGGAACCCTTCCCCGCAGTGGTCACAGGTCACCGACTGGAGCTCGCTGGTGAGCGGGTCACCACAGTAGTCACAGTCTCCAAGCACACCCCACCCTACGCTCACCTCCGATTTACATATTGTGTGCGAACGCACATATGTCACGGGACCGCGAACCTTCTGCGAATAACAACCCTTAAGTCCGGACGGCGGGGTATTTTCGACTGCAGACCGCCCTTAGCTCAGACTGGTAGAGCAGTCGACTGTAGATCGACTTGTCCCCCGTTCAAATCGGGGAGGGCGGACTTGGTTTTCAGCCGAATCGTAGTTGATTGCAGATCGACTTGTCCCCGCCTCGTGAGCGACCGTCTCACAGTGTTCAACTCGATTCGCGCCTCGTCTTCGAGCGATGTGTCTCTCTGGAGTTTGGACTCAGCGGTCACGCGTGCCCTCTGACCGGGCTGTCGTCATCGGAGTCTCGACAGTTCGTTCCTGAGGCCCTGGACGAACGGCCCGGGGTCGTCGAGCGCGAGGTAATCGAAGTTGGGCTCGCGCAGGCAGGAGACGAGTATCTCCCGCGCCCGCCGTGTGACGGGTGGTTTCGCCACGACCGACGAGTCGGACCGGACGATACTCAGGAGGTGCCGGAGCTCCCCGTGGAGCGAATGCGTCCCGACGCCGAGTTCGTAGTCGCAGTCTATCTCCTCTTGCCGGCCGCCCGCGGCGAGCCAGTAGTACAGCGGGAAGTCGGCGCCGGCCCGGACAGTCGACGGGAGCGACTGCCACATCCGGGGATTGATCTCGGTGAGGTAGAACTCCCCCGTCTCCTCGTGGCGCATGTACTCGATGCAGGCCAGTCCGTGCCAGTCGAGCTCGTCGAGCAGCGCCCGCGCGACCGTTGCCAGTTCGGGAATCGCGACGGACTCGCGGTAGACCCCGCCGCCGCCGGCGTACGTGTCGCCCCGAATCTGGCGGTGCTGGAACATCGCCAGCGGCTCGCCGTGGTCGTACAGGGCCCCGATCATGTACTCCGCCGTCGACGGGATATACTCCTGGACGATGGGTTCGTGGCCCATCGTCGCCGTCAGCGCCTCGGGGTCGGGGGCCTCGCCGGCGGCGAGATGTGTCAGGGACTTCTCGACCGCCATATCCCCGGGAGCCCTGCCCGCGAGGACGCCCTCGGCGAGAACGTTGTACCGCGACTTGACTATCTGTTCGCCGGACCACTCCTCGACGTCGCCGAGCATGGCCGTCGTCGGGACCGGGACGCCCGCGTTCTCGGCCGCCTCGACGAGTCGTAGTCTGTCGGCAACCGTGTGGAACTGTTCGAACTGAGGTACGAAAAGGTCAGTCACGTCCCCGAACTGCTCCCGATAACGCGAGAGGAGATAGGCCCCGTCCGGCCGGATCGGAACCACGGTTGTTACCGCCGGCCGACGAGCGATTTCGAGCAGGTCGTCCCGGTACGCGAGCAGGTCCCGCCGCGGGTCACTGACCGAGAGCGCTTCGGTGCAGTACCGGGATTTGCCCGCCGGGACCTTCGGTTTCTCCGACGCGATGATAGTGTCGATACCGTGGCGTGACAGGGACCGAACGCACGTGTAGCCCTGCGTTTCGTACCCAGTCGGAATGAGCGCGGCGGTCATGTTCCCCCTTCCGGGAGCGTCTCTCGACTAATCGTATCAGTATGGACAGCGTATCGACGGTAGTACGGTGTTACGCGGATCGGCGGTTGGCTCGGCTTCGGCCATCTGGTCGCGCCCGCGCGTTATCCGGCCCCGAATAGCTCTCATATCTGACGTACCGCCGGTGGGGTGTGGGACAGCCGCTCACTCGCGGCGGGACCACGGCTCGGGCGGCCCGTCTGTCGGCAGTGACGGTCGGCCGAACGATTGTGAGCGCCACCCGAGCAAACCGCAAGACGGCGACGGCTGAAACTGGCATAAACTATCTGCCCTCTTTTTGGTCGTATGGCCCGACTACCGCATGTGGTCGCCGATGGGAGTCTTCGACAAAGCACGCAGCGTTTCCCACCTCGGGGAACCCACGGGATGTCCGTACATCTGTCTAAAATGTGAGGCGTCGTTCGACCTCCAGCACCACACCTGTCCGGACTGTGGCGGATACGATATCCGCCGTGCGGAATGGGTCGAGTAGCCGTCGGCGTCCACACTGGCACGTCCACCTCGCTATCGGGCTTCGCCCATTTTTCCACACCACCCGGCGGGGGAGTGTCTGGACAGCCTCGTGGCACGGATCTCAGACCTATACGTATACGAAGCATTATTCCGTCCGAATTTACGGTATCGAAAAGCGGAGACGATTCGACTTGCTGTCTATACTGGGCCGGTGGAGTACAGCGATTAACATACGAAATCTAACTGTATACGACGCCACCTATATACGAAAGCTAACAGTTTTTCCGGTAGGATATGTAATAATTGCTGTATATGGGTGACGGGCGTCTGACGCCCCGGTGTGACCACACAGTTCAAGTGCGATTGCAGTAACCACACGGACGTGGCAGTTTCGTTCGACCTGTTCGGGACGCTCGTCGCGGCCGACCGGCCCGACGAGCCCTGGCACGCCGTGGCCGACAGCCTCGCCGAGCGCGGGGTCGGCGTCCCCGACGACTGGGAGGCCGCCTACCGCTCGTCCCACCGCGAGTACGACCGCGGGCGGGAGGCACCGCTGGACGAACACGTCCGGCTCGCCCTGGCCAGCCGCGGCGTCGAGATCACAGCAGCGACCGCTCGCGAGGCCGTCCTGGCCGCCTTCGACGGGCCGGTGGCCCGACGCGACGGCGCTCGGGACGCGCTCGCCGCGGCGGCCGACCGCGCCCCGGTCGCGGTCTGCTCGAACTGCAGCGTCCCGGGTCTAGTTGAGCGGACGCTCGCTCGTACCGACCTCGCCGGCGACGCGCTCGACGCTGTCGTGACGAGCGTGGGCGCGGGCTGGCGCAAGCCCCACCCACGAATCTTCGAGACGACGGCCGACGCGCTCGATACGCCCCTCTCGGCGCTGGTCCACGTCGGCGACGACGCCCGTACCGACGGCGGCGCGGACCGGGCGGGCGCGCGGTCGGTCCTGCTCGCGGACACGTCACTCCCGACTGTCGCGGCGCAGCTCCGGGAGGGTCGGCTGTGACGCCGGTCCCGGTCCTCGTCGCGGGGGCCCTCGAAGCGCTCGTCGGCGAACCCCCGACTCGGTTCCACCCCGTCGCCTGGTTTGGCCGGCTGGTCGCGCCGCTTGACCGCGAGTGGGCCCGACCGCTCGCCGTGGGCGCGCTCGGCGCGCTCGCGCTCCCGCTCGCCGTGGCGGGCGCCGCCGCGGCCGCCGTCACCCTCGCGGGGGCTCAGTCGGCACTCGTCGGGGCCGCCCTTTCGGGGCTGGTCCTGTTCCTCTCGACCAGCCTCCGGCGGCTGCTCGCCGCGGCCGGGTCTGTCGTCGCCGACTCCGAGAGCGACCCCGACGCGGCCCGCGACGGGCTGCTCGCCCTCGCCGGGCGGGACGCGAGCGCGCTCTCGCCCGGCCAGCTCCGCAGCGCGGCCGTCGAGAGCGCCGCCGAGAACTTGGCCGACGGGCTGGTCGCGCCGCTGTCGGCCTTTGTCCTCGCCGCGGCGGTCGCCGCCCTCGTCGGGCGCGACCCGCTTCCCCTCGCGGCCGCGGCGGCGGCGTGGGTCAAGGCCGTCAACACCATGGACTCGATGCTTGGCTATCCCGACAAGCGGGTCGGCACTCCCGCCGCCGTCCTCGACGACGCCGTGATGTGGCTCCCGGCCCGTCTAAGCGCGCTCGCGCTCGCGCTCGCGCTTGCGGACCCACGTTCGCTCGCGCGTACGCGAGAGTGGCTCGACAGTGTCCCCTCGCCGAACTCCGGATGGCCGATGGGCGTCGCCGCCGCCGGGTTGGCCGTTCGTCTGGAGAAACCCGGCGTCTACGTCCTCAATCCCGAGGCCGGCCTGCCGGACGCGACCGACGCCCATCGCGGACTCCGCGCCGTGGCCGTCGCGGGCGTCCTCAGCTACGCGCTCGCCGGCCTGGCCCTGGCCGCGTTCGGGGAGGTGACACTGTGGTTCTGAGTGCGCTCCGTGGCGCCCTCGGTTTCCTTTCGCGGCTCCCCGTCGGCCACGACGAGGACGCCTGGGCGGCCTTTACCGCGACCCCGGCGGCGTTCCCGCTCGCGGGCTATGTCGTCGGCGCGCTCGTGGCGCTGCCGTTTCTGGCGGTCGGCCGCCTGCCCGGGCCCGTCGTCGCCGCCGCCGCTCTCGCCGCGGTGGTCATCGTTACCGGCGTCAACCACGCCGACGGGCTGGCAGACCTGGGCGACGCCGCGGCGGTCCATGGCACCCCGGCAGAGCGCCGCGAGGTGATGCGGGACACGACCGTCGGCGTCGGTGCGGTGCTGGCACTCGGGACTGTCCTCGCTGTGCTCGCGCTCGGCCTGCTGGCGGCGACGACCTTACCGCTCCTCGTCGCCGTCGCCGCCGTGGTCGCGAGCGAGGTCGGCGCGAAAGCCGCGATGGCGACGCTGGCCTGTCTGGGCGAGCCGAGCCACGAGGGCTTCGGTTCGACGATACTCGACGGGAACGGTCCCGCCGATTTGCTGGTCGCGCTCGCCGCGGTCCTCCCGATAGCTGCCGTCGTCGTCCCGGTCACCGCCGTCGCCCTCGCCGCCGCCCTCGCCCTGGCGCTACTGGTCCGCCGGTGGGCACGGCGGGCGATCGGGGGCGTCGGTGGCGACGTCTTCGGCGCGACGAACGAACTCGCCCGCGTCGCAGCGCTACACGGCGCGGTCGCCGCGTGGCACCTCCTGGGAGGGTCGGTGTGGACGCTCTGGTGATGTGTGGCGGCCGCGGGACGCGCCTCGACACCGACGCGGAGAAACCCCTGTTCCGTGTCGGCGGGGTCCCGATGGTCGACCGCGTCCTCGACGCACTCGCCAGGAGCAGTATCGACACCGCCTACGCGGTCACCTCGCCCGCCGCGCCCGAGACGCGGGCTCACCTCGACGGCCCCTGTATCGAGACGCCCGGCGAGGGGTACGTCGCGGACCTCGACGCGGCGCTGGCCGACGGGCGAGTGTCGACGCCGGTTCTCACCGTCGCCGCCGACCTCCCGCTGCTCGACGGCGCGGTACTCGACCGCGCGCTCGACGCCCACGACGGCGGCTCGCTGTCGGTGCTCGTCCCGGCCGCCCGCAAGCGCGCGCTGGGCGTCAGCGACGACACCACGTTCGAGCGCGAGGGCCGCGAGGTCGCGCCGACCGGCGTGAACGTCGTCGGCGAGACGGGCGAGGACGTGTGGCTCACCGACGATTTCCGGGTGGCGGTCAACGTGAACACGCTCGCCGACGCTCGGGTAGCTGCGGAGTTTTTGTAATGTTACACCTCCGTCCGTGGTTGCAGGTTTGAGAGCCAGAAAGCCCCGGCCTGCTACACTCGGGGGACTCGTTGCGCTCCTCGCCTTCGGCTGTGGTGCTTACGTCGCCCGCCTTCGTGTAGCAGGCCGCCGGGAGACCGGAGGTCTCCCGAGCAGTCGGCGCGAAGCGCCGACAACGCCCCTTTCAGTCCCACCCGTAGCCAGTTGACCAGCCGGCATGGGTGAGGCTTTCTGGCTGTTCGTATCCGGGTTTCAGCTTGCCGTGTCGCACGAAAGCTTCTCCACGCCGCCACCCCTCGTCGCTGCTATGGACCCCGACAGCGTCGCGGCGCTGCGTGCCGCCGGCGGGACGGACCCCCACATCGGGGCGGACGGGCGCGTCCCCCACGGCAGTAGCGACGACCCCGACTTGCTGGATTTCAGCGCGAACACGAACCCGCTGGTTCCGCCGGGCACGCGGGAAGTGTTCAAGAAGGCATTCGACGCGGCACGCTCCTATCCGAACGACGGCTATCCCGACTTTCGTGCGGCCGCGGCCGAGTTCGTCGGCTGCGACCCGGGACAGGTCGTCCCAACCGCGGGCGGGCTCGAAGCCATCCGGCTGGCGATTCAGACGACCGTCCGACCGGGCGAGTCGGTGCTCGTCCCGGTGCCGAGCTTCGGCGAGTACGCACGCGAGGTCCACCTGCAGGGCGGCGACCCGACGTTTGTCGACCACGACGAGATACTGGCGGCCGACCCCACCGACCACGCGATGGCTGTCGTCTGCAACCCCAACAACCCCACGGGGGAGTGCTACGACGGCGACGCGCTCCGCGAATTTGCCGCCCGCTGCCGCGAGGCCGGGACGACGCTGCTCGTCGACGAGGCGTTCCTCGGCTTTACCGACCAGCCGTCGCTCGCGGGCCGTCCGGGCGTCGTCGTCGCCCGCTCGCTCACGAAGCTGTTCGGCCTGCCGGGAGTCCGGATGGGATACGCCGTCGGGACCGGCGACGCGCTCGACCGCCTCGCGACCGCCCGGCGGGCCTGGTCGATGAGCGCGGCGGCGGCCGCCGTCGGCACGCACTGCTACGGGGCCGGACAGTTCGTCGCCGAGACCCGCGAGCGGGTCGCAAGCGAGCGCGAGCGCATGCGTGACCGACTCGAAACCCGATTCGACGTGCTCCCGTCGGACGCCCCCTTCCTCTCGTTCGACGCCGGCGCGGCCGGAGTTGAGGACCTGCTCGCGACGGCTCGTGGGCGGGGCATCGCGCTGCGGGACGCCAGAACCTTCCGCCGCCTCGATAGCCACGTCCGCGTGGCCGTCCGGTTGCCGGACGAAAACGACCGGCTGCTTGCGGCGCTGGATGTTTGAGACGACCCGCCGGGACGGCGTCGCCCAGCTCCGACAGGCGGGGGCCCGCTGGCTCTCGACGGCGTGGGACGGCGGCTACGTCGAGGCGGAGGCGGCCTACAACGTCACCGTCCCGACCGGCTTCGACCGGATCGACCTCGACGCCTATCGCGAGGAGCGACTCGCCGCCGCCGGCTTTCCGGTCGGCCCGACGCTGCTTACCGGCGTCGAGATGGTCCACGCCCGGGTCGCCACGAGCGGGCCGGTGACGGTGCTTTCGACGGCCGGGCTCTCGAACCCGGCGGTGTTGCCGGTGGGCGACGAGGCGGCAAGCGCAGACGAGACGGACGCCGATTCCGGCTGGCGACCCGGCACGGTCAACCTCCTCGTCGGCGTCGACCGGGCGCTCTCCGACGGCGCGCTCGCGACCCTGCTCGCGACCGCCGTCGAGGCGAAGGCGGCGACGCTGTGTTCGGTCGCCGACGCGCCGGGCACCACCTCGGACGCCGTCGTCGTCGGCACCAACCCCAGCGCCGAGCGGGCCGAGTTCGCGGGCAGCGCGACCGAGGTGGGGGTAGCCGCGCGGGCCTGCGTTCGCGACGCCGTCGTGGCCAGTCTCCGCTCGCGATACGACGACGGGCCGCCCGCGCCGGCCGACGCGGAGTACGGCGTCGTCACCGACCGCCAGAGCGATGTTCGTGCTCCCTAATCTCTCCCCATGAGCGACAACACTGCCGGCCCGACCGCGGAGCCAATCGAGCCGAGCGCGCCCGAGGAGTTCGGTCTCGTACAGGTCTGGTGGGGCGACGGGAAGGGGAAGACGACGGCGGCGCTGGGCATGGCGACCCGCGCGGTCGGTCACGGCTACCGCGTCCACCTCCTGCAGTTCATGAAAGGCGGTACCGGGACGGTCGAGGACGTCCGCGGCGAGTACAACGCCATCGCCGCGCTGCCGGGCTTTTCCTACGAGAACGCCGGCCACTACGGCTGGCACGGCTTCATGGACGGCAGCGACGACGACGAACACACGGCCCGCGCGAAGGGGGCACTCGAACGGGCCCACGAGATACTGGCCGCAAGCGCCGAGGCGGGTCTGGCCGACCCGCTCGACGCCGACGGGCCGCCCGAGGCTGGCGTCAACATGCTCGTCGTCGACGAGATACTGTACGCCGCGAACCGCGGGCTGGTCGACCCCGAGGACGTGGTCGAACTCATCGAGGCGAAACCCGACGACGTGGAACTCGTCCTCACCGGCGGGCACGACGCCCCCGACTACGTCTTCGAGCACGCCGACCTCGTCACCGAGGTCGGGAAGGTCAAACACCCTCTCGACGCCGGCCACCCGGCGCGGAAGGGCACCGAGTACTAGCTCTCGTCGGGTAGCAGCTCCGCGACAATCGCCGTCGCGGCCGCGACGTGTTCGTCGGCGGCCTCGTCGCCGGTCGACTCGACGTTCCCCAGCAGGTGCTTGACTTTCCTCAGCCGCTCCCGTCGCGTCGACGCGTCCATGCTCCCGTCGCGTCGACGCGTCCATGCTCCCGTCGGCGATGTCGTCGGCGATGGCCTCGGCCTCGCCGAGCCACCGGCTGGCTGTGCGTTCGACTGGCCGCTCGCCGGTCGCCGCCAGATGGTCGTGCAGGTCACGGAGCGGTTCCTCGTCCATACGCCGGCCAGACGGCCCGCCGGCAAAAAGCCGCCGTCGAATCACTCATATCGACGGCGCTCCCAGTGAGGATAGATGGCGGCAACGATACTGGTCGCCGGGACTGCTTCACACGTGGGAAAGAGCACAGTAGCGGCCGGAATCTGCCGACTCCTCGCCGACCGCGGCGTGTCGGTCGCGCCGTTTAAGGCCCAGAACATGAGCAACAACGCCCGGGCGACCCCCGGCGGCGAAATCGGGGTATCCCAGTACGTCCAGGCCCGCGCGGCCCGGGTCGGGCCATCGACCGACCACAACCCCGTCCTGCTCAAGCCCCGGGGCGGCGGCGAGTCACAGCTGGTCGTCAACGGGACAGCCGTCGGCAACTACGCTGCCGGGAGCTACTACGAGGAACACTGGGACGACGCGCTGGGAGCCGCCGAAGCCGCTCACGAGCGACTCGCCGCCGACCACGACATCGTCGTCGCCGAGGGCGCCGGGTCTATCGCCGAGATAAACCTCCACCACCGCGACCTGGCGAACGTCGAGACCGCCCGCTTTGCCGACGCCGATATCCTCCTCGTCGCGGACATCGAACGGGGCGGCGTCTTCGCCTCGCTCGTCGGGACGCTGGAACTCGTGCCCGAGGACATCCGCGAGCGAATCGTCGGTTGCGTCGTCACGAAGTTCCGCGGCGACCAGTCGCTGCTCGACCCCGGTCTCGACGCGTTCGAGGAGCGAACGGGCGTTCCGGTGCTGGGTGTGCTCCCCTACGACGACCCGGGGCTCCCCGAGGAGGACAGCGTCGCGCTCCCGCCGGTCGGCGAGCGGGCCGTTCGCGGCGGGGACGACGGTGTGCCGGACGAGCGCAGCGTCACCGTCGCGGTCCCGCGGCTCCCGCGTATCTCGAATTTCACCGACCTCCAGCCCCTCGCCGCCGAACCCGGGGTCAGGGTCGCCTACGTCCCGCCCTCGGCTTCGCTGGCCGATGCCGACGCCGTGGTACTGCCGGGCAGCAAGAACACCGTCGACGACCTGCTAGCGCTGCGCGAGACCGGCTTCGGCGAGCGGCTCCGCGCGTTCGACGGGCCCGTAGTCGGGCTCTGTGGCGGGTATCAGATGCTCGGCGAGGAGATAACGAACGCGTCTCTCGAAGGCACAGACGAGCGAGAGCGGGTCGAGGGGCTGGGGCTGCTCCCGGTCCGGACGGTCTTCTCGGCCGAGAAGACCGTCGACCACGTCCGCCGACGGCTCGACGGCGTCGGGCCGCTCTCGGGCGCCAGCGGAACGGTTTCGGGATACGAGATACACATGGGCGAGTCGGAGCCGACCGGCGACGTCGCACGGCCCTTCGACGCCGCCGGCGCGGCGACCGGTCGCGTGCTCGGCACCTACCTCCACGACCTCTTTACGAACCGGACAGCCGTAGATGCCTTCGTGAGAAATACGTTCGAGGCGGCCGCCGTCGAGCGGCTACCGGTGGACAGCGGCGACCGGGCGGACCCGTACGACCGGGCCGCCGCGCTGGTCCGCGAACACGTCGATTCGGAGCCGCTTCCGGTCGACTGGTAGCCGTTGTTTTCGCGCCTGTAGCCCGGAACTTTATATGGTATCGGCGGGCCACTACCGGTAATGGTCGAAGTGTTCGCCGTCGCCAGCGGCAAGGGTGGGACGGGCAAGACCACCAGCACGGTCGCGCTGGGGATGGCCCTGGCCGAGCGCTACGACGTCACCGTGGTCGACGCCGACACCGGGATGGCGAACCTGCTCTTTCACGCCGGGCTCTCGGACGCGGAGACGACGCTGCACGACGTACTCGCGGACTCGGCGGCGGTCGAGGCGGCGACGTACGAGCGGTTTGGGATGACGGTGGTCCCGTGTGGCACGAGCCTTGACGGCTTCCGGGACGCCGACCCGGCGCGGCTGCGAGACGTCGTCGCGCGGCTGGCCGCCGACACGGATGTCATCCTGCTCGACTCCCCCCCGGCGCTCGACAGCCGGGCCGCCGTACTCCCCGTAGTGATGGCCGACCGTGCGGTTGTCGTCCTCCAGCCGACCATCCCCGCCATCTCGGACGGCCTGAAGGTACAGGAGTACGCGACCTCCTACGACACAGCCGTTGCGGGGCTCCTCTTCAACAAGGTCCGGGAGGACGGTATCGAGCGCGTCGCCGAGAAGACCGAGCGCTACTTCGAGGGGCCGACGCTCGGGGCCGTCCCGGAAAGCGAACGCGCACGCGAGGCCCGCCGGGCCGGACGGCCGCTGCTGGCCCACGCCCCCGACTGCGAGGCCGCGGCGGCCTACCGACGGGCCGCCGATTCGCTCGCTGTCCGGGACGGCGAGTCGGGCGAAGTCGCCGACCGGTTCCGCAGCGCGGTCATCCCGGAGCCACCATGAGGCTCCCGCGGGGCCGGCTCCGGAAGTCACGCGTGGTGACGGACCCTCGCGAGCCGCTGGCGGAGGTGCTAGACCGCGAGGTGACCGGCTACGCGGTGTTCGAGCCACAGGACTCGCTGTTGCTTGACGCCGACGGCCGGGGCGTCGTCACGTTCGCCGACGGCGTGCCGGTGGTCGCTTACCACACCGGGACCGGACGGGGCGGTCCGCCGGCGCTGGCCGACCTCGCGGTTCCCGGGCCGTACCACGTGTCGGTCTTCGAACTCGACGCGGCCGACCTCGCGTCGGTCCACGAGGTCGAGGAGCTCCGCGTGCCGCCGGGGATGCCCGCCGAGCGGCTGGCCGGCGACCCCGCGCTGGCCGACAGCACCCGCCGTGGCGCGCCGCCCCAGCGGTCGACGGCCCAGGGGAGCGACGGGGCGGGCGACCACAGTGCGGTCGAGGCGTTCCTCGAAGACGAGGAGAAGATAGCCGCCATCCGGGAACAAGCTAGGGAGGAAGCGAGACAGCGCGCGACCGAGTGGGGGTTGAGCGATACGTAATTAACGCCGTGCCCTGTAGTAGCTGCTAACCAATGGGGCGTTCCCTCGCCGCTTTGCTCGCTGCGCTCGCGCTCGCGACCGTCCTGGCGCTCTCGGCACCGGCTGTCGGCCACGCACAGGACCGGGGCCAGCAGGCCGACGGCTCACAGACTATCATCGAGGTCGACGCGTCCGGTGACCAGCTGTGGCCCTACACCAGTCGCTCTGCGAGCTTCGAGGACCGGACGCTCGTCATCAACGCCATCATCACCGAGGACCCGGAGACCGCACGGGCGATTCTGGGCGAGAACGTCGAGGACGGCTGGGACCGGACGAAACCGACCAGACAGCCCCTGGGCGCACAGATAAACCTCGCCCAGACGAACTCGGTGTCGAGCTGGCAACACGCCCACGGCTCGGTCCGATACACCTACGTCGAGACCGGGGCCGGCGAGGGCCAGTGGCTCGAACAGGCATACCAGCTCCACGTCGGGACGTATCTCGGCTCGCGCCACCACGTCCGGGCCTTTGCGCCCTCGGACGACTCTTCCTGGACCGCGCTACAGGCCCACTCGGAGTACTGGGACTGGTTTCGCCTGCGTCACACCGTCACCGACATCCGGGGGACCGCCGACATGCTTGAGACGGAGCTCCAGGACAGCGACGTCGAGGCAGTTGAGCGTCGCCACGAGCGAAACGCCAGGGGGCTCGACCGCGGCATCGTCGTCGTCGTGAGCACGTTGCTCCCCGCGCTCGTCGGCATCACGACCCGGAAGGACTGGGCGGGTATCGACGAGCTCCTCTCCCAGCCCGGCACCCGCGACCAGGCGCTGGTCGTGTTCGGGCTGGCGGCCGGGATTCCGCTGGCGGTTCGCGCCCTCGGTATCGGGCTCGAAGACGCCGTCCCGCTGGTCACGCCGAAGCTGTTCGTGGTACTGTTGTACCCGTGTCTCGCCGTCGGACTCCCGGTCGCTGTGGCCTGGTACGCCGCCGACCTGCCCGGGTGGCTTGCGGCCTCGGCGGCTGCCATCGGGCTCGCGCTTGGCTTTGCACTGGAGTTCGCCATGCTGGGGCTTGTCCCCCCGGACCGGATACTGCAGCACCGACTGCTCATGACGGCCGCCCTCGGGGCGCTGGCGGTGGGCGGGGGCGACCGACGCTCGGTGTTCACACTCGCCGGTGTCGCTGTGTGGCTCTGGGGACTGTTCGCGCCGCTCTTTGGGTTTCTGTGACCACCCGTCCGCAAACACAGGGCTGTTATATCATGAGGTGAACAGCTACAGTAATGGCTTCCTGTGCCGGTGGTGATGTTGGGATCACCCGTCGGTCCGCTCTGGCAGGTCTCACCGGGGGACTCGCCGCGATGAGTGGCTGCCTCAGCCGGGTACGAGCCCTTGTCGGCCGGAGCCAACCGACGACCGTCTCGCTCTCGATAAAGACGCTGCCGGTCGACCAGGACCCGTACGCTATCGCCATCGCCCGCCAGCTGTCGGCCTGGCTCGAAGCCGCCGGCATCCAGGCCAGTATCCAGCCTATCACCGCCGAGGAGCTCTACCGGCAGGCGCTCGTCAACCACGAGTTCGACCTGTTTGTCGGCCAGTTCCCGGGAACGTTCGACGACCCGGACGCGTTCTACTCGCTGTTGCACTCCACGTACTCGGTCGAGTCCGGGCTGCAGAACCCCTTTGGCTACACGAACCTCCTGATGGACGACCTGCTGGAGCGACAGCGCCGGGAGACCGGCACCCAGCGGACCGAGACGGTCACGCGCATCCAGCGACGGCTCGTACAGGTGTGTCCCTTCCTTGTCTTGGGCTTTCCGAACGTTATCCGGGCCGCACGCACCGACCGGTTCACCGGGTGGAACGGTGTGTTCGACCCGTCGCCGGTGAATCTGCTTGGGCTAAACCGCACGGCGGAGTCCGCGACCCGCCTCCGCGCGACCACGCCCGACGACCGGCCGATGGCGAACCTCAACCCGCTCATGGCGAGCTACCGCGGCCCCTCGGACATCACGGACCTGCTGTATGACTCGCTGGCCTACCGCTACCGAGGCACACTCTACCCGTGGGCCGCGACGAACTGGGAGTGGACCGGCGAGGACCCGCTCGAACTCGAGGTGACGCTGCGCGAGGACCTCACCTGGCACGACGGCCAGCGGCTGACCGCGTCCGACGCCGCCTTCACCTATCGGCTGTTGCGGGACACCTCACTGGAGTCGCTCTCCGAGACGGTCCCGACGTTTCGCTACCGGGGTCGCTCGTCGCTCGTCGAGAGCGCGACCGCCGTCGACGACGTAACGCTTCGGTTACAGTTTGCCGACTGCAGCCGACAGACCGCCCGGCGGGTCCTCACTGTCCCGGTGTTGCCCCGGCACGTCTGGCGCGACCGCACCGACAGGGCGACCGTAAGCGGCGTCAACGTCGGCGTGACGACCACCGACGCGCTCGTGAGTTCGAACGTCCCGCCGGTCGGGAGCGGCCCCCTCGAGTTCACGTCGGTGTCACAGGGACAGACCCTGGTGCTCGAACGCTTCGACGACCACTTCCTGGAGACGGCCGAGGAGACGGGGCTCCCGAGCGCGCTCTCGGACGGTCTGGCATTCGAGGAGTTCGAACTCCGCTTTGTCGGCTCCGATTCCTCCGCTGTCAACCTCGTCGCCGAGGGTGAGGCCGACGTGACCGCGCTGGGCGTGGGGCCGAACCTCACGTCCAGAATCGGCCGCGACGACGACGTCTCGGTGAACATCGACCGCAGCGGGGCGTTTTACTTCGTCGGGGTCAACACCCGCCGGTCGCCGCTGACGAACCCGCGGTTCCGGAACACGATGGCCCGGCTGGTCGACCGGGAGGCGCTGTCGGAGTCGGTGTTCGACGGCTACGTCGACCCGGCGGTCAGCCCGCTGGCGGGCACCTCGTGGCTGCCCTCTGACCTCGCCTGGGACCCGTCGGACCCGGTCGTCGACTTCCTCGGCACCGAGGGGACCGTCGACACGGAGCGGGCCCACAAGGCGTTTCGCGCCGCGGGCTACCGATACAATGAACAGGGCCGCCTGCTCCAGTCCTGACAATGGGTGTCGTCGCCGTTTTCCTGGAGGTTGTCACGGTGCTTTCGCTCATGCTTACGGTCTCGCTGTCGGTCGTCGTCGGTCCGGACCGGCTCCGAGCCGCCGCTACTGACCTGCCAGACCGGGTTCGCATGGCTGTCAAACCCATCGGCTTTCTCGTGGCCGTGTTGGTGATAAACAGCCTCGTCCGCAACGTCGGCGTCGACGTCTCCTGGATTATCGGGACTAACATCACCCGGTTCATCTACTCGCTGGAAGGGACTGCCGTCGCGACGATACAGTCGCTGGCGCCCGGCTGGCTGACGCTGTATTTCGGTTACGTCTACGTCTACGGCTACGCGTTCCTGCTGGTCTTCCCGCTGCTTGCGGCGATGCTCGCCGCCGAGCGACGGCACCTCCGACACACCGCCTTCGCCTACGCCATCAACTACACCGTCGGGATGTGCTGTTACCTGCTCTTTATCGCCTACGGGCCGCGCAACTACATGCCGGCGCTGGTCGAGCCGCTCCTGTTCGATACGCTCCCGCGGTTCCAGCTGCTGACAAGCGAGGTAAACGCCAACACGAACGTCTTCCCGTCCCTGCACACGTCGCTTTCGGTGACCGTTGCCCTGCTTGCGATACGGGACCACGCAATCTTCCCCAAGTGGACGCCGGTCGCCATCGTCCTCGCGGTGAGCATCGTCCTCTCGACGATGGTACTGGGTATCCACTGGGCGACCGACGTGGTCGCGGGGGCCGTGCTCGCGGCGTGCAGCGTGTGGCTGGTCTCGTCGGACCGTGTCGCGTCGCTCGTCGGCCGCTGCCGGTCGCTGTACGGTCGCTGGCGCTGATTATTCGTTTCAGCTGTCGCTGCGAACAGTCAGAAAGCCCCTACTGCTCGACCCGGCGGAACACGACCACGCCGTCGTTCTGGAAGGCCCGCTCGTACTGTGGGCTTTCGGCGAACGACGCCGCTAGCGTGTCGCTAGCGCGCTCGTAGTCGCCCCGGACCGTGTACTCGCCTCTGGGCAGGTAGACGTAGTCGGGGTCGGCGTCGACCGCCGTCATCTCTGTCTCGACACAGCTGTGGGTCTCGCAGTTCGACCCGTTGACGAAGGCGTCGAGATGCGTTCCGTAGGTGTCGGGCCCCCGCCACTCGGCGCCCCAGGGGGAGAGGAGGATGGTCCGGTCGGTGTAGACTGGGAACCACTCGGCGGCGTCGCCGAAGACGACGAACGTCGCGTCGGGGTCGGTCTCCTCGCCGGCCCACGCCATCGCGTCGACGTCCGCGTCGTCGACGAACTCGGGGGTCGTCCCGTCCGACCCCGCGAACTCGGCGCCGAGACTCCCCAGGCCGACCAGCGAGAGGACGACGAGCGCGGCGACCACTACCGGGGTAACCGCGATGTCGGGCCGACTCCGTGTCGCCGACGCGGCGTCCCCGAACGCCCGCGAGGCGAGCGCCGCGACGCCGTCTGCGTGCCCCCGTTCGGCGAGTTCGACCACCGCGGCGACTACCGCGATGGCCCCGACCGCGTAGGCAAAGCGGGGCTGGGCAAAGAGGAGCCAGACGGCGGCGGTCCAGGCACCGAGCACCCGGTGTCGCGTCCCCAGCAGCCCGACGGCGGCCGCCATCGGGACGACGGCCCCGGTCGGGCCCCACTCGCGCAGTCGGTAGACCACCCCGAACAGCCCGCCGTGCGTGCCCGCGGCGCCCGAAAAGACCGAGACGCCGTGGTGGCCCACCACGGTCGCCAGCCACGGCACCGCCAGCGCGAGCGCGCCGAGCCCGACGACTGCGCCCCGGACCAGCCCGCCCGGCGAGCGGTCGTAGCCGGCCCAGAAGACGAGGTAGGTGGCCACGGTGAAGATGGTGTAGGTCGGGTGCGTGTGTGCGACCAGCGCCACCGAGAGCAGCCCCGGGAGGACCCACTCGCGGGCCCCGTCGCGGAAGATGCGAAGCGCCGCGTAGCTCCCCCACAGCGCGAAGACGAAGGCGGGGGCACGGACGAGGCCACCGGCGCTGATGTGCCACTCCAGGACCTGTGGGTTCAGGACGACCAACAGTGCCGCGGCGGTGCCGGCCCGGCGGTCGCCCACGATGTCGCGGCCGAGCAGATACGTCGGCACGAGCGCCGCGACGGTCACCAGCGGCGGGAGATACAGCGCCGTCGCGAACGCCCCGGCGCCGAGGTCCCGCAACACGGCGAGGGCGTAGAACACGAGCGGGGGGTACGCGAAGGGGACCCCCTCCGGGCCGTAGTGTGGCACCGTCGCCGCCAGCGCGTACCCGTTCGCCCGGACGGCGTCGGCCGTCTCCACGTACAGTCCGGCGCCGTATGCCGGGTAGTCGTTCGTCGCGAGATAGATGGCCACGACGGCCAGCCCGACGGCCAGTGGCCAGCCGAGCCACCGGGCGTCGTCGCTGTCGACGGGCGACGCCGGTAGCCGCGCCCGAACGCCAGCTCGAACTCCGCCGTCGACGTGCGAGCCGCTCATCTATTGCGTATCTGGACCGGCCACCGCAAATGCACTTCGAAGGCGCGCCGACGCCACTCGACGACGGCCCAGACCGGGAGGACGACGACCAGCCCCGCTGCGGCCAGCGCTTCGACCGGGCCGACCCACCCCGGCAGCAGGTAGGCGATGCCGTTAACGACCGGCTTTGGCAGCAGCGCCGCCGCGTCGCTCACTGCCGAGCGGTTCTCCGCCGACGGCGTCCGGCCCGGGAGCCCCAGCGCCGCCGCACTCTCCCCGCCCGCGCTCTCGTCGCCGGTACCCAGGCGCTCGGACTCGTAGGGGAAGCCGACGGTACTCGACCAGACGACGCTGCCGTTCGCGTCGAGTTCCAGCACGCGGTCGCCGTTCGAGTCGGTGACGAGCGTGTGGCCGTTGGGGAGCCGGTCGGCGTCCCGGACCCACGTCAACCGCTGGTCGCGCCACTCCCAGGACTGCTCCCAGGAGCCGTTCGCTCGCTGGTACTCGACGACGCGGCCGTTCTCCGAGTCGGCGACGAGGACGGCCGGCCCGCCCCGCTCTTCGGGGATGAAATCGGGGTTGTGCTGTTCGTACAGCGTGTCGTGGTCGCCGTCGCTGCCCAAGGTCCAGTTTTCCCGCAGCCCGGTCTCGGTGTCGATGAAGACCACCTGGTCGTGGTTGCGCACGCTCACCATCACCGTCTCCCGGCCGTCGAGTTCGACGGACTCGACGTCGTTGATGTGGGTCCAGTCCTCCGGGTAGGGCCCGCCGCTTTCCGTCTCGAAGTCGGTCTGGGCGTCCCAGGACCACGTGATCTGCTCGGTAGTGGTGTTGACGACGAACGCGCGGTCCCGGGCGATGTCGGCCACGAGAAGGCGGTCCTCGCCGATACGGTCGGCGTCGTGCCACCGCGTCGAGTGTTTCCCCGGCGTGATGCGCGCGTAGACGTGGGTCACGTTGCCGGTGGTCAGGTTCACTCGCTCGATGCCGTTGCGGGTACAGACGCTCCCGGAGTGACAGTCCTCGGGCGCGAGATGGTCGGCGTAGACGTATTCGACGGTCGCCGCCGTCCCTGCGACCGGGTCTACGTCCCAGTAGCGCGTGTGGCTCTCGTTGCGGTAGTAGACGCTCCCGTTCGGGGCGAAGGCGACCAGCTCCGCCCGCTTTCGCGGACCGTCGCCCTCGTCGGTGATAAACGCCGTCGAGTCGGTCGCGACGACGGTGACGTTGTCCCGTGGCGGAACGACACGCTCGTTCGTGTCGTTGTCCGACCCCGCCTCGCCGGCCGAGTCGCTGCCGGCCAGTGACGCGTCGGCCTCGGCGGTCGCGTAGCCGCCGACGAGGGCCGCCACACACAGCAGCGACACAAGCGCAAACGCGACTCTGAGTCGGCGTCCCGAAAACCGCGTTCCGGAACTCATGGCGGTCGCGGCGCCGGGCGCCCCCGTCGTCCGGCCATCGTCAGTCGGTCCGGACCGGAATCCACCACACCCGCGAGCGCCCGCCCACTTTCTTGCTGGTGATGTCCGTCTCCGCTTCGAGGTCGTGGAGCTTGTTCAGCGCCGTCCGCCGGGAACACCCCAGCCGGTCCGCGATCTCCTTGGCGGTCAGCGGCTCGGCGTAGTCGCCCCGGTCCCTGAACACCTCGATGACGTCCGATTCCGTGTACTGGACTTCCCGCCCGGGCGGTGACATACCGGACCTGAGGGGAGCCGGGTACTTAGTTTTCGTCCGGCGGTCTCGGGTAATGTCCGGTTACATACGACCATTCAGTGAGACAACGCGTGTCCCCGTCAGGCCGTCTCGAAGCCACAGCAGTGCGGTAATAATCCCTGATATCATGGGATATACTGTCGAAGACGGCCCTGGAATGTTACAGCCCCTGTAACATCTGTCGGCGGGTAAGTATAGGCTGCTACCACCGGAGTGTCCCACTGGGGAGACAACCCTGATTCCGATGCCGGTCGCTTCGGCCCTCCACCGGCAGCGCGCCGGCGCGCTGCCCGTCTAGCGGTCCCCAACTGTGTTTTCCGCGTCGTACAGCCTGTCAAGCGGTATCGAGCGCTCGCGGTGGCGCTCGAACACCTCCGTCGCCCAGTCGTAGAGCTCCCCTCGGCCGGCTTCGAGTATCGCCTTGAGGTTGTTGCCGTCGTCGTAGGCGACCACACAGCAGCGCTCGTCGTCGACGGCGACCCCGAGAGAGAGAGGGTCCTCGTGGACGTGTATCGTCATCTGGTCGTGGTCCGCGCCAAGCTCCAGGTCCGCCTCGTAGTTGGCTTTCGACTGCTCCAGCACCGTCGAGTCGA
Organism: Haloarcula sediminis; assembly: GCF_035656455.1. NCBI lineage: Archaea > Methanobacteriati > Methanobacteriota > Halobacteria > Halobacteriales > Haloarculaceae > Haloarcula > Haloarcula sediminis. The sequence continues at coordinate 80,030 of NZ_JAYMGA010000003.1, read as the reverse complement.
TGACGAACTCGATTCGCGTGTCCCCGCTCAGCAGTTCGGCGCCGATATCGTTGAACGGCCGGGCAACGACGGGCGAGACGGCACGCATGTCCCCTTCGACCGCACCCAGCCACTCGGTGAACCGGCTGAGAGCGGCCAGCGGGCTCCCCTCCTGGCTGACCGTGAGTCGGCCAGTCTCCAGTGCCGCCACCGGCAGGTCGTCGGCGTTCGGTCCCAGATGCGCCGCCAGGGGGCCAAAGCGACGGGCCCGCGTGACCTCCTCGTGGAGCGTGCTGTACTGCTTGCAGACCCGCCGCCCGATCACTGTCGGCCGGTAGTCCCCGTCGTGTTTGACGACCCACTGGCGCTCGCGAAAGCCGGCGAGGATGCGCTGAATCGTCGTCCGCGTGACGTCGATGTCCGAACAGAGTTCGTGGGGGCGGGCCGGCTCATCACAGAGCGCAGAGAGGACGGCCCGGCGGTGTGGTGAGCCGGTGAGAAACTGGATGTCCCCGTACACCGCCTGGTCCTGTTGCATCGCTGTTGCCCCCCCATTCGGGAGCCAGAGTTGTTAGTGTCTCGGTTGTGTGTATGACTGTCACACACCGTGGAGTCTTCCCCCAGCCGTGCCTAACCGGCTCCCGGTGGGTAGCCGTCTGCTACCGGCGCAAGCGGGTGCTTACCGTGAGACAGCGCGGTAATACTGATCGGTCTCGGTCCGGACGGCTCGAGTGCGATTCCGCCTGCGCGCGACCGGGGTGCCGGCTCCGGCTGGCGTTCTCGCCGTGGTGGCGCTTTCCACGCTGTCGTCCTCGCGGAGGCGGCTCGTGGTGGGGCTACGTCGTCGTCCCCGCCGCCCTCTATCGCTCGCTATCGACACTGTGTCGCGCCGGAACGGCCGACGACACAGCCCTTTTACTGTAGGCGAGTATCATTGAACGTATGACAGGAACGCCCCCCACCGAGTGGGAGTACGAGACGCTTCGGCCCGACCGAGACGCGACGAAAAAGGAAGCCGTGGACCCGAAAGCCCGGCTCAACGAACTCGGGGCGGCGGGGTGGGAGTTCGTCGGGACTATCAGCTACGAGGGTGGCGGGACGAAGTACCTCGTGCTCAAGCGGCCACGGTCCGGGACGCCGTCGGCATGAGCGACGACGACATCGGGACGGCAAACACGATGCGCGGGCGGGCGGACGCACCCGGGCTTCGGCTCCGTGTGTTGCTCGAACTCAACCGACTCGTCTTCACTGCCGTCCTCGTCGTCGTCGTCTTCGTCGCCTTCTCGGTGGCCGTGACAGTACTCCCCCCGGCCTTCGCCACAGTGATCCGGTCCGGTGACGTGATAGATACGCTGTTTTCCGCGATGATTACCGCTATCGTCACCGGCTCGACGCTCGTCGTCTCCATCGGCCAGCTCGTCATCTCCCAGGAGGACGGCCCGCTCGGGGACCAGCGCCGGCGGATGAGCGACACCCTCGATTTCCGGGAGTACACCGACGAGCTCCTCGGCGGCACGACCCCTGCCGACCCCTCGGCGTTTCTCCGCAGTATCGTCGACCTGACGGCAGAGCGAACCCGCCGGCTCCGCGAGGGGCTCCTCGATAACGGCGACGAACAGCTCCGCACGGAGGCCGAGGAGTTCACCGAGAGCGTCATCAGGAACGCCATGGAAGTGTCCGCCCAGCTGGAGGGGGCGTCCTTCGGGACGTTCGACGTGCTGTCTGCCGCGCTGAACTTCAACTACAGCTGGAAGCTCTACCAGGTCGACCGCATCAGCAACGCACACGCCGACGCCTTGGACGGGACCGACCGGGAGCGTCTCCAGGAGCTGAAGACGGTCCTCGCGATGTTCGGTCCCGCACGCGAACACATCAAGACGCTGTACTTCCAGTGGGAGCTCATCACGTTCTCGCAGCTGACGCTTTACACCGCCGTTCCCGCTCTGGTCGTCGCCGGCGTCATGATGGTCTCCGTCGACGCGACGACCGTCACCGGTCACACGCTCGGCGTCGACAACCTCACCTGGCTCGTCGGGGCCGCCTTCGCGTTTACGCTCACTCCCTTCCTGCTCTTTGTCGCCTATCTGCTCCGCATCCTGACGGTCGCGAAACGGACGCTGGCCATCGGTCCGCTGATTCTCAGGGAGTCACAGCGATAGCCCACCGGGGGGAGTCTTATCCCCGTCGCCCGAACGCACGCGTATGCCTATCCAAGTGGAGACGACCGACCGCCGCGACATCGTCGACATCACCGCCGAGGTCGAGGCGGCGGTCCCGGCCGATCTCGAACGGGGGCTCTGTACCGTCTTCGTACAGCACACGACCGCCGGCGTCGTCGTCAACGAGGCCGAACAACGGCTGCTCGGCGACATCGAGACGTTCCTCGGGGCTATCGTCCCAGACGAGGACGGCTACGCCCACGACGCACTCGACGGCAACGCCGACTCCCATCTCAGAGCCCTGCTGCTCGATGAGAGCGTCTCGGTGCCGGTCAGGGACGGTACGCTGGCGCTCGGGACCTGGCAGTCTGTGTTGCTAGTCGACTGCGACGGTCCGCGGACGCGTTCGGTGACGGTAACCTGCACGTCGTAGCTACTGCGTCCGCTCCCCTCCCCTACACTTATTTATTAAACGCGTGACATTTGTGCTATGGCACCTTCACGGCCGACTAACGAGCTCCCAGCCACGCTGCACGAGGGCGACGTGGCCCTGGGACTTCTCGACAGCACGTACAGTCCGACGGTCATGGAGTTCTGTGGCGAACTCGGGCTTGATTTCGTGTGGCTGGACCTCGAACACGGCGGGCCGGACCCCTGGCACGCGACCAGTCTCGAACACCTGCTGCTTGCGGCCGAACGGACGGGCATCGACCCGCTCGTCCGGCTCCCGGACACGGACCCGACGCTCGTCCGGAAGGCGCTGGACCTGGGTGCCAGAAACGTCTTTCTCCCGCGCGTCGAGGGCGCCGCGGAGGTCCGACGGGCGGTCCGCTCGGCGCGATTCCGGTACGACGGCGGGCCGGGCGACCGCGGCCTCGCCGCCCCGCGGGCCAGGCGCTGGGGGCTCGCGGAGGACTACGTCGAGCGGGAGGACGAACAGACGCTCGTCGGCGCGACGATAGAGACCGGCGACGCCGTCGCGGCCATCGACGAGATTCTCGATGTCCCCGAACTGGGGTTTGTCTTCATCGGTCCGTTCGACCTGTCGGTGTCGCTTGGCCACCCGGGCGAACTCGACCACCCGGCGGTCGAAGAGGCCGTCGAGACGGTCCGTTCGGCCGCTGTCGACGCGGGCGTCCCCGTCGGCGGCCTCGGCTTCGGGATGGACGACGTCAACGAGAAGGCGGCCGAGGGCTACCAGATTCTCCACCTCGGCAGCACGACCGGGGCGCTCCAGCAGGCTATCGGCGGCTGGCTCGACGCCTTCGAGGGCGAGCGCTCGACGTGAGCGCAGGCGTTTGACGAGTGCCTGTTACCCACCCCGTCGGTGGCTGGGCGCAGTCGTCCCGGGCACCGCTCATCGGGCTGTTTCGAGCGGCAGATCGCCGAGCCGACGGTCGATCGAGTCCAGGAGCCCAACTGCCAGTGGCTTGCCCCGCTGGGCGTGTCGACGAGCCTCAGCAGTCTCTGTCGCATTGGCCAGTGGGACGAGTCGAACGTCGGTTCCACTTGGCCCGATCCGGATATCCAGCATCGCCTGCGGGTATGAGCAAACCGCCGGCGCGACCACCTCCTCTGGGCCCCGGTGGTCGAGGACGGCGGGCACGTGATGGTGGCCACTCAGGACGAGCGCCACGTCGTTTGTGGCCAGTATCTCTCTCGTCTCTCTCGCGTCGTCGACCGGGAAGTTCGCCCATTTCCCGCCGGGGTTCTCCGGCAGCGAGCCGAGGTTGTGATGCATCACGACGACAGGATGTTCGAGCCCCGGAAGCGTGTCGCTGAGCCACCGGCGGGTGACTGGGCCCACCCGACCGCCCCACGTCTCTCGGAGCGCTTCGGTCTCGTCTGTCGCCGTATCGATGCCGACGAGGGTCACCCGGCCGACGTCCCAGGTGAACGGGAGTCCGGGCGTATAGCGTTCTTCGAAGGCCGATACCGGTCGTCCCTCGTGGCCGTCGAACGCCTTCGGAACGTCGTGGTTCCCCGGAACGGCGATCCACGGCACGTCCAGCTCTGAGAGGCCGCTCTCGACAGTCTCGAAACTGTCAGCCCGACCGTCCCCGGTGAGGTCGCCGAGGAGGACGGCCATATCACAGCTGTTGGCGTGTTTGAGGGCACGTTCGAATCGCGCCTCGCTCCGGTGGGCGACCTTCCACGTCCCGGTACCGTCAGTCACGTGGGGGTCAGCGATGACGGCGAGGCGGTGGCGTGTCTCCGTCCGTGGGCGGGCCAGCTGAGCGAGCAGCGGTCCGGCGGTGGTGTGGTCGGTCACTGGGAGAGGACGTGGAGGCGGTCGCGGTCGACGGAAAGGGACACTTGGCTCTTTTCGGGAGCCTGCCCGGGGTCGAACCGAAGCGTCAGCTCCTGTCCGTCCGGCGTTCGGGCTATCGCCCGGACGTGTTCGCCGACGTAGAAGCGGTTCTCTATCGTCGCCTCGACCGGTCCCCCATCGAGCGCGAACGCTTCGGGGCGGGCGACCACTGTGACGTTGCCGTCCGGCGTCCCATCCGGCGCGTCGAGGCGTGCGTGGCCGAGATCGAGCGTCCCGTCCCGGACCGTCGCGGGAATCCGGTTCGAGGTCCCGACGAAGTCCGCGACGAACTCGTTTGCGGGCCGTTCGTACACCGCTGTCGGCGTGCCGATCTGTTCGACGTCGCCGTCGTTCATCACGACGAGTCGGTCACACATCTCCATCGCCTGTTCCTGGTCGTGTGTGACATACAGCGTCGTCACGCCGAGGTCGTCCAACAACGCGCCGAGTTCGGTCCGGAGGGTCTGTTTCAGTTTCGCGTCCAGACCGGTCATCGGCTCGTCGAGCAGGAGGAGACGCGGCTCGATGGCGAGTGCCCGCGCCAGCCCGACACGCTGCTGTTGGCCGCCCGAGAGCGTCTGCGGGTCGCGGTCAGCCAGCTCTCCGATATCGAGCATCTCGAGGAGCTCGCGGGCGCGGTCCCGGCGCTCTGCCTCGCCGACCCCGTGCATCTTCGGCCCGAAGGTGACGTTTTGCAGGACGCTCATGTTGTTGAACAGGGCGTAGGACTGGAAGACGAGGCCGACGTTCCGGTCCTCCGGTGGGACGTGTGTGACGTCGTCGCCGTCGTACTGTATCGTCCCCTCGGTCGCAGTTTCGAAGCCAGCGATGAGCCGGAGTAGCGTCGTCTTCCCACAGCCGGACGGACCGACGACGCCCATCCGTTCACCGTCGTCTATCGTCAACGAGACGTCGTCGACGGCGAGCGTTTCGTCGTAGCGTTTCGTGAGGTGTTGCAGTGAGACAGTTGTCATTGATCAGGTCCTCCGGATCATGCCGCGGTTCCCGACTATCTGGAGCGAGATAGTCACGAGGGCGATCAACAGGAAAAACACCGAGACCGCCGCGGACGCGTTCAGGAACGAGGCGTTGGTGATGTTGTTGAACAGGAAAATAGAGAGCGGTGGTGTTCCACGCGAGTAGACGATATAGGAGAAGTTGAACTCCGCCGCGGCGAGCGTCCACGAAATTATGGAGCCGGCGACGATACCGGCTTTCGCGTTCGGGACGATGACAGTAAGGAACGTCCGCGGCCAGGACGCACCGAGTGCGCGTGCGCTCTCCTCTAACTGCTGGAGGTCCATCGACTGGAAACTCGACTGTACGGCCATGACCATGTACGGCGCTTTCAGCAGCGAGTAGCCGATGACGAGCGCGATGCCGGACGACGAGATGCTCGGATACGAGCGAAGGAACGCGATGCCGAGAATGATCCCCGGCGCTAACGGGAGGATCGCGAAGACGTTCACCCAGTCCCGGCCGACGAAGTCGTATCGGGCGACGGCGTAGGCGATAGGCACACCCACGACCAGATTGATGACCACCCCAGCCAGTGCGAGCCCCGCGCTGTAGGCCAGCGAGGAGCCCACGGACACGTCCGCCCCGACACCGGTGCCAACGATCACGTCCCGCCAGTGGGTGAGCGTCGGCGGTCCGCTCGGGAGCGGCCCGACCCACTGGGTCGCGAACGAACTGACGAACGTGAGTACGACCGGCAACGTGAGAAACAGCAGGGTCAGTCCGAGCACGAGCACCACGACGGGGCGACCGAACCGAGCGGACAGACTCCCGCTGGCGAATCGGCCCGCCATCAGATGCTCACCTCGGCGCTCGTATAGCGCAGCGAGAGCAGGGTAAAGCCAAACACACAGACGAACCAGACCGTCGCCATCGCCGACGCGCCCGCGATGTTGAACCCCTGTGCTATCTCACGGTCTATCTGGAGCGTCCAGACGAGGAGGCTCTTCAGAATCAGAATCGTCCCGAAGATGGCCAGCGCCGTCCGGAACACGAGGATGAACGCCCCGACGACACCGGGTTTGATCTGCTGGAAGGTCACGTACCGGAACGTCTCGAACGGCGTTGCACCGAGGCTCCGAGCGGCCTCCTCGGCGTCGGTGTTCACCTCGGCGTAGGTCCCGCGCAACAGGAGTAACGCGCGCGGAATCATAGAATAAAGGTACGCGAAGAACAGACCGATAACGCTCGTCGCCGTTGCCAGGTCAATCGCCGACCGTCCCGACAGTACCGCAAAGAGGTTGGTGATGATGCCCGTGTTCCCAAGCAACACGATGATCATAAACGCCGCGACGATACCGGGCAGGCTGTTCGGGAACGAGAGGACAGTCAGTAGCACCGATTTCCCGGGTAGCTCGTACTTCTCTAACGCGTGAGCGACCGGAATCGCAACGGCAATCGAGGCCACCGTCGTCGCCACGGCGAACCAGAGGGTGTTGAACGCGATCGTCCGATAGTACGGGTCGGTGACCAGCATCTCGTAGTGTTCGAGAGTAAACCCCTCCGTCGCGAGTCGCATCTCGGAGACGCTCATCCGAAGCATCTCAACCAGCGGGACGAGTCCTGACACGAACAGCAACACGAGAAAGGGCAGACAGAGCGCGACGATACGCCGGCGCTCTCGCTGTCGCTCGGTCGTGGGTCGTACGAGTGACTGGGCCCCCGACCAGACACGCCCCCAGGGCTTGCGGTCGGTCGTCTCAGTCTCGACTGCCATCGCTCAGAGACCGGCACCGCGGGTGATGTCCTGGATGATGCCCTCCTGCTTGTCGTTCAGCTCGGTCTGGTCGACGGTAAACTCCGTGCGGTCGTACGTGCTCTGGTCGGGGAACTCGTCGGGCATCTCCATCTCCGATGCGCGAATCGGCCGAGCGTAGGCGTCGAGGAAGTGCTGCTGGCCCTCTATCGAGAGCACGTAATCCATGAACAGTTTGACAGCCTCGGGGTTCGGCGCGTTCGCGAGCATCGCGTAGCCATAGAGGGCGTTGAACGCGCCCTTGTTCCCGTTCTCGCCGCTGAGAAGCGCCACGCCGACGTTCTCCTCGGCCACGTCGTCGTTGTTGTACTTCAGGTCGAGCCCGGAGTAGTCGTACCGGATGAACGACGAGTACTCCCCTCGCGTGAACTGCGCGAGGAAGTTGTCTGTGTATTCGGCGCCGCCCTCCTGGATCCGGTTGTAGTAGTCGATAACCGGCTGGACGTCGTCGAGACTCCCGCCCCGAGCGTTGTTGATAGACAGCGCCGCCGCGAGGCCGACGGCCGCCTGTGGCGTCTGTAGCGCGAGGTCCTGCATGATATCGGGGTGAAGCAGGTCCTCCCACGTCTCCGGCTCGTCGAGGCCGCGCTCGTCGTAGATGTCTTTCCGGTAGGTCAGCGCTGTCGTCACCTTCCGGGTCCCGGTACAGTGGCCGTTGTCGGTCTTGGCGTTTTCGGGAACCTTGTCCCAGTTGGCCGGCTTGTACGCCTGGGTGAGCCCGTCCCGCATCGCCTGAATCGCGTAGCTGTACCCGCCGTTGAACGCGGAATGCGTCGGGTTCTGTGCGTTCGAGCGAGCGTCCTGCAGGGCCTCCCCGGAGGAGCGGTCGTCGTCGTTCAGTTCGACGCCGTACTGCTCTTTGAACGCCTGCATCACCGATGGCCAGTTCATCCAGCCCGACTGAACGGCGTAAACGTACAGCTTCTCGTCGGTCGGGAAGTTCGCGGAGTTGACCGTCGTCTGTGACTCGCCGTACCCGACTTCGTAGGTCTCCCCATCGCTCTGCCCGTCCCCGCCCATGATACTTGAACAGCCCGCCAGCGCTGTGGCGACGGCGGCGGCCGACCCTGTCAGCGCGTTTCGCCGGGAGATACGCTTGTCTTCCATGACACGCACAAGGCGTCATCTGAAAAGTATAAGCTGTTATATTACTTCTATATCCTAAGTCAGACTGTCATATATGTCTCTGTAGTGTATATATCCGCGTCATAGCTGCCCCCGGAAGTCCGAATCGCGCGGTTCTCTCCTCTGTGCCCACCACCGTCGTCTCGCCCCGCTCGCTCGTCGTGGTCATGTCGAACCCCGGTCGGCTCGCCGTAAGTGACCGTCGAACGTATGGGTCCGTATCCCGCAGTCTGACACCAACGTGGCCGAACGCAGTTTGACTCTGCTCCAGTGACCTCTCCAAGCCCCGTGGATCGAATGTCTCGGGGCCGAGCCCCGAGACGGGTCACATCAACTGTCGTCGGAACCGGATTCCAGTGTATCAATGGGGGCTGTGAGCCAGTCCTCCCCGGAATCCTCTAGGAGTGCAAAGAACTCACCGTGCAGACTGTCGTTCGTGGCGACGATACTCCCTTCGAGCACGTCGTTTATGTCTTCACTCTGCTCGAAATCCGTCACCCTCCCGCCCGCCTCGCGGACCAACAGGACACCGGGGGCGACGTCGACTGGCTTGAGGTCTTTCATCGACGCCGTATCGAACGTGCCATCAGCGACAAAGGCGATGTCCGGCGCGGCTGCCCCGAGCAACCGCGTCCCCTGGGAGAACGAGAACAGGTATCGGAAGAGCCCGAGGTACGAGAAGTCATCTGCGGTCTCTTTGAGATAGATACCGACGCTATTGAACGACTCTCCGATATCTTCGGTGTCGGTCACCGAGAGCTCCGTCGGTTCCGAATCTTCGGCGACGAGGTCGTAGCCGTCGCTCTCAAACTTATAGGCCCCCTCGCCCTGGGCAGCGATCCACACCTCGTCCCGGAGCGAGTAGTATGTCACGCCGGCATGGAGTTGGTCGAGTTCACCGTCCTCGAGGGTTGCGACGGCGAGGTTGACGGCGAAGTGGGGAATCCCTTTGACGTAATTTGTCGTCCCATCGAGTGGGTCGACAATCCAGAGGTACTCGAAATCCCCTTCGAGGTCGCCACCCGTTTCTTCGCCGTAAATCGCGTGGTTCTCCTCTTCGAAGTCATCGCCGAGTTCCTCCTGTATCGTCTCGATTATCAGCTCTTCGGCGATCGTATCGACCTCCGTAAGCAGGTTCTGTGGGTCCTTCTCTTGGGCATCACCGAGCTCGCCGAAGTAGTTCTGATGGAGCTGTGCCGCTTTCGCCGTCGCCAGAACGGCGATAGTCAGGTACCTGTCATTTATCGGCAGTTGCCCTTCGAGGTCTTCGATATTAACGTCCGATGCGTCATCTCCATCGCCTACTTGTCCCAGAACGTTAGTGGTACCAACCGTACCGAGTGCGATTCCCGCCCCGGTCAACTTGAGAAACTGACGCCGTGCCTGCTCTATCACAGTACCGTCCTCAACATCGGTATTGTCATGCCGTGACATGCGACCTCAAATACTACTATAAATGACATGAAGGTACTTAGACATATTTTATTGGCTTCATATCATATAACCTCTATTTGTGGGTAGGTGTATACAGCACCTTCCCTACTTCATCCCGTGAAACCGGCACTTTGTCTCATGGGGAACCACACCCTCGATCCGTGATGGCGGCTTGTGCGTCGGTTCCCGGTCGTGGGTACGACCGACTCACCCGCCGACGGTCTCGACCACCACCGTCACCGCCGTCTGACGCTCCTCGCTCGTCGTGGTCACGTCGAACCCGACCGCCAGTACGTGCGTTCGGCCGACGCGCTCTTGGACGACGACGCCTCGGTCCGTGCGACAGACCCCGAACTCACGGCCCGGCCCCTCCGGGCAGTTCGCCGACTGCCAGGCCCGGGCCGCCGTCGCGTTGTAGCGTATCTCTGTGACGGTGCCACGGGCCATCTCGGCTGTCCGGAGCCGCGAGCGCACCGGTTCGAGGCCGTCCCGAAGCGCCGTCACCGCCCCACTCCGCTCGGCCCACGCGTACGTTCGGGGCACGGAGTCGCTCTCCCGCGTGACGGCGCGGTCGAGGACGCGGACGGTGTCTCCCGTCGGGTCGTCGACGGCGCCCGCCGCCCGGACGTCGTCATGGTAGCCGAGCTGGAGATAGGCGAGCACCACCGGCGCGAGCGCGACGGCGACCAGCACCGCGGCGACGAGGACCAGCTGGCCGCGTTCGCCTCCGGAGACCGGTGCTACGACGTCTCTCATGCGTACCACACCTCGATTCGGACCGACCCCGCGCTCGTCGGCACCGTTGCCGTCCCCGTCGTCGTCCGGCGCGGCACCGGCGTCCCGACCGAACCGTGGGGCGTCCGGACGTTGAACAGCACGTTCGCCGGGAGGATGCGCTCGACGCGTCGCTCCAGCTCCCCGCGCTCGCGGTCGAACGCCCGCTCGCTGCTGACGACCTCCCCCAGCCGGGTCGTCCCGTTGTGTCTGGCCGGGTCGGTCTGGAGGATCGTCGCCGTGTCCTCCGCGTAGGCCGACAGCTGCGGGCCCCGCGTGTCCGGGGCCGGCGTCGCCAGCGCAAAGCCCAGCGTGACGCCCAGAATCAGCGTCGCACCCAGCGCCACCTCGACGAGCGACAGCGGGAGTTGCGCTCTAGGCATCGACCATCACCGAGAGCGTCGTCTTCGTCGTCCGCGGCGTCTCGTAGGCTATCTGTACGGAGCCGGCCGTAATCCGGCCGGGTGTCTGGAACTCGATGCGCGTGGTTCGGTACGGCGTCAGGTCAACCTCGAAGCTGCCCCGGAGTCCGGTGTCGTTGTGCAGGCGGACCTGCCCGTTGACCCGCACCGTCCGGACCGCCGTCCCGTTGTCCGGCGAGAACCGCACTGTCGCGCTCGTGGCCCGGCGTGGTAGCGTGACCCGCCTGCGCTCGGGGTCGACGCTCCGCGTCTCCGTTCGCTCGACGAGGACGAGCCGGCGAACCGTCGTGCCCCGCCCCGCGTCGCCGGTCGTCGCCACGGTTTCGTCGCCGAGTCGGACCGTGACGGCATAGCCCGCAGTCGCCGGCGCCGTCTCGCGGAGTGTCGCCGCGTCGAAGCCGTCGACTCGCGTCCCGTTCAGGACGTTCGCCCGGTCGGCGACGGGACCGTCCGCGGCGACGAGCCGCTCGGCCGTGGCCGCGGCGACTCTGCGCTCTTCGGGTGTCCGGTCGGCGCTCGCGATAGCCGAATCGGCCAGCCCGAGCGCGAGCGCGGTCACCAGCGTCAGCACCACCAGCGCCACGGCGACGGCGGGCAGCGTCGTCTGGGCTCGGACCGCGGGAACGCGTATCATCCACGCCCCTCCAGTCTGACAGTCACGTTCCCCCGCGACCCCTCGACGGTGACCACCGTATCGGCGCCGCTCTCCCACGCTCCCGTGACGTTGCTGACCCGGTCGGGCAGTACCGGTCGCGCCCGGCCGCCGACCGCCTCGTCGGGATGAGAAAGCAGCAGGTGGGTACCGTTGGCCCGGATGCGATAGCCGGCCCCGTCGATGGTCGCCGGGATATCGACCCGGCGGCTGGCAGTCACTCTCTGCCCGTCTGGCGGAATCGTCCGCTCGATTTCGGCGGTCGCCTCGGCAAGCGTGCGTTCGCCCAGCTGTGCCCCCACTTCCCCCTGATAGTCCGGGATCGAGCCACCGTACAGCACCGTCGTCAACAGCGTGGTGTACAACACCACGACAGAGAGCGCGAGCAGCTTCTCGACGACCGTACTGAGTCCGCGGTTATCCACCGGCCACCTCCGTGTTCGTCCGGTGGACGACCAGCTGTAGCTCCTGTGTTCCCTCGACGCTCGCGACGACGCTTGGCACGCCGTCGCCGTCGATGTCTCGCCTAGCTGTCGTCAGGTCCCGCTCGCGCAGGTGCCTGGCGAGCGCGTCGGGCGTCGCCGTCTCGATGGCGACACGGTAGTCGGCCCGCGGGAGTGCCGTCCGGTCGTGGGTGACGTTAGTCCGCAGCCGGGCGGTGACACCCCCGCTCCCACCGACCGCCACGCCGCGCTCCCCCAGTGTGACCGCGCCGACGAGTACGGTGTCGTTGTCCCGAGTTACCGTCACCGGCGGCCCCCGAACCAGCCACGCCTTGCCGGGTTTCCCCCGAACGACGGCACCGCTGACGAAACTGACGCGGTTCGCCCCCGACGTGTAGACGAGCCCGCCGATGTCGACTTCCCGCTGGACGCCGCTGGCGTTCAACACCCGAAGCTCCCGGTCCACCGTGGTCAGTCGGCCCTCGCTGAACCGCACGTCTACGCGGTTTGGCCCGGTCCGCTCGACGGGGCGAAACTCCCTGTCGAGGGCGGTCGCGACCCGGCGCTCGTCGGCCGTCGCCGTCTGGCCATCAATTATGCCGCCGACCACCGTCGTCAGCCCGCCCAGCGCGACGGTGGTGATACCCAGCAGGAGGACGATACCGACGACGTGTGACTGTCCCCTCACAGCAGCCCCACCCCCGCGTAGATGGCGTAGGCGGCAAACACCAGCGAGCCCGAGTGTAGCAACGCTTCGTAGAACCCCCGGCTCGCGGTGCCGGCGAACCACCCCGAGGCAAGCATCGTCGCCTGCGTCACGACGTAAAACCGATACCGCTCTCTGGACGGGTCGATGGCTGTCGGGTCGAACGCGACGGTCTGGCTGCTTGCCACCGTCGAGAGCTGGGCGAACTCCGAGAGCACGTAGACGTTCATCGCGACGGTGATGCCGACCACCAGCAGGGCGGTGGTCCAGCCGACGGCGACGTAGACGAGCAGGGCCGACCGGAGCGATTTCCGCTGGTGATAGAGCCGGCCTATCTCCGTCTGTAGCGTTTCGAACACGTCTTCCGCATCACTTCCGGCGTCGAGCGCCCCGACGACCAGCCCGATGGTCTGTTCGGCCATTGGCGTCCCGACGCGGTCGACGAACTGGTCTAGGGCTGCCGCCCGCCGGTCGTCGGCGGCGTCGCTGGGGCTGTCGGCGAGCGAGAGAGTGAACGCCAGGGCCTCGACGTCTTCCGCCAGCGCGCCAAGCTGTACCTCCTCGGCGACCCGGTGAACGGCTTCGGGGAACGGGCGCCCGAGTGCGACGTGACCGGCGACGGCGTGGACGAAGTCCTGGATCTCCCGGTCTTTCGCGTCGTCGCGGCGTGCCCGTCTCAGGGCCACGAGCCCGACCGGCAGACTGACACCGGCATACGACAGCAAGACGACGTTGACGGGTCGGTAGCCCAGCCACCAGAGCCCGACGGCGAGTGCCACCCCCACCGGCAGACACATCGCCAGCGCACTGGCGGGGTTCGACGTGGTCGTCCGGAGGACGCCGACGACGCTCCCGGGCAGTCCGTAACTCGGTGCGGCGGTGTTCCGCGGCCGCAGGCTCGTGACGACGACGGCGGCGACGACCCCGGTCGCCAGCACGAACGCGGCGCTGCCGTAGACGACGACCGAGCGAACAGCGACCGAACCAAGCGGTGTCGCGACGGGCGCCGAGAGCCGCGGCGCGAGCACGCTCATCACCGTGATGATGAGGACGACAAGCGCCGGGACCACCAGCAAGACGACGAACAGCTCCGCCAGCAGTTCCAGATAGCCCGTCGCCCGCTCGTGGCGGCGGCTCTGTTCGTGTGAGAGTAGCCGCCCCTCCATCTCCAGGTACCCTTCAAGCGCGTCGGCGCTCTGGTTTGCGTGCTCGCGAAACTTCAGCAGGAACGGCGCCAGCAGGTCCCTGGAGGGGGTCTCACTGGCTATCTGTTCGAGGCCAACGTCGAGGCTCCCGGTCAGGGTCCCCCGGTTGAGCACCCGGCGAAACTCAACGGCCGTCTCCCCGTAGGCCTCCTGCTGAGCGACGGCCCGAAGCATCTCGGTTCGGTCGTGGGTCCCCGACGCGAGCACGCGGAGGTATCTGACGGCGCCGGGCAGCGTCGTGGCGATGTCGGCCGCGCGGGCCCGGGCGACCCACGCGAGGTAGCGGTTGCCAAGCGAGAGGACGAGCCAGCGCGAGCCGATGCCAGCCCCGAGCGCCACCGCGAGCGCGACGAGCGGCCGTGAGACGGGGGGTAACGCCAGCCGGTTGAGGACCGGCACGCTCTGGCTCACCACCGTGACGAGGCGGTCGAACGTACTCGCGGGCAGCGACAGCGCCAGCGCACCGGTCGCCAGGTTCGCGACGACAAACACGAGCCACGCCAGCCCGTACACCCGCGCGAGATACAGTCCGAACCCGGTGTCCGGGTGGGCCGCCCGGTAGCGCTCCCTGGTCGTGGTGTGGCGCTCGTCGTCCGTGTGGTGGGCAAAGAGGGCATAGAGCCCGCGGTCGATCAGCCCGAGGCTCCGCCGCTCAGTCGTCATCCGTCTCCACCTCCAGATGCACCGGGTCCGGCTCGCCGGCCCGGCGGCGGAGCCGCTCGACCGTCGCGGCCTCGTTGGTCTCTAGGTCGGCCAGGACGCCGAACAGCTCCTCGAAGTCCGTGAGCCCCTCTCTGACGAGATACTTGACGTACCGGTGGCGGCGGTGGAACGTCTCCTCGACAGTCCCGACCGGCTCGTCCCGGAGCGTCGACAGGCGGTCGAACATCCCGGTCCCGACGCGACGACGGTTGTCGCCCAGCTGCGGGTGGTCGTACCCGAGCTCGAACGACCCGTCGGGACGGCGCCGGCAGAGCGTGTTGTAGTGAATCGTCTCCCCGTCTTTCTCGATGGTGCCACAGCGGTCACTGTCGATCGGCTCGTCGAGGAACTCGACGGCCTCGCCGACGTAGCGCTCCCCGCCGACGTGGCGCGGGAAGACGACGATGTCGATTTCGGTCAGCAGATAGGTCGGGACCCCCTTCTCGATGATCCGGTTGACGAGCGTCTCGATGTCCCCGGCGTGGGTCGTTCCGAGCACCCCGTGGCCCGTGTTCAGCGTCTCGGCGAAGGTCTCGAAGGAGGCCTGCGTGTTTATCTCGGCGATGACCTCGACGTCGGGGTTGAGGTAGTTACATTGGGTCATGAGGTCGGCCATCGTCACCCGCCGATGGTCGCGCTCGTGGTCCCGCGTGGTGAGCGAGACGCCCGTTTCGTGTGGAATCTGTACCTCCCGGGACCCCTCGTCGATGCTGATGGGGCGGTCCCGATACGGGATGAACGGCATATGGGCGTTCATGAGCGTCGTCTTGCCGGCCCCGGTCGGGCCCGAGAAGAGGACGACGCCGTGGGACTCGTACAGCAGCCAGAGTAGCGCGACCAGCTCCGTCGGTATCGACTCCTGTTGCACGAGGTCGACGGGCGTCATGGCGTCGGCCGACTGCTTGCGGATGGAGATATGCGGGCCGTCCTCGCTGATGGTGGGCAGGGCGACCGCACAGCGGATGGTCTCCTCGGCGTCGTGGACGCCCTCGCCCTCGGGGTCGATGTTGACCTTCGCGCTGGGATTGGAGGCGTTGAGCTCGGTCCCGTCGTCGGCGGCCAGCTGGGTGACGACGTTGACGAAGGCGGATTCGTCCTCGAAGGAGAGGTTCGTCGGGACCCGTCCGTCGTGGCCCAGGTCCGCTCGCGGCAACACCTTCACGCGCTCGCCGACGCGGTTGGCCTCGATGTCTTCGAGCGTGTGGTCACGAATCGGGACGGTGAGCTTGCCGTAGCCGACGAGGTCCCGGAGCACGTAGTACAGCAGGTCATCGAGCCGGTCGTCGGCGAAGCGCTGGTCGAGCGGCGGCACGGCGAGGTCGAGCTCCGCGAGCGCGGACCGGACCCGATAGGCCGCCGCGTCGACCCACTCGGTGGTGTTGCGGACCGTGAGCTGGCGGGCGAGCAGCGATGCGGCCCGCTCCCGGACGAAGGCGACGCGGTCATCGACGACCCCCTCGACGCTGGTCTCCCACACCCGTTCCTTGCAGGCCGCGATGAGCTCCTCGTCGCCGGGAAGCAGGTCCGGTTCGCGGACGGCGTACTTCGTCGTGAACGGGTCACTGCCCAGCAGGTGCTCGCGGTAGACGATGACCGGTATCTCGAACCCCTGGAAGGTGACGGTGTGGCGCTCGACGCGCTCGCTGGCAAAGCGCTCGATGTACTCCGGGTCTTCGAGCTCCGTGGCTGCCGGGGCGTAGTCCTCGGTGTGGACGACGACGCTGTCCTCGGTCACGTCGGCGACGTCGATGCGGTCGTCCAGCGCGTAGGGGGTCAGCTCGCCCAGACAGGCCAGCGAGCACAGCGCGTGGTAGGCGACGCGGCGGCGGGCCGCGGGCGAGCAGTCGACGAGCCGGTCGATGACCCGCCGGTGTTTCGGGTCGAACCCGCCGGCCATCCGTTCGACGGCGCCCTCGCGAGTGCGGGGTCGCTCGATGTTGGCGCTGTCGAAGTGAGACTCGACGGTCGCGAGCGCGTCCCGGTCGCTCGGCGAGAGCACCGGCTCGCGGACCTCGTACCGGAACCCGTCGGCCTGGCGGACGGTCACGACGACGCCCGGGTACACCTCGCTCTGTTCGCGCACGTCGGGTGCGTACCACGCGTCGGGGTCGTCCGGCGGGACTGGTGCGGGAACGGTCGGCCGCCGGTCCCCAGTCGCTTGCCCACTCATGTACTGTGTTTGGCTCACTTTCCGTATTTAAATTTTCACTTAGAAGACCGAGAATAAAGGGGCTGCCGACGGGCGCTCAGCGGCGTGCCGAAGAGACGCGACGGTACGCTCCATCGCGGTGGCGTCGAGTTGCACCAGCGCATCGGGCAGGTCGGCCAAGCGGTGGTCCATCGGGTGATGGCGCCCCCAGTCACTGTGGCGCTATAGCTGCCGTGTGGCACGACAGCGTTACCGGCCTCACTCGCGGCGTGGTGACTTCCCGCTTTGCCGCCCGACGAGGACGGCCCCGGCCACGGCGAGCCAGAACGCCGCTTCGAGATAGAACGACGGCGACCCGAGGTAGTAGGCGATGAACGACCTCGGAGGGAGCGCGAGGGGCTCGGTCGGGACGGCAAGCGGCCAGACGAGAAAGACGGCGTCGGCCGGCCGCCCGTTGAGGACGACGTGGACGGCATCGAGGAGGAGATGCAGGGCCCAGCCGACCGCCAGCGCGAGCCCCGCTCGCCCGGCCAGCGCGACCGGTATCGCGACGACGGCCAGAAGCGCCGAGTGGCCGACGGAGTGGTAGAGGTCAACCAGCCCGACCATCGCCAGGGGCTTGTCGACCACGTCCGGGAGCGCCGTCCCGACCACCAGCCACAGCGGCGACAGCCGCGATACCCTGCCTCCCACCGCCGCCGCGAGCAGGTGGGTCGGGAAGAGCATGGCGTTCGTTACGGGGCCGTGGTATATCAGCTGTTGTGAATACAGCGAATCTACGCACAGTCGTAGTGGTCAGAACAGGGAACACATCGGCCAACGTAATGATTTTGTATACACAGATTCAACACAAAGCATGACAGAAGCAGAGTCCCCACCTGAGAAAACGACGGTCAATATCCGGATAACAGAAACGTTCTTGGAAGATGTCGATGCGACGTGGGAAGACCACGGATTCAACAGTCGGAGTGAATACATCCGAGCCGTACTCCGAGACGCGCTCAAGCACCCTGAATTCAACCGTGCAGACCTGAAAGCAATACTCGCAGGTGAGGTAGAAATTCGTGAAGGTCGCACTCACAGTAGCGATGAGGTGAAGGCTGAATACGGGCTTGACGAGACAACACGCGACAGCGATGAGTGAATGGGACTGGCAACTCACCGAGACAGCACGGCGAGATTTCGACGGATTGGATGAGTATGCACGTGACCGTATCGTCAGCAAACTAGACGAGATCGTTACTGACGAGTGGCGTGACCCACCCGACCATCTCGAGCCGCTCCAAGGTGCACCACACGAGAAACTCCGTGTTGGCCCGTTTCGACTCGGGTGCCGTATCGACCGCACCGACAAGATTCTCTACGTTTTCCGGATTCGCAAACACGGTGGTGATGCCTATCGGAGTGATGACGACTGAACAGTTCGCAGGCTTACCGAGTAGCCATCTCTCCCCCGTTGATGAATACAAAACTGCACTCACAACGACTGATATCACTCCTGTCCGGGAACTACGCGCGTGGCAACCGCCCGCTCACGTACAGAAAGTCCCGCACAAACACCGCGAGCGACGGAGCGAGGACGGCGGGCGCGACGGCGAAGACGAGGCCGCTCGGCACGGCTGGAACGAGTGCGACGGTGATGAACGTCATCTGGACGCCGGCGAGGTACTTCCCGAGGTCGCTGTCGGGGCTGTCGTATATCGGCCGGCCGCGGTGTCGTCGGTAGCGGATACCGGCCAGATAGACGTACCGGGCGGCCGAGAGGGCGAGGTACCAGACGGGGAGTTGGTTCCACAGGACCGCAACGAGGGGGGCCACGACGAACCCGAAGGTGTCGACGGCCATGTCCAGGCGCTCGCCGAGGTCGGTCTCCTCGCCGACCGAGCGGGCGACGACGCCGTCGAGTTTGTCTAGGGCGACGCCGACGCCGTAACACGCTGCCGGCACCCAGGCGAGCGTCGTCGATGCGGGGACGACGACGAAGCCGGCGACGACGGCGTAGAGCCCGCCCCGGAGCAGCGTGAGGGCGTTCGCGAGCCCGAACATGTGCCGGTAGGGCGAGCCCACTATCCGGTTCAGGTCGAGACCGCGGCCGGCGAACCAGAACTGCCCGGCCCAGGACAGCCCCGCGACGGCCGCCGGGGTGACCCTCCAGCGGGTCATCTCGTCGGACGGGAACGCGATGCCGACTGCGGCGGCCAGACAGAGCGCGCCCACCACCGGAAGGCCGATCCGGAGGCCGACAACTGTCGACCGGTCACCCCGTCGGCCGGCCATCGAGGCCTCCCGGCTCGTCCCGCCGTAGTTTTGTGGCCGCCGGCGTCTGCCGACCGCCGGTCGTCGCGTTCATGTCTGCATTCGAACGCATCTTGTGGCCGCCATCGCTTAATCGGACGCCCAAACCAGTTGGTTTCACCCGCACTGTCACCGCAACAGCGCGATCAGGACGCCCACCAGCACCACCTGTGCGAGCTTGTCGACGGCGCCCAGCGTCCCCACGTCGGCCGGGAAGGACTTCCCGAGCGAGACGAAGTTGAGGTAGTACCACAGCAGTATCTGGACGAGCGTAAAGGGGATGCCGACGGCGTACACTGCCCGTCGCCGGTAGTCAAGCAGGACGAGAGCGACGCCGCCCAGAAAGCCAAGGCCGGCGAGGACGAAGCTGATACCCATCGCCGACGGGAGCATCCGGACGCCCAACAGGAGGTGGACCGCGGCCGACACGACGGCGGCGACGATGCCGAGCCAGTGTCGCCCGGTCAAAGACGTTACATCGACGGACAGTCCCCGGGAGTCGGCCGTTGCCATACGTTATCGTGGACCCTCTCGACTATAATACTGGGGCCGACTCACCGCTCGAAGTTCGGGTCCCGGAGCGCGTCGACGCGGGCGAGCTCCTCGGCCGAGAGCCGCTCGCCGGCGGCGGCGAGGTTCGAAATGACGTGGTCGCTCGTCGTGCTCGACGGGATGGGAACCACTCCCCGTGTCGCGTTCCACGCGAGGACGACCCCGGCCGGCGAGATGTCGTGTGTGTCGGCGATATCGGCCAGTACCGGCTCCTCTAGCAGTCCGGGCGCCGACAGCGGCGAGTGGGCGACGACCCGGATACCCCGGTCGTGACAGAAGGCGACGAGGTCCGACTGTGGCAGGTACGGGTGGCGCTCGACCTGTACGAGCGCCGGGCGTACCGTTCCAGTCTCCAGAATCGTCGCCAGTTGCGCCCGCGAGACGTTGCAGGCCCCGAGCGTGCGGGTCAGTCCCCGGTCGTGAACCCTTTCGAGGTTCGCCCACGCCTCTTCCAGGGGGATGTCGGCCGTCTCGATATCGCCGCCGTCGCCCTCGGGGAAGGTCAGGGCCTCCTGGCGGTCGACGGGTTTCTCCGCCAGTCGCTCTAGCGGTCCGCGGTGGGCCCACGTGTCGGGCCAGTGCAGGGCGTAGCAATCGAAGGCGTCGAGCCCCAGCTCCGCCAGGCTTCCCCGCGCCGCCGCCAGCATGTGCGCTCGCCGGTGGTTCGTGCGCCAGGGTTTCCCGAGGACGAACAGCCCCTCCCGGTCGGCGGTCCCCGGGGCGGCCAGCAGGTCGCCGATGCGGTGTTCGTTCCCGTACAGCTCGGCGCTGTCGAGCAGGCGATAGCCCGCGTCCAGCGCCGCCGCGATAGAGCCCTCCCGGTCGACGTACTCGCCGTCGCGGTAGCGCGAACAGCCAAAGCCGATAGGCGGCAGACGCAGTGATTTCGGGCCGGCCGTCACCGCCCGTGTGTCTCCCGACGCCGGCCGAACGACCGGTGCCGACACCGGGTCGCTCGTCGCTCCGAAGTCGTCGACGCTGACTGGCCCGCCCGTCTCGGCGGCCTGCTCGACGGCGTTGCAGACGGCGACGACGTGGGCGCCCCGTTTCCCGGTCGCCCGCGAGGGGCTGCCTGCCCTGACGCTCGCTGCCAGCGCTTCGACGGCGTCGACGTATCTGTAGGGACGGGTCGGTGTCTGTGCGGGGACATCGGTGTACTCCCGGCCGACCCGACCGAACCGGAGCGCGTCGGGGCTGTCGTTCATCGCGCCGGTCCCTTCGAGATAGAGCGAGCCGTCGTCACCGTGGAGTTCCAGCCCGTAGAACTCCCGGCTGCGGTGGGGCGCGTAGAAGCTCGCGGTCAGCCGGACGACCGGCCCGGCGGCAAAGGACAGTGTCGCCTCGACGTGGCTCGGCACCGACGGTCGCTGTGGCTCCCGGTCCGGCCAGGGGTCGAGCGCGTCGGCGACGCGGACCCGTTCGACCGGGCCGAACCAGGCGACCAGCAGTGCCAGTGGGTAGACGCCGCCGTCGTACAGCGGTCCGATATCGAGAAAGGAGTCGGGGCGGTCGTGCCAGTCGGTGACCCGGCCGACGTGGGCGTGGGCGTAGCCGAGCCGAACGGGGCCGAGCCGTCCGTCGGCGAGCAGCCGGGCCGCCCGGCGCTGGGTGGGGGCCTGCGGCGTGCCTGGCGCACAGCCCAGTGCGAGGTCCCGCTCGCTGGCCAGCGCGAGCAACTCGCCGGCGGTGTCGGACGAAAGGGCCAGCGGCTTCTGGGAGTAGACGTGCCGACCCGCCTCCAGCGCTGTGCGGGTCACCGGTGCGTGGGCGGCGTGACTCGTCAGATTCACGACCAGGGGCGCCTCGCTGGCGGCCAACGCGGCATCGAGGTCGGTAAAAGCGGGGCAGTCGTGGGCCTCGGCGAGTGTCGCGGCCCGAGCCCCGTTGAGGTCACAGACGCCCGCAAGCGAAAGCGGACTCCCCGCGAGCCCGGCCGCGTACTCCGCCGCTATCGCGCCGGCGCCGACGAACAGACAGTGCACACGGGAACAGGGGGCGGAACGTACATAGCTCCCTCGCCGATGGAACTTTTCCGGTGTGTACCCAACGGCGACTGTGAGAGAACCGGGGATGGGCCGGCTCGGGACGGCCTACTTGCGTCTGCTCCAGGCGGTCGGCCGGCGACTCGACTACGGCACGAACGTCTTCGACCGCGAATGGGACGTACTCGTGGTGCTCGACGCCTGCCGGGCCGACCTGCTCCGGTCGGTCGCCCCCGAGACCGACTTCCTCGACGCCGTCGAGACCGTCCTCTCGGTCGGAAGCTCCTCCTCCGAGTGGCTCGAAAACACCTTTCCCGACCGCCCGGAGACCCGACGGACGGTGATGGTCACCGGCAACACCTGGACCGACCGGTATCTGGACGCCGAGGCCTTCGCCGCGCTGGACGAGGTCTGGAAGTACGCCTGGGACGACGATCTGGGGACCGTGCCGGCGGCGGCGGTCACCGACCGCGCCATCGCCGCGGGCCGCCAGCGCGACCCCGAGCGGCTGGTCGTCCACTACATGCAACCCCACCACCCGTTCGTCCCCGACCCGATAGACGGCGACGACGGCATCGCCCGCACCGGCAGTCACAGCAACACCGCGAACCCGTGGGTGTCGTTGCGACAGGGGGAACTGACGACAGCGCGCGTCTGGACGGCCTACGAGGCGAACCTCCGGTACGTCCTCGACGAGGTTGCCGTCCTGTGTGACAACGTCGACGGTCGCGTCGCCGTCACGGCCGACCACGGCAATCTCTTCGGCGAGTGGGGGCTGTACGGCCACCCGATGCAGACGCCCGTCTCGGCGCTGCTGGCCGTTCCATGGGCCGAGACGACCGGTGTCGACCGCATGAGTCGGACGCCGTCGCTCGAACCGCCCGAGACACTGCCCGTCTCGCGGGTGTACGGCGCCGACTCCGACCGCGACCGGCTCGACGCGCTGGGGTATCTGTGACGGTCCTCGTCGGTGTGGCTGCCCGACCGATGCGCTCGCCGCGGCCGCTGTCCCGGCATACCGAGCGTACCTTTTTGTTCGACTAGCCCCGCATCTGGGACGTGCGTTCCCAGCGGCGACAAGACGGTCACCGTGTCGGCCCCCTGCCAGCGGGCATCGGGGTCCAGCTACCACGGCAACCCCGAACAGAGACATGACCGGCCAGGCGCTATACTTCACCGGCGACGAATCGGTGGCGGTCCGTGAGCAACCTATCTCCGACCCCGGCCCCGGACAGGTCCGCGTCCGGACCGAGCGGTCGGGTATCAGCCCCGGGACAGAGCTGCTGGTGTACCGAGGCGACGTCTCGTCGGAGCTACCGACCGACGAGACGATAGATGCCCTCGAAGGAACCTTCTCGTACCCGCTGCAGTACGGCTACGCCGCCGTCGGCCGCGTCACCGACGTGGGGGCGGGCGTCGACGACGCGTGGCTCGACCGGCGCGTCTTCGCGTTTAACCCCCACGAGAGTCACTTTCTCGCCGACCCGGAGACGCTCGTCCCGACGACGCTCCCGCCCGAGCAGGCGGTGTTCATCCCCAACGCCGAGGCGGCCGCGAACTTCGTGATGGACGGCCGCCCGCGCTTTGGCGCCCGCGTCGCGGTGTTCGGTCAGGGGCCGGTCGGACTGTTGACGACCGCCCTGCTCGCCGAGTTCCCGCTGTCGTGTCTCGTCGCTGTCGACCCCTGTGGCACCCGGCGGGACCTCTCGCGGTCGCTCGGTGCCGACCGCGCGCTCGCCCCGGACGACCTCGACGAGGTGGACGAGGTCGACATGGCCGTCGAACTGTCGGGCAACCCGACGGCGCTCGATGACGCCATCGACGTGACGGGCTATGCGGGCCAGGTTCTGGTCGGCTCGTGGTACGGGACGAAAGACGTCAGCCTCGGCCTTGGCGACGCCTACCACCGGAGCCACATCCGCATCCGTTCCAGTCAGGTGAGCCGCATCGACCCCGACCACGCCGACCGCTGGGACAAGGACCGTCGCCTCGACGCGGTGCGTGCCTGGCTGGCCGAGACCGACCTCTCGGCGCTGCACACCCACACGTTCGACGTTTCCCGAGCCACGGAGGCGTACCGACTGCTCGACGAACGGCCCGACGACGCCGTCCAGGTGACGCTTACGTACGACTGAAGCCGCCACATCCTCCGGATTTAGGTGGTAAGCGCCCGTCACTCCGCCCATGTATTCGACCACAGTGCTGACCGACTTCGTCGCACAGCACTACCTCACCGTCCCGGACCCCGGCCCCGAGGGGGAGCCACACTCACACCACTACGAGGTGGAACTGTGCTTTCGCGGGCCGGAGCTCAACGAGTACGACTACCTCGTCGACATCGACGATGCGGAGGCGGCGCTGTCGGCTATCGAGGCGCGCTATCGCGACGCGATGCTCAACGACCTTCCGGAGTTCGAGGCGCACAACCCGAGCGTCGAGCGGTTCGCCCGCGTCATCTTCGAACGCGTGACCGAGGCCGTCACCGACGACACCGTCACCGAACTCGCGGTGACCGTCTGGGAGGACGACGAGGCCGCCGCGAGCTACGACGCTGTCGTATGATACGGCGTCGTGTAGATGGGGTCCGGACAGCACCGCCTCCCGGGTCGGTGGGTACCGACAAATCGCCACCCAAAACCGTATGAGAGTCGGGCTGACGCTGTACGGGAGCCTCACGGACCGCTCCGGTGGGTTTCGCTACGACCGACAGCTCGTGGCTGGGCTGCGCCGGGCCGGGGACACCGTCGAGGTGGTCGAACTCCCCTGGCGTGACTACGGCCGGGGGCTGCTCGACAACGGTTCGCGCGCCCTCCGCCGGCGGCTCGACGTGGACGTGGACGTGATGCTTCAGGACGAACTGGCCCACCCGTCGCTCGTCCGGACGAACCGCCACCTCTCCTATCCGGTCGTCAGCGTCGTCCACCACCTGCGGGCGAGCGAACCGCGGCCACTCAGCCCGGTCTACGGGGCTGTCGAACGTCGGTACCTCGACACCGTCGACGGCGTCGTCTGCAACAGCACGGCCACCCGGTCCGCTGTGACCGACCTCGGCGCCGACGCCGCGTCGACCGTCGTGGCGCCGCCGGCCGGCGACCGCTTCGACCCCGATATCGACCCGACGCGAATCGACTCGCGGGCGCATGCGGGGCCGCTCCGGCTGGTCTTCGTCGGCAACATCGAGCGCAGAAAAGGGCTGGACACGCTCGTCGACGGGCTCGCGGCCGCCGACGCCGAGGCCGAACTCACGGTCGTGGGCCGGCCGGTCGACGAGCGGTACGCCCAGTCGGTCCGGTCGCGGGTGCACGAAGCGGGGCTCGACGACCGCGTGGCCTTTGTCGGCCGCCTGTCCGACGACGCGCTGGCTTCGACCCTCGAAGACGGCCACGCCATCGCGGTTCCGTCCCGGTACGAGGGGTTCGGTATCGTCTATCTGGAGGGGATGAGTTTCGGGCTGGCCGCGCTCGCTTCGCGGGCCGGCGGCGCGAGCGACGTCGTCACCGGCGGCGAGACGGGCGTGCTCGTCGACCCCGACGACCCGGCCGCCGTCGCCGCGGCCATCGAGACGCTGGCGGCCGACCGCGACGGGCTGGCCGCGATGGGGCGCGCGGCCAGACGCCGCTACGAGGCCCAGCCCGACTGGGACGAGACGACCGCACGGGTCCGCGGGCTGCTCGCCGACGTTGGCGACGTCGACGCGGAGGTGGTCGCGTGACTGGCTCGTTCCAGCGCTATCTCCGCGCGAAACGCACCGTCGACGACCGCGCGCTCAACCGTCGGCTGGTCGACTCGCTCCGGGCGGAACTGGCGGCCCGCGCCGCAGAGTCCGCCGGCCCGCTTCGGGTCCTCGAAATCGGTGCCGGCATCGGCACGATGCTGACTCGGTTTCTCGACTGGGACGTCCTCCCGGAGGGTGACATCGAGTACGTCGCACTGGACGTACAGGCGGAGAACGTGGCGGCGATGCGTGACTATCTGACCGAGTGGGCCGCCGGTAACGACGTTACCGTCGCCGGCGACGAGCCGTTCAGGCTCGATGACGGGACTCGCCGAATAACGGTCGACCCCGTCGTCGCCGACGCACTCGACTACGCCGACGACCACGGCGCGGTGGGCTCTAGCGGCCGCCGAGCCGAGGCTGACTCTGATCTCCTCGTCGGGGCGGCGCTGCTCGACATCCTCGACCGCGAGGCGCTGGGGACGCTTCTCGGTACTGTTGCCCCCGGCGGGCTGTACTACTTCCCCATCACCTTCGACGGGGCGACGCGGTTCCGGCCGCCCCATCCGGCCGACCGCGCGGTCGAGGAGCGCTACCACGACCACATGGACGCGAAACCGGGCGGGGACAGCCGGGCAGGCGGGGCGGTTCTCGACCGACTCCAGCGGCTCGACGGGACGACGCTGCTCGGGGTGGCCGGCTCGGACTGGGTCGTTAGACCAGTCGACGGCGCCTACCCAGACGACGAGGCCTACTTCCTCCGGCACATCCTCGACACCGTCGAGGGAGCAGTCGGTGAACTGGGCGGTGTCGACGGGCTCGACGACTGGCTGGCGACCCGCCGCGAGCAGGTCGCGGCCGGCGAACTGTTGTACGTGACCCACCAGCTCGACTTTCTTGGCAGGGTCGAGCCGTGAGTCAGCGGTGGCTCTGGCCGTTTCCCAAACACCGATACGAGCCGACTCCTGAAACCCGACGTGACGAACACGCAGGTCGCCCTGATTCAGATAGACAACTACGGGCCCTGGACGACTACGCCCGAACCCCGCCGCGAGGTCGACCTCCAGACGCTGCAGTCGCGTCTCTTCGCCGACGTCGCCCAGCTGGTCGGCGCCCACGAGGGGTACGCCTTCTTCGGCCGATTCGACAACATGGTGGCTGTCACGAACGGGCTGGACCGCACGGAACACGAGCGAATCCAGACGTCGCTCGGGAACCGGTATCCGGTGACCGCCAGCGTGAGCGTCGCCCCCGGGGCGACGCCGGCCGACGCGCTCGCGACCGCCTCGCGTCGCCTGCAGGACTCCGGCAGCGCCCAGGACAGCAGCCGGCGCGAAGTCCTTCGCGGTGAGACACTCGCGGACGCCGCCCGGACCGACTCCGACGTTCAGATTGCCCACTTCGACGTCGACGACGCGACCGGGAAATACACCGACCAGCTCAACGAGTTCGACGCGTTCATCCGGATAGAGCAGGGGTACGCGGAGCTGATGAAACACATGCGCAAGGCCCACGATTCGCTCTCCTTCTTCGTCGGCGGCGACAACGTCATCGCCGTCTGCTCGGCCATGGACTCGGCCGCCTATCGAGACGCAATCGACCACGTTCGCGACGCTGCCGGCGTCGAGCTAAAGGTCGGCGTCGGTCGATCACGAACGCCACAGGACGCGGGTATGACCGCCAAACACGAGCTCGAACGCTGTCGGGAAGACGGGACGGCCGTCGAACTCGGCTGGTAGGGGTCCGTTGGCCGGCTCGTGAGTCGCCACTGTCCAGTTTCGCCGCCTGACCGGCAGTAGTTTTTAGCTCCCCGGTGTGTCACTGGAAGACGTATGTCTTCACCCGGCGAATTCGAGGAGTTCGGTGGTCGACACGTCCCGGAACCGCTCGAAGAACCGCTTGCCGAACTGGCGGCCGCGTTCGACGACCTCAAGGACGACCCGGACTTTCGCGAGGAGTTCGAGTACCTGCTCGAACACTTCGCGGGTCGGCCGACACCGGTGTTCTACGCCGAGACGCTCAGCGAGCGCTACGACGCGGACATCTACTTCAAACACGAGGACCTGCTGCACGGCGGCGCCCACAAGCTCAACAACACGCTCGGACAGGCCCTGCTCGCCAAGCGCGCCGGCAAGGAGCGCCTCATCGCCGAGACCGGCGCCGGCCAGCACGGCACCGCGACGGCGATGGTCGGGGCCCTGCTGGACATGGACACGACGGTGTACATGGGTCGGAAAGACATCGGTCGACAGCGGATGAACGTCTTCAGGATGCGGCTGATGGGTGCCGATGTCGAGCCGGTCAGCCGGGGCAACGAGGGGCTGGCAGAGGCCGTCGACGCCGCGATGGAGGACCTCGTCGAAAACACCGAGGAGACTCACTATCTCGTCGGAAGCGCCGTCGGGCCTGACCCGTTCCCGCGGATGGTCCGGGAGTTCCAGTCGGTCATCGGCCGCGAGGCCCGCGAGCAGATACAGGAGATGCACGGCGACCTGCCCGACGCCTGTGTCGCCGCCGTCGGCGGGGGGTCGAACTCTATTGGACTCTTCCACGCGTTCAGAGACGACGACGTGGCTCTCTATGGGGCCGAGCCCGCCGGCAAAGGGCTGGACTCGGGCCAGCACTCGGCGGCGCTCACGGCGACCGAGGGCGACGACCCGCAGATATTCCAGGGGATGAAGACGAAGGCGATAGACGAGGAGACAGAGAACCACTCCGTCAGTGCCGGGCTCGACTATCCGGCGGTCGGCCCGGAACACGCCGCCCTCCAGTCGCTGGGCCGTGCCGAGTACCACGGCGTCACCGACGAGGAGGCGCTGGCGGCGTTCCGGGAACTGAGCGAGACGGAGGGTATCATCCCGGCGCTGGAGCCGAGCCACGCCATCGCGCTCGCCATCAAACTCGCCGAGGAGGACCGCCACGACACCATCCTGGTGAACCTCTGTGGCCGGGGCGACAAGGACATGGAGACCGCGGCGGAGAAGTTCGACCTGTCTCCGTAACCTATCGAGGGACCGAACTACGCTGGCGGCGCTCACTGTCGTATCGGCGAGACGCGGCGACGAAAGCGATGCCGAGCAGCAGGCCGGCGACCGACTGGGGCCACGTGTGTGCGCCGGCGAGGGGACGCGCGACCACCATCCCGAGGGCGACGAGGGCCAGCGGGGCAAATCGCCTGTCGACGAGGACCAGATACCCCGCGGGGACCACCGCGTAGAGGACGTGCGTGGAGATGTCCCAGAACGGCGTGATGAGGAGGTGTGGGACGGTCACGCCGACGAGCAGCGCCGAGAAGCCGGGGACGTGTTCGCCCCACCCGAAGCGTCGCCAGCTGAGCCAGATACCCAGGATGCCGACGCCGAGTCCGGCGCTTCCGGTCGCGTCGGACGCCCACGTGGGGGTGCTTTCGAAGAGCAGCGGCACGCCCTCGTAGATGGCCAGCCCGACGGTCCACCCCAGCGCCAGGACGCCGAGCCGGGCGCCGAGGCCGACGGGCGAGCGGTCGGCAAGGCCGTACCACTCGTAGCCGATGAGACATATCCCACAGAGCAGGACGAAAAGCTCCGGTGTGAACACGTCCGAATAGAGCTGCGCTGTGTCGGCGAGCATATCGACAGGGCCGACGGAGCGACTGAGTGCATTTCGGTTCGCCGTCGCGCCGGTCCGCCTGTCCGAGCCCGGGTCAGTCTGACGGGAGGTTCCCGGTCAGACCGCCGGGCCGGCTGTCTCACCAGCTGACTTCGAACGCCGTCTCGTCGCCGGCTTCCGTGGTCGTGACACGCGCGTAGTCCGCGCCGAAGTGCTGTGCCGTGCCCTTGATCAGCCCGCTCTCCCAGGTCGCCGGGTACGGGGTCGTCGAGACGATACGGGCCGTCGTCTCGCCGGTCGATTCGAACGTGTAGTCGCCCGGTGCGCTCCGGTGTTCGGTGTCGTACAGGTCGGCAAGCTGGGACAGCCCGTCACTTGGCGACCCCGAGGCGGCCGGCGACGGCCAGTCGACGAACCGCGGCGTCGACTCCCCGACTTTTTCTAAGGCGTTCTCCCCCGCGTTCTCCTCGACCGCGACGAGGACGTGGCGGAACTTCGAGAGCGGATACCACTCCTCGGGCTGTGGGTCGGGCCGCTCGATGCCCTCCTCGTCGAGCATCTCCCGCATGCGGCTCTGGAAGACGGACATCACGCCGTCGATACACACCTGTACCATCTCGCCGCGAACGTCGCCGTCGGGTTCCGTCGTTGATATCGTCATCAGTTATCGCCTCCCTGTGGGGTCGGTTTGTCGACCGATGCGACGGGTGCGTCCGGGTCGGCGGCCCACTCGGTCCACGAGCCGTCGTAGTTAGCCGCGTCGAGGCCCAGAAGCTCCGAGAGGACGAACCACGTGACAGAGGAGCGTTCGCCGATGCGGCAGTAGGCTATCGCCCGCTCGTTGCGGTCGATGAAGTCGCCGTATATCTCCCGCAGTTCCTCGATGTGCTTGAACGTCCCGTCGGCGTTGACCGCCTGTCCCCACGGGATGTTCGACGCCGACGGGATGTGTCCCTCCCGGTCGGTCGTGTTCGGAATCTCGGCCGGGGGTTTGTCGCCCCGGTACTCCTGGGGGTTCCGAACGTCGACTATCGGGCCGTCGTCTTCACTGGCTGCCATGACTTCGTCCTTGTACGCTCGGACCTCGTCGTTCGTCCCGTCTATCGAGTACTCCTGGGTCGGGTACGACACTGCCTCCTGTGACGTCTCGTACCCCTCCAGGTTCCAGTAGCGGCGGCCGCCATCGAGCAGCGCGACGTTCTCGTGGCCGTAGTATTTCAACACCCAGTACGCGTGGCCCGCAAACCAGTTCGCCTGGTCCCCGTAGACCACGACCGTCGTCTCGGGCGTGATTCCGAGGCTACCGAACAGCGACTCGGCTTCCTCGACGGGCACGACGTTGCCGCCGAGGCCGTCGATGATGTCGGATTCCCAGTCGATCTGTACCGCACCCGGAATGTGCCAGTCGTCGTACTGTTCGGGGTCCATGTCGACCTCGACGAGACGGTACGACGGGTCGTCGCTGTCGAACCGGTCGAGGTTCTCTCTGACCCATTCGGCTGAACGTACCGCGTCGTTATCTTTGTAGAGTGACACATTCTAATAAGGTAGCATACGGACTTTAATCGTTTGTCAATTCCAGTGAATCATATCCAGTATCACATTATCTACGTATGTTTTCCGGGGGTACCGCAACCCACGCGAACGGCAGACATCGGCCAGCGACGACGCCACCGACAGGTCCGGCGGCCGAGACGTGCTACCCCTGCTTGCGCTCGCCGACTTTCACGAGCTGTTTGCCGATGTTCTCGCCCTCGAACAGCCCGAGGAAGGCGTCGGGCGCCGCTTCCAGCCCCTCGGTGACGGTTTCCTCGTACTGGAGGTCGCCGCGCTGGATGAACCCGCCCAGTCGCTCCAGTGCGTGGCCCCACCGGTCCTGGTAGTCGCCGACGAGAAAGCCCTCAACGCTGGCACGGGTCTGGATGAGCTGGCTCAGCTTCCGTGGCCCGGTCGGCTGCTCGGTCGCGTTGTACAGCGATATCTGCCCACAGACGGCGACCCGGGCGTTGCGGTTCAACCGCTCCCAGACGGCGTCGGTGATGGGGCCGCCGACGTTGTCGAAGTAGCCGTCGATGCCCTCGGGGCTGGTCTCGTCGAAGGCCGCCCCGAGGTCGTCGGCCGTCTTGTAGTTCACCGCGGCGTCAAAGCCCAGCTCGTCGGTGAGCCAGTCGCACTTCCTGTCGCTGCCGGCGACGCCGACGACGCGGGCACCGGCGAGGGATGCGACCTGGCCCGCGACGGAGCCGACGGCGCCGGCGGCCGCGGAGATCACGACGGTGTCTCCGGGGTCGGGGTCGATCACGTCGGTCGTCCCGAAGTAGCCGGTGATGCCGGGCATCCCCAGCACGCCGAGCGCGGTCGAGACGGGCGCCAGGTCGGGGTCGACGCGCCGCAGTTCGTCGCCGCCGGCGACGGCGTGGTCGGCCCACAGCAGATTCCCGGTGACGACGTGGCCCGGCTCGAACCCGTCGTGGTTCGATTCGGCGACCTCGCCGACGACCCCCGCCTCCATGGGCTCGCCCACGCCCCAGGGCTCGGCGTAGGACTCGGCGTCGCGCATGCGCCCGCGCATGTACGGGTCGACAGAGAGATACAGCGTCCGGACCAGCACCTCGCCGGGGCCGGGTTCGGGCCGGTCGACCGTCGTGAGCTCGAAGTTCTCGTCGGTCGGTTCGCCCGTCGGTCGGCTCGCGAGTCGCCACTGTCTGGTCTGGTCGTCAGTCACAGTTGCACGTCGTGCTCGCGAGGGGTCAAGGTTGGCTTCCCGGCACCCGTCGCCCGTGTCGGCGACCGGCTCAGCCGGCGATGGCGTAGAGCCGTTCGGCGGGGAAAAACGCCACATTGTCGCCGATTACCGGTGCGACGCCGTTCGGACTGGTCCGCTGGCGTGTCCCGTAGGTCCACTCGGTGCTCCCGTCGTCGGCCGCCCGACAGCTCAGTTGCCCGGCCCCGAACAGGTAGATGTAGCCGTCGGCGATGACGGGCGTCCCGTCGATACCCGTCTCGACGGTGTAGCGGTGCTGACTCCCCGTGAGGCTCAGGGCAGTCAGCCCCCTGTCGGCGACGGCGTAGACGGTGTCGTCGGTCACTGCGGGTGGGTTGGTCACCGCCGGCGATTCCAGGTTGCCGTACGTCTCGATGTCGTTGCTCCACAGCTCGGTCCCGTCGGCGTGGTCGAACACGCGGACGGCGGCTCCGGAGCCGATAACCACCCGGTCCCCGGTAGCCGTGGCCGGGGCCGTCACGCCGTAGTCGGCGCTCCAGACCGCCTCACCGGTGCCCGCGTCGAACGCCTCCAGCGAGTCCCCGCCCGTGTAGACGGTGTCACCGGCGACGGCAGGGGTAACCGGGGCCCTTCCGGCGTCGACCGGTGTCTCCCAGTCGAGCGAGCCGTCGGTGGTCGAGAGCGCGTACAGGGTGGCCCCCTCGGCCCCGGCGCCGACGACGTATACCGTCCCGCCGTCGACGGTGACACCCGACCGGACCGACCGGTCGAACGACCACTGCTCGACGCCCGTGTCGGCGTCCAGCCCGACCAGCGTGTCGCCGACGGTCGCCAGCACCAGCCCGTCGGTCACGGCGGTGGGGCCGGCGCCGTTCGTTCCCCGGTATGCCGTCGCCCACTGTCTGGTCCCGTCGACGGCGTCCAGCGCGTAGACGAACGTCTCCCGGTCGCCGGTGCCGTCGATGCGGCCCTCGGTCAGGTAGAGCCGTCCGTCACGCAGCGACGGCGACCCCATTTTGCGTCCGGGCGCGAACCCCGACTGTCCGAACTCGAACAGCGACGTGATGGCGCCCGTCGGCCCCGACACGTTCGGGACGGTCCCGGTGTTTGCCGCGTCGTACTGGTATTGGGGGTACGCGCTCTCGACGGACTCCGGTATCTGAATGCCCGCGCCTTCGACTGCCGTTCCGGTCGTGTTGTCGTCGTTCGCTCCGGTGTCGGAGTCGAGAAATCCCGGGCAGCCGGCGATTGCCCCAGCCACGACGCTACCCGCCGCTGCGAGAACGGAGCGCCGTCGACTGTCCATGTTCCGACAGCTACGTCGACAGGTAAAAACACTTCGTCCTGTTCACACTCCGACAGTCGCTGCGGTAGGGCCGTCCTACGGCATCGGTACGGGTCGGCTACGCCCTGGCCGACCGTCCGCCGGGTCGCCCGTGGCCGTCCGACAGACGTTTGAGCGATTCGCCCGAAACCAGGCCGATGGCACCCAGAGAGACGCTCCGGGAACTACTGACGTGTGACGAGTCGGCGTTCCCGTCGGTCGCCCGGTCCTTTCTCGCCGACCACGACGGCGACCCGGAGCGGGTCGACCGGGCCGACGGCGACCTCTCGACTCTCCTCGACCTGCCGCCGGCCGGGGTGGCGTCGCTGTCGGCCCACGAGCGCGAGTGCTGCCGGCGGGTGTGGGTTCTCGACGAGGCCCCTCTCGGTATCACGCTCGCGGGCCCGGTGTACCAGGACAACCCCGTCATCTACGTCAACCAAACCTTCCGCGAGCTGACGGGCTACTCGCTGTCGGCGGTCCGCGGCGAGAACCTCCGCCTGCTCCAGGGGCCCGACACCGAGCCCGAGGCCGTCGACGCACTGTCCGAAGCCGTCGAAATCTGGGAGCCGGTGACCGTCGAGCTGTGGAACTACCGCGCTGACGGGCACCGCTTTCGCAACCGTGTCTCGCTGGTCCCGCTCCCGGACGACGACGGGATGCTCGCGAACTGGGCGGGGCTACAGGAACGCGTCGAGCGGTAGCGACGGGGTTTTGGTCCGGTCCCGCCACGTCCCGCTATGGTGTCGCCCGACGACGGGACCGACTCGCGGCGAGCCGGCTTCGGCCCCTCGCTGTCGCTGTACTTCGACGCGAGCGTCCACTACGGGCCCGACAACGCGACGCCGACCTCGGCGGCCGTGGGCTTTCTCGTCGAGAGCGGGACGACGACCCACATCGAGCGCTCGATGGCGGTCGACGCCTTCGTTTCCAGTACGCACTTGGAGTACCGGGCGCTGCTGGAAGCGGTGCGGGCGGTGGCGGCGACCGACGACCGGGTCGCCTCGCTGCACGTCCACGGCGACGCGGACGCCGTGATACGCGCGGTCGACCCCGACCGCCCGGCGACCCCGGGCGACCGGGTCTGTCGGCGGCGGGTCGGCGCCATCCGCGAGGCCGTCGCGGCGGTTCCGGTCGTCACCTACCGCGTCGTCGGCCGCGACGAGAACGAGCGGGCCCACCGGCTCGCGCGTGCCGGGCATCGGTGAGCCCGTGGTGATAAGTACACGAGACCACTCCGTGTCGGTATGCAGATCGGCTCCCGCCGGGCAATCCTCAATCCCGCCAGCGGCGACGGCGACCATGCCGAGTCCGTCGAGCGACTGCTTTCGGCCCGGGGGTTTGCCGTCTCCCGCACCGAGGGACCGGGCGACGCGCTCGAACTCGGCCGGGCGGCCGGCGAGGCGGGCGCCGCCGAGGTCGCCGTCGCGGGCGGCGACGGGACGATAAACGAGGTCCTCCGGGGGCTGGCCCGGGCGGACCACCTCGACGCGGTGACCCTGTCGGTGGTGCCCGTTGGGACCGCGAACCTGCTGGCAGGAACCATCGGCGTCACCGACCGACAGCACGGCATCGAGATCGCAGACACTGGCGACGTCCGGACCGTCGACGTCGGCGTCGCGGGCGAGGAGCCGTTCCTCGTCTCCTGTATCGCAGGTTTGCCCGCCGAAGCCAGTCTGGCGGCCGCAAGCGACCTGAAAGCCCGCTTCGGGACGCTTGCGTTCCTGGTCACGGGGGCCCAGGAGGCCATCGAGTTCGACGGGCTGGATATCACGATCGAGGCCGTCGGCGAGGACGGCCCCGTCACCTGGTCCGGGTCGGCGACCTGTCTGCTCGTCGGCAACGCCCGGAAGTTCGTGGAGCGGGGCGGGCAGGCCGACATGGAAGACGGCCTGCTGGACGTCGCCATCGTCGAGCAGATGCCGACCGGCAACCTCGTCGCCGAGGCCATCGGTCACCGGCTGCTGGCGACCGACACCGAGGGCGTCACCCACGTCCGAGCGACGGAGCTGTCCGTCGACGGCCACGGCGAGCCGGTGACGTTCAGCCGGGACGGGGAAGTCACCGACCACGAGTGCCTCGACATCCACGCGCGGGAACGCACACTCGATCTCAGAGTCGGGTCGAGCTACGACCCCGACCCGCGATGATTCGCCTCACGAGGCGACCGGCCTAGACACCGATTACCGCACTCTCTGGACTGCGAGACAGTTTGTTTCACTGCCGGGGGTCCGGTACAACCAGAAGATTCAGTATCGCATATCCAGTGAAGGCCCGTATGAACGATTCGTGCAGCGCCGGGCGGCGGGACCCGGCGTTTCGTCGTCTCACTGACGCTCCCTGCGAGCGGCCGGAGGTGCGCTAGATGCCGGCCGCGGTGGACAACGTCGTCCTCGTCACTATCGACTCCCTCCGCCAGGACGCTTTGGGGGGCGAGGACAGCGCCTCGCCGGTGCTCGACGACCTCGCAGACCGCGGGGTCGACTTCGAGAACGCCAAGGCACAGGGCAACTGGACGCCCTTCTCCTTTCCGTCCGTCCACGGCTCCCGCCCGGTGTTCGACGAGGGGCCGGACATCGGCGTGGCTTCGACGCCGACGCTGGCCGAGCAACTCTCCGAGGCCGGGCTGGCGACGGGCGGGTTCAACGCCGCCAACGGGTTCCTGACCGACCACTGGGGGTACGACCGGGGGTTCGACGAGTTCGAGCCGTTCGTCGACGGCAGCGGTTTTCTCGCCAGGCACCCGACCATCCAGGGGTGGGTCCAGCTCGGGACATCCCCGTTCCGCCGGGCCGCGAGCGTTCTCGGCGGTGGCGACGACGACCGCCCCGTTGCCGACGCCTCGCGGATGGGGGAACTGGAGGACCACGCGACGGAGTTCCTGGAGACGGCCGGCGACGGCTTCTTCCTGTGGGTCCACTACATGGACACCCACACCCCCTACGTCCCGGCGCCCCGGCATCTCCGGGAAGTGTCTGACACCCACTTCGGCCTGTTCCGGATGCTTGGCTCGCACTTCCGGACGGGGATGGGGTGGGATGTCGACGAGCGCACGCTGGGGACGCTCCGGACGCTGTACGACGGGACCGTCAGGCAGGTCGACGCGAGCGTCGGCCGACTGCTCTCGACCCTCGAAACCGAGGGACTGGCCGACGACACCGCCGTCGTCGTCGCCGGGGACCACGGCGAGGAGTTCCTGGACCACGGCCACCTCTCTCACTACCCCAAGCTCTACCGCGAACTCATCGACGTCCCGCTCTTTGTCACCCACCCGGACGGCGAGTCCGGGACGGTCCACCAGCCCGTCGGTCTCGACGTGATTCCGCCGACGGTGTGTGACATGCTGGGCGTCGAGGCGGCCGACGCCTGGGAGGGCGGGAGCGTCGCCCCGGCCCTCGACGGCGAGGACATCGAGGACTGTGGACCCGTTATCTCCGTCGCGGTGCGGGACGAGAGCGTGACCACCCAGCCGATTCCCCGCCACCGCGAGGACGGCGAACTGCTCGTCAGCGCCCGCGACGCCCGCTGGACGTACATCGAACACACCGAGTCGGGCCACCGCGAGCTGTACGACCGGCGGAGCGACCCCGACGAACACCGCGACCTCTGTGCCGACGACACCGACGACGCGGCCCCGCCGCCCGTCCTCGACCGGCTCTCGGCGGCGGTCGCCGACCACGTCGAGCGCCTCGATTCGGCCTCGGAGGGCGGACAGCGCGACCAGTCGGGCGGCGAATCTGACGAGATAACGGCACGTTTAAAGGCTCTCGGTTATAAATAGCGTCTCATGTCGTTTGGCGTCGCCACGTCGCCGCGACGGGAGCGACTTGTTCGGTTCTTCCTCGTGGGCTGTACGGCCGCGGCCGTCCAGCTTGCGCTCCTGTGGCTGTTCGTCGATCTCGCCGGCGTGAACTACCTCATCGGCGCGTTCGTCGCCATCGAGATAACCATCCTGTTCCAGTACGTCCTCAACAACGCCTGGACGTTCCATCGGTCGCGCCACTCCACGATGCGGGAGTACGCCGTCGGGCTGGGCAAGACGAACCTCGTCCGTGGGACAGCCATCCCGCTCCAGCTTGGCATCCTCTACGTGCTGGTGACGCTTGGGACCGCGGAGTATCTGGTCGGCAACGCCGTCGCCATCTGTGTGACCGGGCTGTACCGGTACGCGCTCGACTCGGCCTGGACCTGGAACTAGGCGTTTTCACCCTGTGTTGGGGGACGCTCTGTCGGCATCGGGGGCCGTCGTGACGAGACATACCGGACAGCTGTGGGCGCCGTTTCCCACGCTCCCATAGCCGGGAACTGTCGGGTGGTACCGAGTCACTTGCCCAATCGAAACGCCTAAACACAAGACGGCGGAACTGGGAAACGAGCCGAGGTAGCCTAGCCTGGCCAAGGCGGTTGCCTCGAAAGCAACTGTCCTCACGGACTCAGGAGTTCAAATCTCCTCCTCGGCGTTTCTCCCCACAGAGCAACCGTATTGCGTAGCCGCTGCTCTCAGACGCCGGCGACGAGGAAGATGAGGACGCTGACGGCCATCACCGCCAGCACGAACGTCGCCGCCAGCGCGCCGCCCAGCGACACCATCGCGTTGGCCGTCGAGGCCAGCGTCTCGGTGCGGTCGTTGCCGAAGACGGTCACCTCGGCCCGCTCGCTCGCCATGCCGGCCTCGACCGGTTCGAGGTCCGCGATGGCCGACTCGACCAGCCCCGAAATCCGCTCGACGACCTCGGCCTCGGGGATGGCCTGACCGACCTGGTTTTCCGCCTCCATCGTGTTGACGATGTGGGTGTCGCTGGTCATCACCTCCACCGCGTCCACGCCGTCGATAGCGTCGAGAATCGTCTCGCGGAGCCCCGGCTCCATGTTGTTCCCGTCGATGAGGACGTAGGCCGTCCGCTCGTCGCCGACCTCGAAGACGGCGACCCGGATACCGAGCGGGCCGATACCCTCCTCCGGGGTCCAGGGTGTCTCCGCCCAGGCGACGCCACAGCGAAGCTGGCCCCGTTTGGCGCCCGCGAGGGTTTCGCCGAGCGTGCCCGCCCCGTGTATCATGTCGAACGAACGCTGGCTCCCGGGGACGACGTGGCCCAGGTCCTCGCCCGCCAGCCCGTCATTGCAGTTGTGGGCGTCGACCAGCAACACGTCCTCTAGCCCGCCGCTGCGGGCCTCGGCCATCGCCGACAGGCCGACCGCGTAGTCCACGTCGTCGGCATACCCCGGCGCGTACGTGGCGACGACCAGGGCGTCCCCGCCGAAGGCCTGCCCCAGCAGGGAGGCCTCCCCCTCCTCGTGGCGGTGGCCGGCCGTCGCCTCGGCGGTGTACTCGATGTTCTCGAAGGCGGTCTCGGCCGCTTCGAGGAGCGTCTCGACCTCGCTCTCGGTGACGAGGTTGAAGTCGTGGCCGGCGGTGGCATGGGGCGGGAAGGCGACCCCGTCGGCGACCTCGGCGACCCGCTTGGGGAGGTTGCCGCCGCCTATCTCACCCATCGGTCCGGGGTGTATCATCGGCAGGACGAACCGCGCTTTCTCCTCGCCGTCGGGCCGCCGGACCGCAAGCACCGTGACGGGGACGATGGCCTCCTCGCCGATGTCCTCGAAGAACGTCTCCAGTTCGTCCGACCCCTCCGCGAGGTAGCCGACGAACCCGCGGAGGAAATCAAGCGCGGAGACGCCAAGCGAGGAGCGCCACGGCCGGTCGATGGCGACGAGGAACACCCAGACGGCCCCCGCATAGAGCAGACAGATGACCGCAAGCAGGAGGAAGTCCTCGGGGATGAACCCCTGCAGCGCCGGCGGCGCCTGCTCGGAGCGGGCAAGCATCTGTTTGAGCTGGGGGTCGTCAAGGATGTACGTCGTCGCTCCACCGTACACCGCGAGCATGCCCGCCGCGGCGACGGTCTGGACGCTGGCCGGGACGGCCGCCTTCAGAAAGCTGTACCGGGAGACGGCAAGCAGGATGAGCAGCCGGAAGGCGAATATCGACGCCAGGGCGACCAGCAACACGTCGAAGACGAAGTTCGCCCCGAGCCGCGCGCTGACGACCGCGATGATGCCCGCCACTGTCAGGAAGGCGATGGTGATACACTCACAGACCAGCGCGAGCAGCGAGGCCCGGTTCGGGGTGAGCTGGCCGCCCATCCGGCGGTCGACCCAGGGGGTCACCGCTCCCGCGATGGCCGTCGGCAGCCCGATGAAGAATATCCCCTGCCAGGCGTCGTCAAGCACGAACCGCGAGTCGAAGGCCGCGATGCCGGTCAGCGCGGCGATAAACAGGGCAAACGCGAGACTGGCGTACCAGTTCGGCGCCCGGAAGATAAACCGGGAGAGGCTCGCCAGGTTTCCCTGTGTCGCAGTCATTTAGTTATCACATCCCGTCGCGCCATATAAATCCAGCCGCTCCGACCGACAGCGCCGGGACCCGCGTCTGCCCTACTGTCGGGGCGCCGACTGCTGGTCACAGACCGCGAGGAAGTTCTCGAAGACGGCCTCGCCCTCTTCGGTGTGGGCGACCTCCGGGTGCCACTGGACGCCGTAGAGGTCCCGGTCGGTGTCGCTCATCGCCTCGACGCCACAGACGTCGGAGGTCGCAGTGCGGGTAAAGCCGTCGGGCACTTCCTTGACCTCGTCGGCGTGGCTCGCCCAGACGCGCGTCTCCGGGGCGAGCGAGCCGATAAGGGGGTCCTCGTCGTCCAGAATCTCGACGGTCACGTCGGCGTAGCCACCGTACTCGCCGCCGCCGACGGTGCCGCCGAGCTGGTCGGCGATGAGTTGCATCCCCAGACAGATGCCCAGCACGGGCACGTCAAGGTCGAGGTAGTCAGGGCAGTTCCCGATGTCGTCCATGTCCGGGCCGCCCGAGAGGACGACGCCGTCGGCGTCGATGTCTTCGGGCGGCGTGTCGTTGTCGAGCAGTTCCACGTCGACGCCCATGTCCCGGAGCGCCCGCTGCTCCAGATGGGTGAACTGGCCGTGGTTGTCGATGACGGCGATGTGGGTCATTAGTAGCCGAGAGGCTAGCTGGGCCTATATATCTCCTGATAGCTTCCCGGTGTGGCCCGGCGCGTCACCGGTGAGTCGCCGACTGCTCCGAGCCCGTTTTCTCGATGAGCGGGTGTCGAGCGTCGGCGACCTCGATGTCGTCGAGCCCCGCAAGGCCGGCGAGCCGGGCCGTTCGGAGAAACCCCAGCTCCTCGACCGCGTCGGGCGAGACCGTGAGGACGTGTGCGACCAGCCGGTCGATACCCAGGCGTTTCGCGGCGAGCGCGCGGTGGTGCCCGTCGACAATCAGCGTCTTGGACCCGTAGGCGACGACGATGGGCGGCTCCGCGAGCCCGTTCCGGAGCTCGTACTCACGCCCCTCCAGCTCGTCCGCGTGTACCTCCCGCTGTGTCGGTATCAGCCCGGCGACCTCGATCTCCCGCTCGGCCACGTCGATGGCGGTGTCGTAGGACCGTTCGAGCATCTCGCGGGTACTCCGGACTTTCGAGGGGGTCGTACGCTCTATCTGGCTCCTGACGGCGTCACCGTTCGAGAAGACACCGAGCAACTCGCCGTCCTCGCCGACGACCGGGAGCGACTGCTGGCCCGCCCGGAAGATGACCCGGGACGCGTTCTTGACCGACATCGCCGGGCGGAGGACGACCGGGTCCTGCCGCATGTGCCGCTCGACGCGCTCGTCGCCGGGGACCTCCACGAGGTCTATCGCCCCGACACAGCCCAGCAACTGCCCCTCGCCGTCGGCCACCGGGAGGTCGCCGTACTGCCCCGCCGCCTTGAGTCGGTCGACCACGTCCGTCACCCACGCGTCCGGGCTGACGGGCTCTACGTCGGTCATGTACGACTCGACGCGTATCTCGTCGACCGCCATCTGCGTCATGGGCTCTATAGCCCCGGGACCGTCTTAACCCCTTTTTGCCACGATTGTTTCGGCGCGTCGCGGTCACCGGCGGCCGACAGCCGCGTCGCCTCTCTGCCCGAATTGGCTCGTTCGATTGTGAGACGCGGGGACGGCCAGTCT
This sequence comes from Haloarcula sediminis, assembly GCF_035656455.1. Taxonomy (NCBI): domain Archaea; kingdom Methanobacteriati; phylum Methanobacteriota; class Halobacteria; order Halobacteriales; family Haloarculaceae; genus Haloarcula; species Haloarcula sediminis. The sequence goes on along the minus strand of NZ_JAYMGA010000003.1, from coordinate 38,992 downwards.
ATGCGTCGTCGTACCGGTCGGCTGCGGAGGTAAAGCCAAGCTCCGACTGTTCCCGGCTCTTTCGCCCCTCCTTGGCGGCGATGGCCTCCGGGTCCGGTCCCGCGTCGTCGTCGATGCGCGCCCAGGCATTGTGGACCTTCGCGTGACACCACCGACAGAGATACACCGTGATTTCGTGGCCGAGTTCCTCGCCGTCGGCCGCCCCGCTGTAGGAGAGGTGATGTTCCTCCAGCAGCGGCCGCGAGTCGTCGTGTGCGTTGCGGCGCTCTTCGAGCCCACAGCGGCCACACTCGCGGTCGCGGTTCCGACAGCGGAAGTGGGGACAGTCGGCCCAGTCCCACTCGGACTCGTCCGGGTCGCCGTCGGGTCCGACCGCGGCCGGACACCGAAAGCCATCGGCGCTGCGGCGGTCCGCGAAGTCGGGGTCGTGGTGACCGTGTTCGCGCGCCCACCGGCACTTCCCCTCGTCGGTCACGAAGTCACACCGGTCGACGTGGTCGTAGGGGTCGGAGACACCGACCGAGGTCCCGCCGGGCGCCTTCTCCATACCTGTGTTCGCTCCTCCGTTCACCTGAATCTGTCCGTCCACCTTTTTCTGCGTCGGGTGTCCTCGCGCCGCTTCGCGGCGCTGTGGACACCCTCCTTGAAAAACGTGGGCGAAAAAGGCCGACGGCTCGGCCTTCGGCCTCGCCGTCGGTGAACCGCCTCGCTTCGCTCGGCGGATGCGCGACTCCGGAACCCACTCCTCTGGGAGCCCGCTACTTCGCTGGCAGTCTCGTCATAGCGGCCACGCTCATGCTGTTATTCACTCTGAAATAGAACTGATGTGGCCCGTCGGTGGGTCTTGGACAGAACTTTTTTTGATGTTATATGATATGTCATGCAACAATGCCTAGCGGAGAGAAAACAGACTTGCAGCGTGATATCGTTCTGACGTGGTACGAGAACCCAAACGCTACGAATAAAGAAATTGCCGATGCCTGTGACTGTTCCTCGTCATATGTGAGTCAAATCAAGAATCGCTTCGACGACTACAGTGAGATGGAGTATATGATGGACCGACAGAATGAACAGATGGAACAAATGTTCGGTGATGGCATCTTCGGCGGATCTGCGCAGGCTAGCGGGGCAACGGGACTTGACGCTGGACAGCCTGCTGACGGACCGGGGCTCGCAGAAATGTATGAGGAACTCCCGGATAACCTGGCAGGGAACCTCATTCGGGTGCTGATACTGCTGGTACTGCTGTACGTAGTCTACGAAGTGGCCATGATTCTGATCTTGTAGGGTCGGCCGACCGACGGAACGCTTACGTAGGGCCGACCGACGGAACGCTTACGTAGTGACATGCCCACGCGAGCGTATGCGCGTCGTCCACGACCCTGAGGGGGCAAGCCGCGTCCTCGCCACCAACGTCCACACGGCCGACTCGATGCTGTCAAAGTCCAAGGGACTGATGTTCCGCCGGTCGATTCCTGACGACTACGCGCTCGTCTTCCGGTTCGAGCCGTCGTGGCCTTTCGGCGCAGTCCGGCGTCGGGTCATCCACATGCTGTTTGTCAGATTCCCCACCGATGTGGTCTGGCTGGCCGACGGCGAGGTCCGCAAGGTCAGGACGATGCGCCCGTGGCGCTCGATCGACTACGCGAAGGCGGACACCGTCATCGAACTGCCCGAGGGGGGCGCTGACGGCGTCGCGGTCGGCGATACCGTGGTTGTAGAGTCCTGATCTCGCCGCAGTCGCGTGTGTCACCGTCGGTTCGCATCCAACAGACTAAAGACCATGAACGTCCCAGTACCCTGTACTATGTCGGAACACCCGACGGAGGATAGAGGAAGTCGCCGCGAGGCGACTGGGTGTGAAATTCGCCCCGAGTGATGGAAGTGAATCTTCTGTGAGCCACCACACACTGTTCGGGGACCACCCAGCGACGCGTCCCCTCGACGAGGTAGACGGCGTACAGTTCCTGGACACCACGCTGCGCGACGGCGAGCAGGCCCCCGGCGTCTCGCTGACGCCCGACGACAAGGCCGCTATCGCCCGCTCGCTCGACGCGGCCGCCATCGATGTCATCGAGGCCGGAAGCGCCTGTACGGGCCCCGGCGAGCGAGAGACCATCTCGCGGGTCGCCGAGCTGGACCTCGATGCGACGGTGACGAGCTTCTGTCGCGGCATCCGGAACGACATCGACCTCGCCCTGGAGTGTGACGTCGACGGCATCAACCTCGTCGTCCCGGCGAGTGACCGCCACGTCGAGGACAAGGTTGGCACCTCCCGCGCGGACAACGTCGCTTCGACGGTCGAGCTCGTCGAGTACGCCAAGGACCACGGCCTGTGGGTCGAGGTCATCGGCGAGGACGGCTCCCGGGCGGACCTCGACTACCTCGAAGAACTGCTCGAAGCGTCGCTTTCCGCCGGCGCGGACCGCATCTGCTGGGCCGACACCGTCGGCCACGCCACGCCCGACCGCGCGCTCGAATGTGTCTCCCGGCTCTCGGAGCTGGGGCCGGTCAGCACCCACACCCACGACGACCTGGGGCTGGCCGTCATGAACGCCCTCGTCTCCGTGGCTGCGGGCGCGGACCTGGTACATGGCACCATCAACGGCATCGGCGAGCGGGCCGGGAACGTCGCCCTCGAAGAGGTCGCCATCGCCCTGGACCACGGCTACGGCGTCGAGTCGATGGACCTGACCGAGGTGTACGACCTCGCGAAGCTCATCGCCAACCGAACCGGAATCCAGCTGGCGCCGAACAAGGCCGTCGTCGGGCAGAACGCCTTCACCCACGAGTCGGGCATCCACACCGACGGCACCCTGAAAGACGACGCGATGTACGAGCCCTACGCCCCGGAGAAGGTCGGCCGCGAGCGCCGCCTCGCACTCGGGAAACACGCCGGCCGCGCCGGCGTCGAGGCCGCGCTGGAGGAACACGCCGTCGACGCGACCGACGACCAGATCGACGAGATCGTCGGCCGCGTCAAGGAGCTGGGCGACCGCGGGAAACGCGTGACCGATGCCGACCTGCTGACTATCGCCGACGAGGTCACGGGCCAGGCGGGGGACCGCCGCGTCGAGCTGCTGGGCCTGACGGCGGTGTCGGGGTCGGACACGCCGACTGCGAGCGTGCGCCTCTCGGTCGACGACGAGGAGCGCAAGGCCGCGGCCGTCGGCTCCGGCCCGGTCGACGCCGCGATGAACGCCACCGAGGACGCCCTCTCTCACACGGCTAACGCCAGCCTCGACGACTACCACGTCGACGCCATCACCGGCGGCACGGACGCCATCGTCACCGTGGAAATCGAGATGTCCCGCGGGGACGACAGCGTCGCCGTCTCGGCGAGCGACTCGGACATCACGCGGGCCTCGGTGCGGGCGATGGTCGACGCGATGGACCGGCTCGTCTCCGACGACAGCGACCGGCTCGTCGCCGACGACTAGGGTCCACCGCTTGCTATACGTGGGGATTGCCCAGCCCGGGGTGTCGGGCTCTCTGGTACTGTCCCGCCACACTACTACAGAAATCGGACCGTTTTCGGCTATACGCGCGCTTCGGCGGTCGAGGGCTCCTTGTGGACCCGCTCGACGCGTAACTGCCGCTCGGCAGTCACTTCGACGTGACAGCCGGCCATGACGAACTGGACCGTCCCACAGGCGTTCTGCCCGCTGGAGGTAAACAGCGCGTCCAGCGCGTCCGGGTCGATACAGTCGTAGAGCCGTTCGTCCAGATCGAGCGGGTCGACACCGTTCCGTTCCGCGACGGCGACGACGACGGCGTGACTCAGCGCTTCCGATTCGGGGACGTGTCTGCTATGTAATTCACTTGTCATTATTTGAACTCGCTGTCTCTCCCTACCGACGGGACGATAAAGCCGGTTGTGGCTACCCTGGTAGCCACGTCCGCGCGGCCCCGCTACGTGTATAGGACTGCGACTTATTACCACGCCTGCCGCCCGCTACTCGTCGTCGAAGACCAGCGCCAGGAGCTTCCGCTGTGCGACTCTGAGGTGGCGGTTCACCGTCGGCTGGGCGACCCCGAGCATCTCGGCGACGCCCTCGCCGGTCGTCTCGCGGGGCCACTCGAAGAAGCCGCTGCCGTAGGCCGTCCGGAGCGCTTCGAGCTGGCGGTCGGTCAGCGCCGTCTCCAGGGAGCCGCGTATCCCGTCCGCGCGCCGGGTCGTCGCGGTCTGGTTGCGCCGCGCCGTCAGCTGGACGGCCACACCGCTGTCCCGTAACCGGTCGACGAAGGTGCGCACGTCAGCGTCAGCGGCGAGGGCGACTGTCACCGTCAGCTCCTCGGCCGTGACAGACGCCGTATCGAGCCGCCCGCCGTGGCGCACTACCTGGCCGACGACAGTGGGCTCCTCGACGAGCAGCTCGTACCGGTCCCCGTCCGCGACGGCGACGAGTGAGTCGACCTGCCCGACCCCCTCGACGGCGTCGGCGACGGCGTCACCGTCGGCCCCGGGCGCCGAGACGAAGAGCCGGGTCGTCGTTCCGTCGACCGGAATCACCTCCGTACAGCCCACAGTCACGCCGAGCGCGGCCGCCAGCTGCCCCAGCGGCGCGTCCGGCGCGGTGACGGTCAGGTCCAGTTCGACGCCCGCGTCGGCGGCCAGGAGACTGCGTCGTTCCCGGTCGCGGATGGCCATCGCGACGCTGTCGCCGAGCTCGGTGATCACCGACCTGAGTGAGTCGTCCCACTCGACCGGCCGGTCGGCGTAGGCCGTCAGGACGCCGTAGCTGACGCCGTCGGCACGCAGCGGGACGCTGATCGCCGCCTGGAACTCCCGGGAGATGGCCGCTCTTGACCAGTGTTGGTCCCTGATGGTTTCGGCCACGGCGTCGACGGTCGTCACCTGGTCCAAGGCCGCCGTCTCGACGGCCGGCGGGACGTGGCTGTCGCCGGCCGAGAGCGAGATAGCCTCCAGATAGCCGGCCTCGGGGCCCGACCAGGCCCGCGGCTCGACGCCGCCGTCCCCGGCACGGCCGACCCACGCGAACGACAGCCATGGCGACTCCGTCAGTGCCGCACAGACTCCCTGCTCGATATCGGAGACGGTGTCGGCGTCGACGAGGACCCGCTGCACCCGGCGGACCATCGACAGCGTCTGCTCCAGTTCGGCGAGGCGCTCGGCCTGTTCGCCGTAGCTCGCCGCCCGCTCCCGGAGCGTCGCCTCCCGGTCGACCCGTTCCAGCGCGGTGCGGGCGGCCCCGGCCAGGTACTCGCTCGCTCCGCCGGCCTCGCGTCCGGACGCGGGCTCCTCGCCCGCCACAGTGTGGAGGACGCCGTACTCGCCGAGAGGGTGATACCGGTCCCCGCTATCGAGTGTCGCGGGCATCCCAGTCAGAAACACCTCCCGGATGATACTGTCGGCGCCGCCATCGACCGCCGTCCGCGCGTCGTCGCCGGACTCCCCGGCCAGACCGGCCGGACAGAAGGTGTTCTGACAGGAGTCGAACAGATAGACTGTCGCACCCGCCAGCCCAAGCACGTCGGTCGCCGTCTCGACGATGCGGGTGGCGACGGCCTCCTCGGTCTCGGCGGCGAGCAGGTCCTGTGTCGTCGCCTGCAGGGCCGTCAGCGATACCCGGTCCCCGGCGGCGCCGACCCCCCGGTCTCTGTCCACGTCCCGGCCGATACAGAGCAGGTGTGTCCCGTGGCGGTCGAAGCCAAACTCCGTCCACCGCTCGGGCGTCTGGCCGGTCCGGACCGTCACGTACTCGCTGGGCTCGTCCGCGTTTCCTTCGACGGCATCCCGAGTTAGGGAGGGGACAACAGCCGTGAGCCGTTCGCCCACGACCGCGTCGTCGGCCCCGACCAGCGCCTCGAACGCGGTGTTTGTCGCCACGATAGTCAGCGACTCGTCCAGCACGGCCGCCGGCTCGGCCAGCCGCGTTATCAGGAGGTCGAGGAGCCGTCGCGGCGACTCCTGTCCGTCTGTAGCGTGGTCGACTCGTCGCTCCCCACCGGAGTTTTCCATGGAGACAGTCGGACCTGAAGCGTCGAAAGCGTAGTCTCGGTGTCGGCCCCAGCTGCGTACCAGTCGACTGCGGGTGCGTATCCGACCACGATGGTCCGTCGCCAGTCGGTGTCTGTTACAGCTCCTCGTCGCCGTCGAACTCCTCCGGCGACCGGCCGGCCGCGTCGACAACCTCGTCGGAGACGACAAGCGGGCAGTCCACCCGCAGGGCGATGGCGATACCGTCGGACGGGCGGGCGTCGAACACCATCTCCTTGCGCCGGTCTTCGAGGTACTGCTCTGTGTCTATCTTCGCGTAGAAGGTGCCGTCGGTGAGATCGTCGATGCGGACACGGTCGATGGCGCCGCCGAACTCCGCGACCATCTCGACGAGCAGATCGTGAGTCAGGGGCCGCTCGAAGGGCTCGCCGTCGATGGCCAGCTGCATCGACTGGGCCTGGTCGGTACTGACGAATATCGGGACGATCTCTTCGCGCGCACGCAGGAGGACCACCGGCGTCCCCGACCCTTCCTCGCTGACGCCGACGCCGACCCCTTCGACCGTGGCCTCGTGTTCCATATAAAACGGTTCGGCGCGCGGGTATGAAAAACTAGCCCGCTGTCGTTTTCCCGGACGGGCGCGTCGGTATCGCTGTGACCGACGACGGCTATCTCGTCGCGGTGAAACCGTCCGCCCGCCGGGTGAGCTCACGGGCCGGCCGGTGGGTCAACCGGGAGGGGACCACGCGACGGTTCGACTCGAAACCGCTGGCCCGCGAGTGGGCGCGGGCCTGCAGTACTGGCACTGCGACGGTGTGGGTCCAGGACGCACCCGCGTGGGCCGACAGCGACGCCGACGGTTATCTCGTCGGTCGCCGCTTTCGCGACGCGGGCGCCGACCGGCTGGGCCGCCAGATGACCATCGCCGACACGGACAGTTGATCTGTCCCCGCGTAGCGCGATACTTTTGCCCGTGGCGCCCTCACCCCCGGTATGGACGACACCGTTGAGTCCGGCCTCGACCAGTCCCACGAGCGGACGACGGCGGACCTCCTCGAAGACGACGACGACAGCCTCGTCGAGGGGATGGACCGGTGGCGGGCCACGAAGTACATCGCCCCCTTCGTCGCTATTGGCCTGTTCGACCTCGTGCTGTTGCTCGGCTGGGGACTGGACCCGTTGTGGGGCTTTATGATTCTCCCCCCGATTCTGTTCATCAGCGTGCTGGGCTGGATCGCCTTCAGAACCGGGTTCGCGAGCGACCGGACCTGACACAATCGAAACCACGCGATGCGAACGATATCGTCCGCACCGACGCGGGCGAATTTCGATGGCTACGTCAACTCAGTAGCTCGTCGACGGCGCCCCGCGCGGCCAGCGCCGCGTCGTCGGCGATTCGCTTCTCGTCGGCGCTCGCGTCGGGCGCCTTGACGTAAATGTCGACATCGAGCATCCCGTCTTCGAAGCTCACCGTCACGTCGTAATCGTCGATATCGCTCACGCTGAGCCGAGCAAAAATAACGTCTTCGGCCGCGTCGGCGGCCGTCTGCACGACCTCGTCGTCGGTCGCCATCGCCTTACGCGCCTGCGCCGGGGCCGCCTGCGGGGCCGCCACCGAGCATCTGCTGGAGCTCGCTCTGGAGCTCTTCGAACTGCTCTTGGACGCGCTCTTCCTGCTTTTCGAGGGTCTCGACGCGGACTTCGAGGTTGCTGACCTTCTCTTCGAGGTCCTCGCGGGCCTCGCCGAGCTCGGTCTTGACGAGCAGCTCGCCGACCTCTCGGTACATCGTGGTGTCGGCGTCGACGTCGTCGAGCTCGTCCAGCGCCGTCTTGGACTCCTGCAGCGTCGACTCGGCCTGCTGTTTCTGTGTCGCGACCTGCTGTGCGGTCTCCTGAAGGTCCTGTAGCTCCTCGAGTTTCTCCTGTGCTTCCGGCGGAAGGTTACCCTGCATACTCGCTCGGTCGGGACCCGGAGTGTTAAACCCACGCTTTCATCACTGTCGGCACTCCGCGGGGTCGGGATGTGATATCCGTCTGAAATCGCCGCTAGAACGGTTCATTCCGTCACTTCCCCGACTGCCCGCTCACGAAGCTCCCCGGTCAGGTGCGTTCCGTGCCGGCGTACCTTTTTCCTCGTCGGGCATCCTCGCTCACTGCGTTCGCTGCGGGTACCGCTCCTCGAAAAATCTACGCTAAAACGCAGCCGTTCGCTCGCTCGCGCTCGCTCACGGCTGTCGCGCTCATTCGGCCACTTCCCCGACCGCTCGTTCGCGCAGCTCCCCGGTCAGGTGTGTCCCGTGCTGGTCGATGCGCCGGACGATGCGCTTTGCCTGTGTCGAACTCAGGTACTTGTCCTCGATGGCCGCGCGGACGACGACGCCGAAGCTGCTGGTCACTTCGGCACCGAGGCCCTGGGCAGTGCGGCGAACGGTGCGGTCCTCGGAGACGACGGCGACCGCCGAGCGGTCCCGCTGGTCCCGGTGAGCCAGCACGCCCGCGACGACCGTCTCGGCCGCGCCGATGTCCTTCTCGCCGAGTACTGACCGCGCCCGTTCGACGTGGCCCCCGTCGACGCTCGTCTCGACCCCGCTGTCGAGGAACTCGGCGAGGTTCGTGGCCGCCGGTTCGATATCCACCGCGTCGGCCACTGGGGCGGGGACGACGATGTCGCCGTCGAACGCGTCGAGCAGGGCGAGTTCGCCCACCTGACCCAGGCTGTACACGGCCGTCGGACCGACGTAGATTCGCGTCACAGCTCCGCGGCGGTGTCGGCGTCGAGCTCCAGGTCCGACAGCTGGAGCTGTGTCGTCAGGTTGCGCTCGCGGGCCACGTCCAGCCACTCGGCGATAGAGCAGTCAGCTATCTGTGCGGCCTCTGCCGCGGAGACGTCGCCGGACTGGTACCGCTCGACGGCGACCCGCACGCGAAGGGTCTCCAGCCCCTCGCCGAGCGCCTTCCGGATGGTCGTCGACCGGTCCTCCGAGAGCAGAGCCGCCACCTCGTCCAGCTCCGCTTTCTCCTCGTCCCCGAGTCGCGCGCTGATAGTGGGCATCGTATACACAGTCACTTACCGTAAACGCACATCAATGTACGGGCCCACCAGCCGAGCGAGGACCACACCGGCCACGCCGTCGGGGCTATGAGAGTAACCTCTCCGATTTACAGAAAGGAGGTTTTTGAGGGTAAAGAAAAACATTCATGTGGTAATATCTCGTTATACCGTCTGAACAGTCGCTATATTTATGTTATATTGGAATATCTATCAGGTATGTCCAGCACGAACCACACGACTGGCAACCTACCGCTGAACTGCACCGAGTGCAACGAGCCCGTCCGAAAGACCCCGAGTGGCACGTACGTCTGTACCGGCTGTGGGCGAACTGCCAGCGCCCGACCGGTCAGGTAGCGCCGGTCCCAAAGGGCTCTTCCGAACCGCCAGCCCTTAGCGTCGGCGCCCCCCAGCGGTCCCAATGAGCGACGACGCACGGGCGTTCGTGCCGGGCCACGTGACCGGGTTTTTCACCGTGGACCGGGACGACGACCCGACGAAGGCGGGCTCCCGGGGCGGCGGCATCGCGCTCTCGGACGGCGTCTCGGTGACGGTCGAGCGGGCCGAGGAAACGACGATAACGCTCGACGGTGAGAGCGTCGAGATGGACGCTGTCGAGCGCGTGCTCTCGGCGCTGCGTGCGGAGGCGCGGGTCCGGGCCGAGACGCCGCTGCCGCTGGGTGCCGGTTTCGGCGTCTCCGGCGGCGTGGCCCTGGGGACGGCGCTTGCGGCCAACGCCGCGCTGGAGCTGGGACTCTCGTACAACGAACTCGTGACAATCGCCCACGGCGCCGAGGTCCAGGCCGGCACCGGGCTCGGTGACGTGGTCGCACAGGCGCGGGGCGGCGTCCCGCTGCGGCTGGAGCCCGGCGGCCCGCAGTACAACTACGTCGACGCCGTCCCCGAGCGGGCCCGCGTGGAGTACTACACGCTCGGGGAGCTATCGACGCCGGACGTGGTCGGTGGGGACACCGAGGCGCTGACGACCGCCGGCGAACGCGCGCTGTCGATGGTGGTCAAGGAGCCGACGCTGCCGACCGTCATGCGCGCCGCCCGGCAGTTCTCCCGGGAGGCGGAGCTGCTGACCGAGGACGTGGAGGCGGTCGTCGCGGACGTCATCAAGGCCGGCGGCGACGCGGCGATGGCGATGCTGGGCGAGACGGTGTTCGCGCTCGGGACCGGGCTGACCGACGCCGGCTACGACGCCCGCTCGTGTGCGGTGTACCCCGCCGGCGCGACGCTGGACGAGTAGCGAGGGACCGACCGCAGGGAGGTCCCTCGTGGTGGAACGGGGAGTGCGAGGCGCTACGGGGCTCGAAATCGACCCGTGGAACAGCTGGAGGGTCGGGAGCCGGTACGTACGGCGACCCGGGAAGTCGGGACCGTGACAACCGCTGGCGCGGGTACGGAGGACTTTTCTACGGCCCAACAGACAGGAAAGCGTATGAGCGACGACGTCGACGTGCCGGAGAGCCACCCGCGGTACGAGTCGCTGCTGACTCGCCACCGCATCGAAGCGGGGGTCGACAGGGGTATCACCTCCCGACAGGGGCTCATCGCACAGGGGCGGGGCGAAGCGTACGACTACCTGCTGGGCGAGGAGACCATCGACAGCGCCGACCGGGCCGAGCGAGCCGCCGCCGCCTATCTCCTTTCGGCGGACCACGCGGTCATCTCGGTCAACGGCAACGCCGCGGCGCTCGTCCCCGGCGAACTGGTCGCGCTGAGCGAGGCGACCGGGGCCGACCTCGAAGTGAACCTGTTCAACCGGACCGAGGAGCGCATCAAGCGCATCGCCGACCACCTCCGCGAACACGGCGCCGAGAACGTCAAGGGTCTGACCGCCGACGGCCGGATTCCGGGGCTGGACCACGAGCGCGCGAAGGTCGACGCCGACGGCATCGGCGACGCCGACGTGGTGCTCGTCCCCCTGGAGGACGGCGACCGCGCCGAGGCCCTGGGCGAGATGGGCAAGACCGAACTCGTCGTCGACCTCAACCCCCTCTCCCGGTCGGCCCAGGTCGCGACGGTGCCCATCATCGACAACATCATCCGCGCCATCCCGGGCATCACCGACCACGCGCGAGACCTGCGGGGCGACGCGGACGCACAGCGGGCGGCCATCGAGGATTTCGACGCCGACGCGGCGCTGACCGACGCCGAAGCGGCGATTCGGGGAGGGGTCTGAGGATGGGACTGGCTCCGTACATCTACGCCGACCGGCGCCTGCCCGACGAGTCGGCGGTCCGTGAGGCGCTGGCCGACCGAGCGCTGACGAAGTTCGGCGACGACGAGCGACTGGAGCGGCTCCACCGCGTCTTTTACCCGGTCTTTCGCGTCGAGTACCGCTACGAGACCGGCGAGGGGAAGCTCTTCGGAACCGAGGAGAAGACGGCTACCGCCCTCCTCGACGGGCTTTGGGAGGACAACGACGAGTCCCTGGCCCAGTACGCCGACGGTACCGACGACCTCGTGCGTCGAGCGACCAGCGACTACGACTTCGGCGCCGACGCGCCGACGCTTGGCCGCTCGGTGCTCATGCAGTTTCAGGTACCGACCGAGGAGGCCGAGTCCCTGCTTCCGCGACGCATCGCGGAGTACCGCGAGCAGCGGGGCACAACGGCGAACGTCTTCCTGCGGAAGCTCCGGGACTCGTACGGCCTGCCGGGCGATTTCGACCCCGAGGGGTTCGACGCGGTCACCGACATCGAGCGCTGTTACCTCCCGTTCTGGCTGGCGGAGTTTCACGGCCCCCGTTCCGACGATGTCGCGCTGGTCGCCCTCCGGGACCCCGGGGCGCCGGCCGACGAGCTGCGCCGGCACGGCTGGCTCTCCGCGTTCGTCAGCGAGCAGCCCCGCCGGCTGGCGACGTTCGGTTACGAGGCCGACCCCGACCGCGTCGAGCGCGCGATTCGGGAGCGGGTCGGGCAGTCCGGCGAGGGCGGCGCCGGCGGGAGCGGAGAGAGCGCTCCCGGTGGCGGCGGTGGCGAGCCCACGCGCGGGGAGTCCTCGGGCGCTCCGACCGTCGACCGTCAGAGCGCCAGCGGCGGCCAGCCCGAGGTCGTCCAGCCCGACGGCGTCGAGATGGACGCCGAGAGCGTCGTCGACCCGGACCCCGACCGGAGCTTCGCAGACGTGGGCGGGATGAGCGACCTACTCGATACGCTCAACCACAAGGTCGTCCGCCCGCTGGCCGACCCCGAGGCCTTCGAGGAGTACGGTATCGGCGTCGTCAACGGTGTGTTGCTCCACGGGCCGCCGGGCTGTGGGAAGACCCACGTTGCCGGCGCGCTGGCCGGCGAGGTCGACCACGCCTTCATCGAGGTGGGTCCCGCCGACGTGACGAGCAAGTACATGGGCGAGCCCGCCCAGAAGGTCGAGGAGCTGTTCGCCATCGCGCGGGCGAACGCCCCCTGTGTGCTGTTCATCGACGAGATAGACGGCATCGCCGGCGACCGCGACGGCGACGCGAACATGAACTCAAGCGAGCAACAGCTGGTCAACCAGCTGCTGACCGAGCTCGAGGGCATCGCCGAGGAGGACGTGGTCGTCGTCGGCGCGACGAACCTCGTCGAGGACGTCGACGGCGCCATCCGCCGGTCGGGCCGCTTCGACGAGCGCGTGGAGGTGCCCCCGCCCGACGCCGAGGCCCGCCGGGCGATACTGAAACTCCACCTGGCCGGCCGGCCCACCGCCGAGGAGTTGGACCTCGAACCCGTCGTCGAGGCGACGGCGGGCTACGCCGCCAGCGACCTCGAACTGCTTGCCGAGAACGCCGCCCGGCAGGCCCTGCGCGAGGACGCCCCCATCGGGACCGGCCACCTGCAGGCGGCCGCCGACGACTCCGCGACGAGCATCCCGGACTGGATAGACCCCGAAGACGCCGCCGAGGGCGGGGTGGTCCAGCCCGACGGCGTCGACCTGCAGGCGACCAACCTCGTCGAGCCCGAGCCTGGCCGGGACTTCACCTCCGTCGGCGGGATGAGCGAGCTGAAAGAGCGGCTTCAAAATACGGTCATCGAGCCGGTTCGCAACAGCGAGACCTACGACGAGTACGGCATCGACGTACTGTCGGGCCTGCTGCTGTATGGCCCGCCGGGCTGTGGGAAGACCCACCTCGCGGGCGCGCTGGCCGGCGAACTGGGCCACAGCTTCATCGAGGTGACGCCGGCGGACCTCTCCAGTAAGTGGATGGGCGAGCCGGCCAGCAACGTCGCCGACCTGTTCGAGATCGCGCGGGCGAACGCGCCGTGTATCCTCTTCATCGACGAGATAGACGGCGTCGCCGGCTCGCGGCGCGGGACCACCAGCGACAACCAGCAACAGCTGGTCAACCAGCTCCTGACCGAGGTCGAGGGGGCCGCCGAACACGACGTGGTGACGGTGGGCGCGACCAACTTCGTCGAGGACGTCGACGGCGCCCTGCGTCGCTCCGGTCGCTTCGACGAGCGTGTGGAGGTGCCCCCGCCCGACGCCAGCGCTCGCCGGGAGATTCTGGAGATACACCTCTCGGACCGGCCCATCGCCGACGCCATCGACTGGGACACCGTCGTCGGGCCGACCGAGGGCTACGCCGCAAGCGACATCGAACTGCTGGCCGAGGACGCCGCCCGCCACGCGCTGCGTGACGGGTCGGAGATCCGCCAGCAACATCTGGAGACGGCGTTGTGGGAGACCCACTCAAGCATCGAGGACTGGGGCGAGCGGGAGCGCTACGCCGAGAACGACCTGACCTCTCAGCTCGGGGGTCAGTAGTCCCCGAGCACGCCCAGTCGACGCGCCCGCCGCGTCGCGACCTGAAAGACCAGATAGCCACCGACGAGATAGCCGGCGGCGACCCCGACAAGCAGCGCGAGGTCCGGGACTGAGAACTCCCAGAGACGGGTCCCCTCGACCATCGCCCGCTGGAGGAGCGCGCTGCCGTGGGCCAGCGGCAACAGCCGGGTCCAGCCGAGGTCGAACGCGGGCGCGGAGATGAGCACGATGAACCCGAACTGGAGCAGGTTCAACCAGTTGCCAACCCGCTTGTAGAGGACGGTGATGCCCCCGGCGGCAAAGCCCAGTCCGAGTACCGAGACCACCGTGAGCGCGGCCACGGTGGCGACGGTGAGGACGTGCAGGCTGAGCGTGGTTCCCGTCATCACGAGCATCACGGCGAGGATGAGCGCCGACGTGAGGAAGGTTCGGACCAGTTTCGCGACGCCTTTCAACAGCGCGACGGGCGCGAAGCCAAACGGCGTCATGACGTGTCGTTCCAGCGTCCCCCACTGGACCTCGCTCCCGATGTCGTTGGAGATGGCGGAGTACGCCCCGACTGACAGCGTCCAGAGGAAGTAGCCGACGACGATGCCCTCGATGGAGTCTGTCAGCGCCTGCCCCGCGACCATTCGGCCGCCGTAGAACAGCACGCCGAAGAAAAACAGCGCGACGACGATACCCCCGACGGCGTTGGCCGGATAGCGGACGAAGACGAGATACTCCCGGTAGAGGACCGCCCGCATCAGGTGTCGGTACCCGGCCCGCCGTGGAGTCTCGGCGGCGCCGGTCGCCGATTCGCCCGCCCCGTCGGTCGCCTCGGCCCCGCGACCCTCGGCGGTCATGGCTCGTCTGTCCCGGTGAGGGCGACGAACGCGCTTTCGAGGTCCCGCTCGACGCTCCGCACGTCGTCGAGCGCGACGCCGCGGTCGTCGAGGGCGGCCATCAGCGCGTAGAGCCCGTCGCTGTCGGCCCGGACCTCGACGCGCCCGCCGCGGTCGAGTCGCTCGGTTCCGACTACGGCGGCCCGCTCGCCGAGTTCGCCGAGCAGGGCGTCGTCGAAGTCGGCGCTCGTGAGTTCGAGGCGGTGGCTGTCGTCGGTCCCCAGTAGCGCGTCGACGCTGTCGTCGGCGACGACCCGGCCGTCAGCCATGATGACGACCCGGTCACAGACCCGCTCGACGACGTCCATGTCGTGGCTGCTCAAAATTACGGTGAGTCCCTCCTCGGCGACGAGCCGGCGCAGTTCCCGCTGGAGCGTTCTGGAGCTCTCCACGTCGAGTCCCAGCGTCGGCTCGTCGAGGAAGACGACGCCGGCCCCGCCGGCGAGCACGCTCGCGAGCGAGACCTTCTGTTTCATCCCCCGCGAGAGGTCACGGACCGGCACGTCGGCTTTCGCCGTGAGCCCCAGCCGGTCGAGCAGGCGGTCGTGGCGGGCCGCGACCGAGTCCGGGTCGACGCCGCTGACGGTGGCGAAGTAGCGCAGGTTCTCCCGCACGGTGAGACGCCAGTAGTCGTTGCGCGCGCCCTCAAGCATCGCGTCGACGTCCGCGTAGGCGGCCCGCGGTGACGCCCGGGCGTCGACACCGCCGATGTGTACGGTGCCCTCGTCGGGGAGGACCATCCCCAGAATCGACTTGATGAGCGTCGTCTTCCCGGTCCCGTTTGGCCCCAGCAGCCCGACCACCGAGCCCCGCTCAATCTCGAAGGTGACGCCGTCGACCGCCGTCACCGCGGTCTCGCCGGTCCCGAAGGTCTTCCTGAGGCCGTCGACGGCGACGGCCGGTTCCTCGCTCGTCGCGGCGGAACGGGACCTGGCCGTCCGCGTCGCTGACGCCTGGGCTCCCGGCTCACTCGCTGTCATCGGCCGGCCTAGGGCGGCAAGCAAGATAAGCTACCGCCGCGGGGCTGGATCACTTCGCGAAGTAGCTGGTGAACAGCCCCGAGAAGAAGCCCGAGATGCCGGCGGCAAGCGCCATGTCCGAGAGGTCCCACGGGCCGTCGTCGTCGTCGGCCATCCAGACCGTGATAGCGACGCTGAGTACGAGCGAGACGATTCCGTTCACGAGATGTTCTTTCCACTGGCCCATGCCTGGATTGTACACGCCGAACTGTTTTGATGGTTCCGCCGGCTACCCGTCACAGCAGACCGTATACCGAACGTCGCTGTCCAGCAGCGTCCGGACCTGCTCGGTCACTTCCCCGACGGTCTCGAAGGGGCCGAACTTGCTCACCGTTGCCCCGTCGGCCGCGAGTTCCAGCGTCCAGTGGTCTGCGCCGTCCGGGCCGTCGCGGCGCCGGGCGAGGAGCCGTCGGTCGGGCAGCGAGACGGTCACACAGTCCCCGGCGTCGCCGGTGACGCTCCAGTCGGCACCCTCACTGAGGCGGTCCGCCACCGCCGTTTCGAGTCCGGCGCGGAGGTCCTCGTCGGCTGTCGCGGTCATACTCCGGACTCGGCGCTCGCCGGGCTAAACCGTTGTGCTCACCGGGCGAACCCTTCTTGTCCTCGTGTCCCCTCCGTCGGTGTAATGCCCGTCTATCCCTCGGTCCGCGACCACGCCGTCTCCCTGTGTGAGCGGGCCGGCTACGAGGTGACGGTCCGGCCAGAGCGGAGCCTCGACGGCCCGCCGGCGCTGGCCGACCCGACCGGCGACGCCGTCGGTCTCGTGGAGCCCGAACAGCCCCGGCCCGTCGCCATCGAACCGCTGACCGAGGCCGACATCGGCCCCGCGGGGCTCGTCCCCCGGTTTGCCGACGCCTTGCGCGAGGACCGCGACTGCCTCTTCGTCGTCCCCTCGACCGAGGACACCGGGACGACGCTCACACAGGTCGTCGCGACCGTCCTGGGCGAGCCGGCCTGTGTCGCCGCCGACGGGCCCGACGGACGGCAGTTCTACACGGGCCCCGACCGGGTCCCGCTGTCGGACGGCAGCTACGCCTGTGCCCGCGCGCCGGCGTCGGACCTCCAGTGGCGCGAGGTCCGGGTCGACGAGGGCCGGCCCCGTCTCGAACTGAGCGTCGGCACCGAGGTCGTGGCCGTCTTCGAACACGTCGACGCGCTCGCGGCCCCGGAACGCCACGCTTTCCGGCATGCCTACCGCCGGGCCGACGACGGTCGCTTCGAGGTGACCGAGAACGGCGAGGTCGTCGAACGGTTCCCCGGCCCGACGGCGATGCGCCGGGGCGGGTTCGCGCCGGTCCCGATGCCGCTCGTCCCGGAACACCTCCTGCCCGAGGGCGCGGCCCGCTCCCGGTGGGCGGTCTGCCAGCCCGACGGCGGCGCGGACATTCTGACCGAGGCCGGCCTGCACGCCTGGGCCTAGCCATCGCCGGCGCGCCATCTTCCCCGGTCACGTCGCCCGGTATGCAGCGTCGGGGCGTTCACAGCGAGCGACCGGTCCCAGGTGAACGCGAGGCTCGGTGACAGTACGGGCGACTGGCTATGCCACTCCGAACTCGAACCGCGCGCCACCGTCAGTGCCGTCCGTCACCGCAACCGTCCAGTCGTGTGCCTTCGCGATGTCGCTCACGATGGAGAGGCCGAAGCCGGTTCCGTTATCGCTGGATGTGACGCCGTGGTCGAACACCGCGTCCTGCCGGTCAAGCGGGATCCCCGCCCCGTTATCCTCGACGTAGAACCCCTCGCCGTTGCCTAGCTGGCCGACGGTAACGTCCACGTCGTAGCCGCCGTGTTCTATCGCGTTTCGAAAGAGGTTCTCGAACAGCTGAATCAGACGGCCATCGTCGCCCGCGACCGCTGGGACATCGTCGAGAACTGTGAGGGTAGCCTCGTGCGTATCGACGTATCCCCACGCCTCGGTCGCAACAGCGCTGATCTCTATGTCGGTTGGCTCCGTAATCGTCGTTTCACCCCGCGCCAGCGCGAGCAGGTCGTCGATGAGCCGTTCGATACGGTCGTGGGCGTTCTCGATCTTCTCGAAGTGGTCCGGGTCATGGGTCTCCTGTACGATGTCGGTAAAGCCGATGGCGACACCCAGCGGATTCCGAAGGTCGTGGGCCACGACGCTCGCGAACTGGTCGAGCCGCTCGTTCTGTCGCTGGAGCTGTGTCTCCCGGTTTGCACGGCTAAACGCCGCCGTGACCGTCGAGCCGAGCATCCGAGACAGGTCGATATCCGTGTCCGAGAACTGCTGTTCGGATTGTGTCCCGACACCGAGGAGGCCGAACTCGGCCAGCGGGACAAAGAGGCCGCTATCGAGTTCCGCCTCGGACAACTCCAGCGATGTCTCCGACAGGATATCGTCGTACACTCGGAGCTCAGACTCTTCGAACGACTCCCAGCCCAGGCTGTCGCTGGTGCGCAGCTGTGGCAGCTCACCGAACAGTTCCGTCGTGATGGTACCCGCAGCGAGCGGGTCCAGCGTGTCGGTCTGTTCGTTATACTGCCAGAGGGCCGTGAGATCGAAGCCGAGTATCTCCTCCGCCGCCGTCACGGCAATCGACCCGACCTCTTCGCTTGATTGCGCTCTGCTGAGTCGCTGTGCGGTCTCCTGCAGCGAGCGGAGTTTCCGTTCCAGCTGTTTCTGTTCAGTAATGTCTTCTAACACCGCCAGGATGCTCGTAACGTCACCGTCGGGCCCGCTGACCGGGGCGACCGACAGGAGCAGGTCAAGCTCTTGGCCCTGCTTTGTCTCCCGCTGTATCTCCTCGCTGCGGATTTGCTCGCCGCTCAACGCGCGCTGACGGTAGGATGCGAACTCGGCCGTTTTCTCCTCCGGGACCATCGGATTGAACTCCCCGAGTATCTCCTCGCGTGACCAGCCGAACATCCGCTCTGCCTCGTCGTTCCAGCGGGTGATGTTCCCGTCGGGGTCGATTTCCATGACGGTAAGGGGGGTGGTTTCGATGAGCGACTCCAGGCGCTGGTTCGTCGCCTCGAGGTCACGCTCGCGCTCGACCTGTTCGGTCACGTTCCGCGCGATACCGACCAGTCGGACTATCTCCCCGTCGATGATGACTGGGGCGAGACTCGTGTCCCAGAACCGCGCGTCGTCGTCGATCTCCAACTCTTCACGGTACGAGATCGGCTCGCGCTGCTCGACACACCGGCGATAGTTTGACTCGATCGACGCCCCCACCTCGTCCCCGAAGACCGCTCGCGGTGTCTTCCCGCGGACCGCTTCAGTTGTGAGCCCGGTCTGTGCTTCGTATCCCGGGCTGAGTCTGCTGAACTCGAAGGTCGGCGACTCGCCGTCCGGCTCGACGTCGAGCAGGAATATGGCGTCTCCGGAAGTTTCGAGCAGGGACTCGTACTCTTCTGCGAGCTCTCTGCGTTCGCGCTCGTTTTCCTTCTGCGCCGTGATATCCTGTATAACCCCCCGTAATATGCTGCTGTCCCGCTGGGGGCCGTCGACCCGCTCTCCCTGCGTCCGTACGTCGCGAACGGCACCGTCGCGCCGGACGATTCGCAACTCGAGGTCGTACGGGTCGCCGTCTTCGATAGCCCGCTGGACGGCCGACTGTATCGTCGCTCTATCGTCCGGGTGGTAGAACTCGACGCCGTCCGCGAGCGACGGTTCGTAGTCGTCGTCGACGCCGTGAAGCTGCCGAACCCCGTCGGACCAGTGGAGTTCGCCCGACTGCGGGGCGAACTCCCAGATCCCGATGTTCGCCGTCCTCTGGACGCGCTTAAACAGGAACTCCTGGCGCTCTAGCTCCTGTCGGTCTCGGTCTCTGGATATCTCTGTGGCCGCGAGCTGGGATACCAACTCGACGAACGTCCGTTCGAGCGCCCCGAACGGGGCGACCCGCGTCGTTGGGCTCGAGAAATTGACCGTCCCGTAGTGGGTCCCGTCTACTACCAGCGGCACACCGATATACGACTCCAGCTTGAACTCCCGGTATGCCGGATGCGTTTTCTTCCCATCGGCGACCGCATCGGCGAACGCACAGAGCTCTTCCTCGGCGACCACTTCCGCACAGTACGTCGATTCGATGTCGAACCGGTCGCCGGCGTTCATGTCGGCCTCTGGCGCGTGGACCGCCTTGATAGTGTAGTCGCTGTCCTGGATGTGGGAGATGATGCCGATTTCGAGACCCAGCGTTTGACAACCGACTTTCAGGAGTTCTTCGAGACGCGTCTCCGCTGAGAGATCGCTGTCAGCCATGACGGCCTGGAGTTCCTGCAGTGCATCCCGCTCGCGCTCTAGCTGTCTGGTGGCTTCACTCTGGTCTGTCACGTCCCGAGCAACGACGAGGATATGATCGCCACCGGGACGCTTGACTGGCGTCGTGCGCACGTCGAGTGTTCGCTTCCCGTGTCCGGTTTCGAACTCGAGTTGCAGGTCCGAATCGTACAGCTCGGCGACACCGCCGTCGCTTTCGAGTTGCTGGAGCGACGAGCCGATGGCCTTCGAGAGCCGCTCCGTGCCGGCTGCAGACACCCGGTCGCTGACAACGTCGGTCAGCAGGCGCCCCTCCAGCTCCTCGTCGTTGTCCCGCAGAAGCAGCCGGTCCGCGGCCGAGTTCGAGAACTGAACCACGCCTTCCGGGTTGACGGTACAGACGATGTCGTGGATGTTCTGGAGAATCGTCTCACTGCGCTCGAGCTCCAGTTCGCGCTCCCGCTCGGTCGTGATCTCACGTGAGAAGACGGTCAGCCCGTCCTCGTCGGGGAAGACGCGAACCTCGACCCAGTAGTTGAACGGCTCCCCGAGACGCTGCTCGAACGACACCGAGTCACCCGTCTCCATCGCCGTCCGGTACCGCGTTTCGAGCTCGGTTCCGACAACCGACGGAAACTCCTCCCACAGTGTGTTGCCGACGGCCTGTTCCGGGCTACGGTCGACGCGCTGTGCCATCTTCTCGTTCATGTACTCTATGCGCCACTCGTCGTCGACCGCGTAGATCGCGTCAGTTGCCCGTTCGAGCGTCCGCCGGAACCGGTTGGACATCCGCTCGGCGACCTCTTGGTCACGAGCCGCCTCGACGAGTGTCCGAATTCGGCTGCCGAGAATCGAGAAGCTGTCTTCAGTCGCGTGAATCGCGATATAGTCGAGCTCGTTCGACTCCGTTGCCTCCCTCACTACCCGCTCGCTGTCGCGGCCGGTAAACAGTATCGCGGGGGTGTCATACCCCTCGGCTCGGACGGTCCTGACGAGTTCGATACCGGTTCCGTCCGGCAGCGAGTAACAGGTGACGACACAGTCGATAGATGAACTCGAAAGCTGCCCGAGGGCTTCCCCGGTATCGCTGACTGTCGTGATCTCGAAGTCGGGGCGACTGTTCGCTAGCTTCGTCCGTACCAACTCGGCAAACTCGGCGTCGTCGTTTACATAGAGGATATGCATCGACGCGGGCTCGTCGATACCCTTGCTGGTCATTACACCCGGTTCGTGTCGTATGGTAATCAATCATCTGCAGCAAATATTACGTTTGATACCGCTGCTCTGTCCGCTCCGACGGGGCGGGACAGTTCGGACACCGCAACAACTATTTACCACTCCTGAATACCACTAGGTGGTATGAAGGACTTCGACCAGTTCAGCGACGTCGGCGAGGCGGAAGTCACACGCGCTATCGGTCAGGAGTGGACCGAGGAGTTCATGGACTACTCCGACACGGAGGTCATCATCATCGGCGGCGGGCCCTCGGGGCTGATGGCCGCGAAGGAACTCTCCGAGCGCGGCGTCGAAGTGATGGTCGTCGAGAAGAACAACTACCTCGGCGGCGGGTTCTGGCTCGGCGGCTTCCTGATGAACAAGGTCACCGTGCGCGACCCGGCACAGGAGATTCTGGAGGACCTCGACGTGGACTACCTCCAGTCCGACGAGAGCGACGGCCTCTACGTCGCTAACGGACCCGAGGCCTGCTCGGGGCTCATCAAGGCCGCCTGCGACGCGGGCGCGAAGATGCAGAACATGACCGAGTTCACCGATATCGTCATCCGCGAGGACCACCGCGTCGGCGGTATCGTGATGAACTGGACGCCGGTCCACGCGCTGCCCCGCGAGATAACCTGCGTCGACCCCATCGCCGTCGAGTCCGACATCGTCATCGACGCGACGGGCCACGACGCGATGGCGGTCAAGAAACTCGACGAGCGGGGCGTCCTGGAGGGCGAAGGGCCCGAGGCCGGCGACACCGGGATGGACCAGACCGGCGGTGACACCTACGGCGCCCCGGGTCACGACTCGCCCGGTCACGACTCGATGTGGGTCGGCGAGAGCGAGGACGCCGTCGTCGAACACACCGGCAAGGTCCACGACGGCCTCATCGCGACCGGCATGGCGACGGCGACGACCCACGGCCTCCCGCGCATGGGCCCGACCTTCGGCGCCATGCTCGTCTCGGGCAAGAAGGCCGCCCAGGCTGCCCTGGACGAGCTCCAGGTCGACGCGCCCGACGTGTCGCTGTCGACGAGCGGCCCCGCCCCGGCTGACGACTAGCGCGGAACCGAGCAACGCGAGGTGCCTCGGCGAAGTCGAGCGGGGAGCGCAACGACCCGCGAGACCAACTCCCAGCTACTACCCCGGCTTTCGCCCGCTCGCCGTGGATGACATTATTCGTATTGAAGTACTTATACCACGATAATACGCACACTTTTGAGGTTATAGCGGCAATACATGAATGTTTAGTACACTATGTCGAACAAAAGAGAACAGGCGGACGAACACGACGTGCGCGATGACACCGGCGGCCTCGTCGTCGACCTCTGGGTCAGGCGACCGGTGTGTGGGCCCCGGACGACGGTCATCGACCGGCTGAGTACGTTGCGGGGGGCCGGTGTGCTCGACGACTTCGACGTGACGACCTGGCCGGAGGAGATCCCCCTGACCGGGGACAACCGGCAGGCGGAGTTGCTGGAGATAATCGAGTCCTACGAAGCGTGGGCTGCCGACCGCGGGCTGAGCCTGCGGCCGCCCTTCGAGACGCGGACGGCCTCGCTGCTGGTCGGCGAGGGCGAGGACGTGCTGACGACGCCGATGCTGCTCGCGGCCGCCCGCGAGGACGGTGATCTGGTCGGTATCTACCCCTGTACCGACGGAACGAAGACGTGGACGATTCCGGAGTTCCTTGATGCGCTGGAGGCCGACGCGGAGCGCCCGTCACCGGGGACGGACGACGGCTCGGCACAGACGGAAGGGACGACGACCTGAGTGGGCCGGAACTACGCCCCGACGCCGACCCTGACGTTCCCGTCGGTCCCGCTCACTGTGGCCCGCTCGACGAACGCGGGGTCACCGAAGACGAGCGCCACGGTTTCCTCGTCGATCGGCTCGACGCGGAACGTCCGGGGACTGTCACTGTCGCGGGCGTCGGCATAGGTTGAGAGCGCGGCGTCGAGTTCGGCGGCCTCGCTCGCGCTGTCCCAGCGCAGCACCCACGCCCAGCCGTCGCGCTCCTCGTCGGTGGCGTGCCGGTAGATCGTCAGCCGGTCGTTGCCCCAGCCGGCCGCCGCCGAGGCCGCCCGATCGCGGTCGAGTTCGGTGTCGAGGGCGCTCCGGGTGGTCATCTCGCCGAGCGTGTTGTTCCCGAGATACGCCCAGTCGCCGCTCCCTGCTCCGGCGGTCACGTCGAGACTCGCCGGCGGCTCATCGGCCCGGGAGTAGTTGTGGATGACCTGCTCGGTCGTTCGCGGATAGCGCTCGTAGGCGGCCGAGAGGTTCGCCGGGTCGTCGATGCGGTGGTCGACGTACTGGCTCCCGAAGACGTACGGCGCCAGCGCGGAGCGGTGCGTCGCCGAGCCGTTGCGGTAGAGAGCGTGGGCGTACGCGGAGTTGCTCCGGATATCGAGATAGCGCTCGGTGTAGGCGTCGGCGACGAAGACGGCGCCGCCCTCGACCAACGACCGGCGGGCCTTTAGCCGGTCGGTAGTCAGCCGCGGCTCGCGCAGTTGCCCCCGCCACGGCAGCATCGCCGTCCGGTACTGCACGAGGTGGGCGTACTCGTGGGCGAGGACCCGCTCGGTCTGTGCCGGCGCGCCGTCACCGGGATGGATGTACACCGCACCGGCGTTGGTCACCCCGGTCGGCTCGCTCCGGTCCGTCGAGACGTTCCGGAAGCCAAGCGCCCGGTTCAGCGGCGACGCGCCCACCTGCCCGACGTGTCGCTCGCTCAGGTTCCACACGCGCACGGGCCAGGGGTCGGCGTCGGTGTCGGTCAGCGCCTGGACGCGGGTGAACGTCCGTGTCGCGTTGACCGGCAGCGTCCCGTTCTCGACGGTGACTCCGGACCCGACCGACTCGCCGGTGTCGGTCGCCTGTGGACGACTCGCAGTTGTCCCGTCCGGTCCGCTGGTCGGACCGCCGGGACACCCCGCGAGGACGAGGAGGGCGGCGACCGCCAGGGTCGTCAAGACGTTGTCGGCTGCCATACAACAGTGGACTGATACCTGAAATAAAGTGGTTACTGTCGGTCGCCGCCGGGCACGGTCCCCGAGACCAGCCCGAGGAAGCCGCCGCCGAAGGTCTCGTAGCGCCGGTCGACCGTCCGCTCGGTGAGCCGTCGGCGTGCGGCCGCCACCCGCCGCTCGAAGGCGTCGGCGTGCGAGTCAGTCGAGAGCCGCGCGCCCGGCGCCGAGAGTCGGACAAACCCCTCGAAGGCGAGGTTCAGGGGGACGGCGTCGCTGCGCTGGAAGTTCAACAGCGCGACCCGCCCGCCCGGGACGACACAGTCACACCACGCGTCCACGACAGCCGCGGGGTCCGGAAAGAGCCCGGCCACGAAAGTCCCGAGTACGGCGTCGACGTTCCGCACCGGCGGGCGGGTGGCGTCGGCGCGCAGGTAGTCGACACTGGGGCCGGTGCGGTCGGGGTGTCGCCGCGCCGCCCGGAGCATCTCGCGGGTGATGTCGAGTCCCACGACCTGCCCCGTGGGGCCGACCCGCTCGCGTAGCTCGGGGACGTTCGCGCCGGTGCCACAGCCCATCTCCGCGACGGTGTCGCCCGGCGACAGGCCCAGCGCGTCGACCGCGCTGGCCCGCCACGACCGCAGGCCGGGGAGCCTGGCGAGACGGTCGTAGACGGTCGCCCACCGTTTGTAGAACTCGCTCACAGAACGTCCCGCGTCCACTCGGCCACCGTCACCGCGTCCGGGCCGAGCAGGTAGACCACGGGCTCGACGCCCATCCCGCCGGTCTGGTAGACCACGTCGACCTCGGGGTCGTCCGCGAGTGCGTCGGCGATGGCCGGCTCGATGGCTGCTTCGGCGTCGAACTCGGCGGCGGTGTGGCCCGCCGCAACGAGTGACTCGACGACCGACTCGTCGTAGCGGACGTTCAGGGCCGCCCGCGCCGGGCTGCCGGCCGCCCGGGCGGCAAGCACCACCGACGCGACGTGTTCGCTCACGCCGAACTCGGGCTCGGCGGGGATGGTCGCCCGCCCCTTCACGTCCAGAATCCGGCCCGGCACGGCGGCCACGTCGTCGATGCCATCCCCGTCGGGCAGGGCCTGGACGAGGTTCGAGCCGACCGCCGGGATGAGCGTCGCGAAGCCGCTGGTGTTCTCCAGGACGCCGAGCCCCCGCCGGACCGACGACAGCGTCCGTTCGGCGGCCCGGAGCCGGGAGTCGGGGTCGTGGACCGCGAACTCGCCGTCGTAGTCCGCCAGCTCGGGCACAGCCGCCTCGTGGAGCCGGGCGAGCACGCCGCCCTGTTCGAGTTCGCGGACGAACACCTCCGCCTCGACCAGGGCCTGCACGGAGCTCATTTCCCCGCTTGCCAGTCCCTCAGCGATGCGCTCGACGAGTTCGGTCAGGCCCCGGTGGTCGAGCAGCTGCTCGTTGCGCTCGACCTCGCCGTGGACGTACTTCGAGACGGCGCTCTGGCTGATGCCCAGCAGGTCGGCGACCTCCGACTGGGTGAGGCCGCGCTCGCGCAACGCCTCGGCGAGCAGCGAGCGAAACGTCGGGAGGAACTCGTCGACGACTACCTCCTCGATGAAACGCATGTTACCGGTCGCCCCTCATTGGTCGCCTCCAAACTCTCTGTCACCCTGTATCTTGCTCGCCTGTGGCCCGGACTGGTCCTGGTACTTCGAGCCGCGTTCGGCGCCGTAGGGGCGGTCCGCGGGCGTCTTCAGTTCGGTGAAGGTGAGCTGTGAGATGCGCATTCCGGGCGTGAGCGCGACCGGCGCGGTGCCGAGATTCGACAGTTCGAGCGTTATCTGGCCCTTGTACCCGGGGTCACAGAGCCCCGCCGTCGCGTGGACCACGATGGCGAGTCGGCCAAGCGACGACCGCCCCTCGACGTGGGCGATGAGGTCGTCGGGAATCTCGACGCGCTCGTGGGTCGTCCCGAGCACGAAGTCGCCGGGATGCAGGATGTACTCGCCGCCCTCCTCTATTTCGGTCAGCTCGACGTACTCGTCGACCTCCTGTTCGGCGTTGGGGTGGATACAGGGGATGTTGGCGTGCTGGAACTCCAGGAACTCCCGGCCCAGCCGCAGGTCGACGCTGGCGGGCTGAATCTGGATGTCGGGGTCGTCGAGCGGTTCGACGACGAGGTCGCCCGCCTCCAGCCGGCGCAAGATGTCCGCATCGGAGAGTATCATTGTCCGTGTTAGCGACGTGGGGGACCTAAAGTACCCCGTCTCGGTCGTGGCTGTCCGACCCCGTTGCTCACCCGACCGGTAAGTGCCCTGTGGTACGTGCAACCGCGGCGGGACTCCGACGGGGGTTTATGTACCGGTCGCTATGTATGGGTATGAAGCAGGCCATCGTGGCGCGGGCCGACATCGGTATGGGTGAGGGGAAACTCGCCGCCCAGGTCGCCCACGCATCGCTGTCGGCCTACGAGGACACTGGTCGACAGGCCCGCAAGTCCTGGAAGGGCTCGGGTCAGAAGAAAGTCGTCCTCAAGGCCTCGGGCGAGTCCGAGCTGTTCGAGCTCGCCGACGCGGCCGAGCGCGCTGGCCTGCCACATGCTGTCGTCAGGGACGCCGGCCACACGCAACTGGAGCCCGGCACCGTCACCGCACTCGCGGTGGGGCCAGGCGAGGAAGACGCGGTGGACCGAATCACTGGCGACCTCTCGCTGTACTGAGGGCGGCGAGGGCCGATGTGGTTATATACCGGAAACACTAACCTCAGGTGAACAACAGAGTACACCACAATGCAAGGAAACGAACAGCAGGCCTACGACCGCGGGATAACCATCTTCTCCCCGGACGGACGCCTCTATCAGGTCGAGTACGCACGAGAGGCAGTCAAACGCGGCACCGCGAGCGTCGGCGTCCGCACCGCCGATGGCGTGGTGCTGGCCGCGGACCGCCATGCCCGGTCGCCGCTCATCGAACGGGACAGCATCGAGAAGATCCACGAGATCGACGACCACGTCGGCGTCGCAAGCGCCGGTCACGTCGCCGACGCCCGCCAGCTCATCGACGTGGCGCGTCGTCAGGCCCAGGTCAACCGCCTGCGCTACGACGAGCCCGCCAGCGTCGAGTCGCTGACCAAGGAGGTCACCGACTACATCCAGCAGTACACCCAGACCGGCGGCGCGCGTCCCTTCGGCGTCGCGCTGCTCGTCGGCGGTATCGAGGACGGCGAACCGCGCCTCTTCGAGACGGACCCCTCGGGGACCCCCTACGAGTGGCAGGCCGTCGCTATCGGCGGCTCCCGCGAGGACATCCAGACGTACCTCGAAGACGAGTACGCCGAGGAGATGGACCTCGAGGCCGGCGTCGAGCTGGCCCTGCGAGCCCTGGCCTCGGTCAACGAGGACGGGCTCGACGCGACGGGCGTCGACATCGCCACCATCGACGTCGAGGACCAGCAGTTCAGCAAGCTCGCCGAGGACGACATCGCCGACCGGCTCGCCGAGTTCGAACTCGGAGGTGACGAATAATGTACGACCCCGAGAACCGACTCACCGACGCCTACGAGCCCGACGTGGGCACCATCCCCTCGGACGACGAGGGCCGCGACGAGGAGAACGTGACCAAGACCGGGACGACCACTGTCGGTATCTCCACCGAGGACGGCGTCGTCATCGCGACGGACCGGCGGGCCTCGCTGGGTGGCCGCTTCGTCTCCAACAAGAACGTCCAGAAGGTCGAGCAGATTCACCCGACTGCGGCCATGACGCTGGTCGGCAGCGTCGGCGGCGCCCAGTCCTTTATCCGCTCGCTGCGCTCGGAGGCGAACCTCTATGAGGTCCGCCGCGACGAGCCCCTGTCGATTCACGCGCTGGCGACGCTCGCGGGTAACTTCGCCCGCGGCGGCCCCTTCTTCGCCATCAACCCCATCATCGGCGGGGTCGACGAGGAGGGCAGCCACGTCTACAGCGTCGACCCGGCCGGCGGCGTCCTGCAGGACGACTACACCGTCACCGGCTCCGGGACGATGGTCGCCACCGGGACCATCGAGGGCAACTACGACCCCGAGATGAGCGTCGAGGAGGCCCGCGCGCTGGCCATCCGCGCCGTCGAGGCTGCGGCCGAGCGCGACACCGGCTCCGGCAACGGTATCGTGCTGGCCGAGGTCACTGACGAGGGCGTCGACATCGACCGCTTCGACGACTACGCGTCGGCGGAGTAAGCCCTCGCAGTTCGTTTTCGCGCTATCGCGGCACGTCGACCCAGCCGGAGATCCACGCGTCGTCGGCCTCCGGGAGATACGCGACCGTAACACCGCCGAACTCCGCTATCTCGACGGCGCTCGTTTCCCACCAGTCGGTCGATTCCCGCTCGCCGTGTTGTGCGCTATCGCGTTCGGCCACGTGGCGACACCTGTCCGACAGTCGCCGCGGGACCGCCCTCGTTATACCCCACCTAAACCGGCCCGGTCCAGCGGTTCATAGCTCTCTATAGCCCTCGATAGCTCCGCTCGCGCCGTCGTTGGTGGGTATAAGTACGTGCCGGCACTTGGGTTCGACAATGGCCACCGACCGAACCGAGGGGGAGGTCGACCCCCTCGACTCCTTCCGGCAGTTCTTCGCCCTGGAGCGGGACGTGCTGGTCCTCTCGCTGTCGATGCTTGCCTTCTCGCTTGCCTTCCAGATGACGAGCCGCTACCTGCCCGAATACATGCGCGTCCTCGGTGCGAGCGCGAGCGTCATCGGGCTCTATGGCAGCGTCGGCAACCTCATCAGCGCCGTCTACCCCTACCCCGGCGGCGCGGTCTCGGACCGGCTTGGCTCCCGGTTCGCGCTGACGGCCTTCGGCGTGCTTGCGACGCTGGGCTTTGGCGTCTGGTATCTCGCCGCCGTCGTCGGCAGCGTCACCGTCGGCCCCCTCTCGCTGCCCGCCTGGCTGTTCGTCTTCGTCGGGCTCTTTCTCGCCCAGGCCTGGAAGTCCTTCGGGCTGGGTGCGACGTTCGCTATCGTCAAGCAGTCCGTTCCGCCCGACCGGCTGGCGATGGGCTTTGCCAGCACGGAGGTGTTCCGCCGGCTGGGCTTTCTCGTCGGCCCCTTGCTTGCCGCGGGCCTGCTCGCCGCGACAGTCGGCTTCCTCGATGGCTTCCAGCTGGTCTTGCTCGTGGCCATCGGCTTCGGCGCCGTCGCCACCGTCGCCCAGCATCTCCTCTATGACGCCAGCGAGGACACGCTCGGGAAGTCCTTCGAGGGGGTCTCCCAGGTCCTCACGGACCTCCGGGAGATGCCCGCGACGCTGCGCCCGCTGCTGGTCGCCGACACGCTCGTCCGCTTCGCCAACGGGATGGTGTATGTCTTCTTCGTCATCGTCGTCACCGACTTCCTCTCGGTTGGGTTCACCGGCTTCGGCTTCGACCTGCGGCCCGACGCCTTCTTCGGCGTGTTGCTCGGCGTGGAGATGGTCGTCGCCATCCTCTCGATGGCGCCGGTCTCGAAGCTCGCAGAGTACGCCGGGCTCAAGCCAGCCGTCGCGCTGGGCTTTTCCGTCTATGCCCTGTTCCCGCTCTTGCTCATCTTCGCCCCCGCGAACCAGTGGGTGCTGCTCCTCCTGTTTGCCTACTCCGGCCTGCGATTCGCCGGCCTCCCGGCCCACAAGGCGCTCATCGTCGGCCCCGCACAGGCCGACGCCGGCGGCCGCGTCACCGGGAGCTACTACCTCGTCCGGAACACGCTCGTCATCCCCAGCGCCGCCCTGGGCGGGTGGCTCTACGGCGCCGACTGGGCGGTCGACCTCGGCGGCTTCGTCCTGCAGGCCGGCCCGCAGCTGGCGTTTGCCGTAGCGACCGCTGTCGGCGCCCTCGGGGTCGCGTACTTCGTCGTCTTCGGGCGGGAGTTCGAACCCTACGAGTGATTTCAGCAGGGAGGTCGACCCGTACGAGTCGCCATCGGCCGGGAGCGAGCTGCGTGGCGCCGCCACGCACGAGCGACCCGGGGGAGGGCAGGCTTCCCGTGGACTACCTGGTGGACTGAAAGGGCGAGGCCAGTTCCGGGACCCCCGGCGACGTAAGCACTGCAGGCCGCGGCGGGGCCGAAGCGCGCAGCGAGCCGCGGGACCGGAACTGGCCGAGGGCTTTCCCGGTCAGGTCGAGATCACCGACGGTGCGGAATCAGCGTGGCCCGTTTTTGACAGTCGTGTCACGCACAGAACGCCAACCCTAAGCGCTGTCCGACGAACACTCGGGCAATGCGCGAGGCCCATCCCATAGAGCGGACCGTCGGCATGGCATACTACGTCAGCGACGCCGACGGCGTGGGCGGCCACCTGCGGGCGAGCCCCGAGGACTTCCGCGTCACGGAACTGGAGTCGTTCGACACCGCCCCGGTCGACGCCGATACCGGCGGCTACCCGCATCTCGTCTTCCGGGCTGAACTTCACAACTGGGACACAAACGACTTCGCCAGCGCCCTCTCGGACAAGCTCGGTATCTCCCGCGAACGCGTTTCCTGGGCCGGGACGAAGGACAAGCGCGCGGTCACCCGACAGCTGTTCTCGGTGAAGGGCGTCGGTCCCGACGACCTCCCGGAACTGGACGGCGCCGAGGTCGAGGTCGTCGGCCGCGCCGGCCGCCCCATCCTCTTTGGTGACCTCGCCGGCAACGCCTTCGAGATCGTGGTCCGGGATACCGACGCCCCCGACAACGCCGCTGCGGTCTGCTCGGACCTGCGGGCCTTTGCCGGCGGGGGCGACGCCGATGCCGACACCGCGGCGCTCCCCGACGACGCCGTCACCGTTGCTGTCCCGAACTACTTCGGCCAGCAGCGCTTTGGCTCGCGCCGGCCAGTCACCCACGAGGTCGGCCTGGCTATCGTCCGCGAGGCGTGGAAAGAGGCCGTACTCGCCTACGTGGGTAATCCCCACGAGCGCGAACCCGAAGACACGCAGGCGGCCCGCGCGTACGTCGACGAGACCGAGGACTGGCAGGGGGCTCTGGAGCGACTGCCCCGGGCGCTGGGTTACGAGCGGTCGATGTGTCACAAACTGGTAGACAACGGCGGCGAGACGCCGGCGGACTTCCGCGAGGCCGTCGAGACCCTTCCCACCAACCTCCAGACGCTCTTTGTCAACGCCGCCCAGTCCTACGTGTTCAACCGGATTCTCTCGGAGCGGCTGGCGCGGGGCCTGCCCTTCGACCGGCCGGTCGAGGGCGACGTGGTGTGTTTCAAAGACAGCGAGGCGCCGGAGGACCTCCCGCTGCCCGACACCGACAGGATTCAGCGCGTCACGGAAAAGCGCCTGCGGACCGTCGAGCGCCACTGCGAGCGGGGCCGCGCGTTCGTCACCGCGCCGCTGGTCGGCACCGACACGGAGCTGGCCGACGGCGAACCCGGCGAGATAGAGCGCGAGGTACTCGACGACGTGGGACTGGAACCGGGCGATTTCGACCTGCCCGGCGAGTTCGATAGTAGTGGAACGCGGCGGGCGGTGCAGGTCCGGACGGACCTGGGTGTGCGTCGGGACGGCGACGCTCTCACCTTCGAGTTCGCGCTGCCCAAGGGCAGCTACGCCACCGTGTTGCTGCGGGAGTTCCGCAAGAACGACCCTGGGACGTAGTTTTGGGCTAATCGACCTACTGATTCACTGTACCCATCTCTCAGAGCCAGAAAGCCCCGGCGGGCTGAACTCGGGGGGCTCGCTGTGCCCTTCACTCGCTGCGCTCGTTCCAGTGCTTACGTCGCCCGCCTTCGCTCAGCCCGCCGCCCCTTTCAGTCCCACCCAGCACTGTTTGACCAGCCGGCATGGGCGGGGCTTTCCGGCTGTTTACACTGGCGCTCCGGTGACTGACTGGACGCACGACTGAGAACCGCCTCGCTTATCCACCGGAGCGTCCCTACAAATCGACATGGACTGCCGGCAGTGTGCGAGCGAACTCGACCGCCCGGGCGATTACTGCCTGGTCTGTCGCACTGCCAACGCCGACGCGGTCGTGCTGGAACTCGAACGCGAGCGGGCGACGGTCACCTGTCTGCTGGACGGCGAGGCCGTCGGCGCACGGACGGTGACGACGACACCGGAGGGCGAGGGCAGCGACCAGCACGCGGTCGTCGAGCTGCGGAACTTCGCCGGGCTCGTGGCCGACGAGGTACAGCGGAAACGGCCCGAGGAGGTGTATGTCACCGGCGACCGCGCAGTCATCAACGCCGTCCGGGGGCAACTGCACCACGAGTTCTTCCGGGTGAAAGGCGACGACCCCGTCCAGCGGGTCATCGACCGGCAGGGCGAGCCCGCCCTCGAAGTCGTCGACGCGGCGCCCGAGTCGAAACTGGGCGGGAGCCACTCGACGCTCATCGGGGGGCGGGCGGGACAGCGGGTCATCTACACCGTCGCCGGCCATCCACACGTCAAGAAGGTCATCCCGGGGCCAATCGACGCCGGCGGGGCCTCCTCGCCGACGGGCGTGCGGGCGAAAGCCACCCGCGCGGACGCCAACGGCAACGTCCGCGTGCTCATCCGGGACGGCTCCAGCGTCCAGGAGAACCGCGTCGTCACGACGGCGGGCGACCGCGAACTCGGCGAGCACGTCCGGGCGGACCTCAACGAGGCGCTTGTCGAGGCCGAGCTACAGGACGAGTGAGTCAAGCGGCCGGGTCCTCCACACACGCCGGGCCGCCGGCTGTTCGGGCGAATTCGGCGGCAGTACGCCGTCCATGGCACCGCGGGCGTTCGCCGTCGAGCCCGTTAATCGCTGTGACTGTGCCACGCGGCGAGCCGCTATCTCGAAGGGCTTATGTGGCCGCTGGGCCGACAAACGGGTACTATGGCTAGCAAGAGCGGAAAGACCGGCAGCTCCGGCCGATTCGGCGCTCGCTACGGTCGTGTCTCCCGGCGGCGCGTCGCAGAGATAGAGGCGGAGATGAACGAGGACCACACCTGTCCGAACTGCGGCGAGGACAAGGTCGACCGCCAGGGCACCGGCATCTGGCAGTGTGGCTACTGCGACTACAAGTACACCGGCGGGAGCTACAAGCCCGAGACCCCCGGTGGCAAGACGGTCCGTCGCTCCATCCGCGCCGCACTCGCCGAGGACGACGAGGAGTAACGCGTCCGGTATCCCCTGATATGAGCTACAAGTGTTCACGCTGTAAGCGCGACGTAACACTCGATGAGTACGGTGGCGTCCGCTGTCCGTACTGTGGCCACCGCGTGCTGCTGAAGGAGCGCTCGCCCGACGTCAAAGAAATCGACGTCAAGTGATACGGACCGTTGTAGCCCGTCTCCAGCTGGTGTGGTCGGCACACATCAGCGAACCACTGCAACAACCCGTATGACGCCATCCCACCGGACTGTTTTCACGCTGGACTATCCGGACGAGTCGGTCGCTCGTCGCGTCGAGCGCAGCCTCCGGCCGGAGGTCGGCGACATCGACGGGGACCGCACGACCGCGCAACTGGCTCGCGAGGGCGCAACGCTGCGGGTGACCGTCGCGGCCGAGGACCTCGTCGCCCTGCGGGCCGGGTGTAACACGTGGCTGACGCTGGCGTCGGTCGCCGAGGCGGGCTCTCAACGTTGACGCCACCGATACGCTATAGTTCGTCGGCGCTGTCGGTACTGCTATCACCGGACGACGGATGACGAACGATTCAACGAGCCGCGAGCTGATAGTCGGCGGCACGGACATGCCCTCGCCGAGCGACGCAGCCGAGGTACTGTACGTCGACGCCGACGCGGCGGTCCGCGAGCGGACGCGGGCCGCGATGGCGGACCAGCGCGAGGACCTCTCGGTGGCGAGTGTCGGCACCGTCGAGGCCGCGATGGAGGTCGCGGCGGTGACGCCGCCGGCCTGTCTGGTCGTCGACCCCGCCGGGCTGGACGACGTCGGACCGCTACTGGAGACCGTCGACGCGCCGGTCATCGTCTATACGGACCGCGACCCGACGGCGCTGGCCGACGCGCTGGCCGACGCGATGCGGACGGTCGTCGAGAAAGGGGCGACGGACCGCGGGGCCTTCCTCGCGGAGAAGGTCGTCAGCACGGTCGATACCCCGACCGAACGGAGCGAGTACGCGCTCCAGCAGGCCCTGGCCGGCGTCAGACGGCAGGCCGAGACCGGCCAGGCCGTGTTTCTCGTCGATGACGGCGATATCGTCTGGTCCAGTATGTCGCTGGTCGCGCTGGTCGGCACCAGCGACCTCCCGGCGACCGACGATATCTACGAGCAACTCGCCACTCTCTGTGCGGACCACAGCGGCGTCACCACCGTCGAACAGTTCAGTCAGGACCCGCCGGAGCCGGCGACCATCCGGACCGGGGCGGCGGCCAACGAGCGACACCTCCTCCTGCAGCGGTATCCGCTCCGGGAGATGGCGGGGGCGACGACGCTCGTTCTGGTCAGGGACGTCACCGAGACGGCCGGACGCGACGCCCGCCTTTCGATGCTGGAACTGCTGACCGAGCAGGCACAGGACGGGCTGTACACTCTCGACGAACGGGGCGTGATCGACTTCTGTAACGAGTCGTTCGCGAGGAACCTCGGCTACGAGCCGTCGGAACTGCGGGGCGAACACGCCGAGCGGACGCTGGCACCGGGCGAACTGGAGAAAGGCCAGCGGACCATCGCGGAGCTGCTTGCCTCCGAGTCGGACAGCACCACAGTCGATCTGACCTTCCAGCGCAAGGACGGCACCGAACGGGAAATATCGATCC
Organism: Haloarcula sediminis; assembly: GCF_035656455.1. Lineage (NCBI taxonomy): Archaea > Methanobacteriati > Methanobacteriota > Halobacteria > Halobacteriales > Haloarculaceae > Haloarcula > Haloarcula sediminis. Next base: position 4,251 of record NZ_JAYMGA010000003.1, on the reverse strand, counting down.
ACTACACCCTGCTGTACGACCGACACGGCGACTACAGCGGCCTGATGGGTGTCACCCGCGACATCACCGACCGCATCGAGCGCGAACGGGAGCTAGAGCGGCGCAAGGAGCTGTTCGACGGGCTGGTCGATCACTTCCCCAACGGCGCGGTCTTCCTGTTCGACGACGAAAGACGGTACACGATGGCCGGTGGCGACGAGCTGGAGCGTGTGGGTGTAGACCCTTCGGAGGTGCTCGGGAAGCGGCCCGTCGAGGCGTTCCCGCCGGAAAACGCCGACCGGCTCGAACAGGCCCACCGGGACGCTCTGGCGGGCGAGACGAGTTCCCTCCACGCTACTGTCGCCGGCCGGCACTACGATGTTCAGACCATCCCGATACGGGACAGCGACGGCGCGGTCGTCTCCGGGATGGCGCTCGCCCAGAACGTCACCGAGCGCGTCCAGCGGGAACGGGAACTCGAACAGTCGAACACGCTGTTGTCGACGCTGTTTGACGCGCTCCCGGTCGGTATCCTCGTCGAGGACAGCGAGCGGAGCATCCTCGCCGCGAACCAGCGGTTCGTCGACCTGTTCGATGTCGAAGAGTCGCCCGACGACCTCGTCGGGACCCACAGTCTCGACACTGCCGAGGCCGTCGCCGACCAGTTCGCCGACCGGACGGGGTTCCTGACGGCGTTTGACCGGTTCGCCGACCGTCGCGAGCGCCGGCTCAACGAACACCTCGAACTGGCCGACGGGCGCGTCGTCCAGCGCAGTTACCTCCCGGTCGACCTCCCGGCCGGGCCGGCGAACATCTGGCTCTATCGGGACATCACCGAACGAAAGGAGCGCCAGCGCGAGCTCGAACAGACGACCGAGCGGCTCGAACTCGCCCTTCAGGGGGCCGAACTCGGCGTCTGGGACTGGGACGTCGAGAGCGGCGACGTCACCTTCGACGAGCGCTGGGCCGGAATGTTGGGCTACGACGTCGCGGACATCGAACACCGCCTCGAGACGTGGGAGGAGCTGGTCCACCCCGAGGACTTCGACCGGGCCTGGGGTACTATCGACGCCCACCTCTCGGGCGAGACGGACACCTACCACTGCGAATACCGGATGCGGACACGGGCCGGCGACTACCGCTGGATACGCGACATCGGCCGCGTCGTCGAGCGCGACGACGGGCGGCCCCTGCGTGCCGTCGGCATCCACCGGGACATCACCGAACGAAAGGAGCGCCAGCGCGCACTCGAGACACAGCGCGACGAGCTGGCGACGCTCGCACAGGTCCACGGCCTCATCCACGACGTTATCGGCGCGCTCGGGTCGGCGGCGACCCGGTCCGCCATCGAGGAGACGGTGTGTGACCACCTCGTCGAGTCCGACCTCTACCAGTTCGCGTGGATCGGCGAGCGCGAGGGGTCGAGCACGCAACTCGGGGCTGCAACCGTCGCCGGGGACGACGACAGCTATCTCGACATCGTCTCAGAGCGCTCCGCGGCCGACGACGTGACCCCCGGGGCGGAGGCGATCCGGACCGGCGAGACCCAGGTCGTCCACGATATCGAGACCGACGACTGCGTCGCCGCGTGGCGCGACGCGGCGCTGGCCCGGGAGTTCCGCTCGGCGCTTATGGTCCCGCTGTGCCACGACGAGGCCATCCACGGCGTTCTCGCCGTGTACGCGAACCGGCCCGAAGCGTTCAGCGAGCGGGCCGTCGAGGCCTTCACCGTGCTGGGTGAGATGGTCGGGTTCGCGTACACGGCCGTCCAGAACCGGCGGCTGCTGGCTCACGACCGCGTCGTCGAGATGGAGTTCCAGTCGACCTCGCCCGACGCCTACCCGCTGGGCGTGGCCGCGAAACACGACTGTGTCTTCCGCAGTTCGGGTAGCGTCGACCTCGGTGAGGGGGTCCTGGCCTATCTCTCCGTCGAGGGAGCGCCCCCGGCGGACACGCTGGCCGACCTCCTCGACCACGAACTGGTCCCGGACGGGCGGGTTATCCGCGCCGACGGGGACAGCGGTGTCGTCGAACTCAGGGTGGCGGACTCGTACTACTCCGTGCTTCTCGACGTCGGCGTCAGACCGATCGACATCGTGGCGGACGGCGAGGTCCTCACTATCACTGTCGAGGCACCGCCCGACGCCGAACCCCGAACGATACTCGATACACTGTCGGAGCACGCGCCCGGCTTCGAGCTGGTGGTCAAACAGTCCCGGGACCGACAGCCGACAGCCGCCGGCGACAGCGCCTCTCTCAGGGGGGAGCTGACTGACCGACAACTGGAGGTGCTCCGTTCGGCCTACCTCGCCGGGTACTACGAGTGGCCCCGGGATACGAACGCCGAACAACTGGCCGACACGCTCGATATCGCTTCGTCGACGCTGCACCAGCATCTCCGGCGGGCCGAGCGCAACCTGCTGGACAGGATACTTGATAGCTGAGGGACCACACTGCCTAGTCTATTCGGACAGTCGACACTAGCCTAAATGTCTAGGTGGTCTGTTGATATCCCTGAGGGCCGTTATCACGACATGCGAGAATGAGCGACCAGCAAAACGGCCCACGCGCTGACCAGTGGCGTGGGATGACTCCCCAGGACCGCGGCCTCGACACGCCGATGATAGACGACGTGTTCGAGGCGCTGTCGGACTGGCGGCGGCGAGCGGTCTGTCGGTATCTCGTGACGTGCGAGGACACCGGTGTCGATGTCGGGACGCTGGCCGCAGCCGTCGCCCGGCGGGCCCAACAGAGCGGAGTCGCTGACTCGGACGCCACCGTCGAGGCCATCGAGCAGGCCCTGGTCGAAACGCACCTGCCCGAACTGGACCGCATCGGCCTGCTCGACTTCGACGAACGGAGCCGCGCCGTCCACTACTGGGGGCAGGCCACCGTCGAGAAGTGGGCCGAACACGCCGAAGCCGTCAGCCGGTGTGGAGAGTTCTGACAACCCCGGTCCCTGCCGGCCCTCCACCACGCACGGACCGAACCGACGGGCGTCACGATATCGTGCCCGATGGCGCGAGACTGTTCCGAATTGGGCGTTTTCGAACCGAACATCCAACAGCCGTACCTATAGGGTTTGGGTGGGTGAATTTAAGGGCTCGCTGTCATCTTCAAGTACATGCTAGTACCAACGGCGGCAACGGCAGCACTGCTTCAGGCCACCCAGGCGGCGGCCGTAGACGCGATACAGAGCGACGTGTTGCTGTCGTCGTCCCTCTGGATCAACATCGCGCTCGCCGGCTTCGCCGCGCTCCTGTTCGTGTATATGGGCCGGAACGTGACCGACTCCCGGGCGAAGTTCATCTTCGCCGCGACGCTGATGATTCCGCTGGTCTCTATCTCCAGTTACACCGGGCTCCTCTCGGGGCTGACGGTCGGATTCATCGAGATGCCGGCCGGTCACGCGCTGGCCGGCGAGGAAGTGATGAGCCAGTGGGGTCGCTACCTCACCTGGACGCTGTCGACGCCGATGATACTGCTTGCGCTCGGACTGCTGGCGAAGGTCGACACCCCCGATCTCTTTACCGTCATTGCGGCCGACATCGGGATGTGTGTCACCGGGCTTGCGGCCGCGCTCGTCACCTCGTCGTACGCCCTCCGGTGGGTGTTCTACCTCATCAGCTGTGCCTTTTTCGTCGTGGTGCTGTACGCCGTCCTCGTCGAGTGGCCCGACTCCGCCGCCGCGGCCGGGACCGACGAGATATTCGGCACTCTCAGGGCCCTGACCGTCGTGCTGTGGCTCGGCTACCCGGTCATCTGGGCGCTGGGCGTCGAGGGACTCGCACTTGTCCAGAGCGTGGGTATCACCTCGTGGGGCTACTCGGCGCTGGACATCGGCGCGAAGTACGTCTTCGCGTTCCTGCTCCTGCGCTGGGTCGCGGCCAACGAAGCGGTCGTCGCCGAGTCGGGCGTAACTGCGGACCCGGAGGCGGGCGCCGCCGCTGTCGACGACTGACCGTCGTCCCTGTTTTCGCCGGGCCGGCCTACCGCGGCGAGGAGACGATTCTGCTGGTGATGGATACCAAAACAGCGCGCCCCGAAGGGGCCTCAGGCTCAGACGCCGACGGTCTCGCAGGGGCGTGCAAGACTCGCTTCGCTCCCGCCGCTGGCCCAACGCCTTCGGGGCTCGCGGGCCGTCCCGCCCCGCTTACCTCATCGAGGTTCTTCTCTTCGGTCAGAACCTCGCACCCTGTGGCTCAGCCGTTGGGAGCCCGCGGGAACGCCGGCCGACTCGCGCCGCTCGTCGGGCAGCGCCGTCTCAGGGAG